>CAYZUJ010000022.1:0-2735 GCA_964481375.1 uncultured Neisseria sp. | reverse complement strand
AACCACATCATTAGATTCTTTTAATTCTAATAAAGTAGCACGTAATGCGTTCAACCGCCTTTGGCTTCTATATGGGTTTTCTATTTCTTCTTTGTAATCAAACCATTTTTTAATTGCAATTATTTCCTCTTCATTAAAGCCATTATAGTTGAATTCTGGTTTGAGTGATGAATATAATATTCCTTGAGTTCTATTATTAGCAAATTTTGTTTTTCCTTTTATAATAAATTTATCATTCTTGTTTTTATTATACAACCCCCCTTTAGGGGGCAAGGGGGTGTCACTTGTATTATCTGAAGTAATCTCTGTAGTATTCTGTGAGTATTCTTTGTTATTTATAATAGCCTGCTTATTTTTAACATTCTGGCATGAAAAATTAGTGTATTCTTGATTGCTAAATTCCAACCTATTAATATGATGGTTTTCTGCAGACTGATTATCCACTTTTATATACTTTAGATTACTAAGCAAAGCAATTAAGACATTCAAATTTATTTGATAATAAGTTCTACAAGGAATACCTTTTTTAGTAGTAGTAAAGACCCCAGTCTTTAAAATCTTTTTTCGTGCATTTTCAAATTCACTACGCCCTAAAAAGCATTCTTGTTGTAATTCTTCATTTATTTTATAAAATTCATTAAAATTCATAACTTTAGCCCAATAAAATAATTGACTCAGAAGTATGCCAGCTGCTAAATTATTACCTACGATCCTTGCAAATGATGGATTAAATGCTATTGGTGCATCTAATAGTTCAGAAATAACATTTAAATCATTCATTTTTATAATCCTGATACTGGCTACATTTTCTGATATTCATATACCATTCCTTTCCTATAATTTAATATTTTTCTCACAAAATATAATTAAATCACATTTTAACTACTATAAATATTCATTTTATATAACTATTCATTAAAGATAAAATTTCAGAATTTTAAATTTAATTTATAAGCTATAATCATTGCTAATTATTATATTAACTTAAATAAATATTAATACTTTATAAGGCTTATTTTTTAAAAATAATTATATTTTAATTTTACCTATTGTTACTATTATACCTTACTGTAACAACATTGTAATAAAATTTATAGACTTATAAATGAATAAACATAAAGCAAAAAAATTATATACGGAGTGAAAAAATTAATAATTAATTTTTTTGATATTCTTGAAAAAATACCATTTTAAAATAGGATAAAATCTAAAAAACATTAAATAAATTTAAATAACGTTTGTCTTAAATCTTTATTTTACACTGCCAAAGCAATTTTTAAAAACCAATAATTTCTTTTTATAAATAATAATTTTTATTGAACTGCTTTTTGTGTATTGATTGTAAAATATAGTGTTTCCTCAATATAAATCATAATTCAATGATATTATTAATACTTATTAAAACCGCCTTTGTTATTTTCACAGTTTTCTTATCATGATTAGAAAAGTACAATATTTTTTAAAACAATAAAACCACTAAAAATATATATTGACTAAACTATATAAATGTGTAATACTCCAGTAGTATCAAGCATTTATTGATAAATATTTTAAAAAGGAATTTTATGCTGAATCCATTAATCCCTATTAAATGGGTTAAACTTAATCAATTTAGTAAACTAACTGGCATTACTGAAAATGCTGTTCGAAAAAAGCGCCATGAAGGTAAATGGGGTGAAAAAATCGTAAAAACAGCAAAAGATCAGATGTTATATGTAAATATTGAGGAATACCAAAAATGGATCGAACAATCTTAACTCCTACAGGTATTGAAATTCGAGAGAATACTATTAGAATTGTATTTATGTATAAGGGTATAAGGTGTCGAGAAACATTAAAATTAGAAGCAACAAAATCAAATCTTAAGTATTGTGCTAATTTACGTGCTGAAATATTAAATAAAATAGCACGCAATGACTTTATCTATGCTGACTATTTTCCAAATTCAAAATTAGCCAAACGAGTGGGAATCATTAAAGAATCAAAAGTCATTTATTGTATTACTTTATTGGAACAACAACTAATTAATTATAATAAGATGGTTAAAAATGGCTACATGTCACCATCGACCGTTGATTCATACCGGAGGGTAATTAATGGGCAATTAATTCCAGCGTTTGGTAATTATAGTATAAATAACATAACTGCTCCTATTATTAGAGAATGGATTTCAAGTCTTAATGCAACACCAAAAACAATACGCAATTTTTTGACACCGTTACGTAATATGTTTGCTGATGCAATTAATGATGGGTTAATAAAAGAAAACCCAGTTGAACAAATTGCATTAAATAAACTGATACAAGTGGTATCTAAAAAATCTAAATTTGAGGTTGAACCATTTAATGAAATTGAAAAACAAACAATAATAGATGCAACTGATGGGCAAATTAAAAATCTTATTCAATTTGGTTTCTGGTCTGGATTAAGGACAAGTGAATTAATTGCATTAAAATGGACTGATATTGATTTTGAGCGTTCAGTTGCTAATATTAGTAGAGCTAAAGTATGTAATATTGAAAAAGGAACAAAAACTAAATCAGGTATTAGAGCATTGGTGTTATTACCTAAAGCATTAGAAGCATTAAAAAATCAAGAAATATTTACTAAAAATGATATTTACATATTTCATAACCCGAATACCAATAAGCAATGGGCAAATAGTAATAAGGTTAGTGATATATGGTATAAACTATTATCAAAGCTTAATATTAAATATCGTAACTGTTATCAAA
>CAYZUJ010000021.1:4888-20504 GCA_964481375.1 uncultured Neisseria sp. | reverse complement strand
GTATTTTACTTTATTTTTATATCGAATGTCAGATTAAATCTAGATTAGTACAATTAATGTTATCGTTTTTACACAATATGAATAATTATAAAAAATAAATTATCGTATTTGTTAACTTATAAATTAATTTATAATATTGCGAATGGTAGGTTCTAAAATGAAAGGGAAGTAAAATGATTTAAATTGAGCATATTGTAAAATATGTTAAGATTTGTACTCATAATTTTATAATTTATCTTTTATTCAAAAGGTTTTAAATGTACAAATTAGCGATTATTGGTAATCCTGTTAAAAATAGTTTATCCCCAGAAATTTTTAATCTATTTGCAAAACAAGTGAATATTAAAATTGAATATTCAAAAATTTTGGCATCAAATGATACATTTTCAATCGTATTAGAGAAATTTTTTACTAATGGGGGTTTGGCTGTTAACATTACTAGTCCATTTAAAAATTTAGCTTATTTAAATGTAAAAAATAGAACTAGTAGAGCTAATTTTTGTAGGGCAAGTAATTTTATTAAAATTAATGATGAAGGAGAATTAATTGCTGATACCACAGATGGTATAGGCTTAATAAAAGCTCTAAAATTGTATCAAAAATATAATTTGAAAAATAAAAATATTTTAATAATTGGTAGTGGATTTGTAGTAGATTCAATTTTATTAGATATAATAGAGCAAAAGCCACATACAGTAGATGTGTTAGCGAGAAATAAACAAAGAATTGAGTATTTAAAAAATAATTTTGCGATAAATGAATTTAATGTTTTATTGAAATATGATTTAATTATTAATACAACCCCAAATATAGAAGAAAATAATTTACTTAATTTATTTACTGCACAAAATATTAAAAATCAGGCATTATGCTATGATCTTAGTTATCAAAAATCTTTAACATTATTTCATGAAAAAATCTTTAAAATTAAATCAGATGTAGTTTGTGTTAATGGGATAGGGATGTTGGTAGAACAAGCTTCAGTTGCTTTTAAAAACCTATTTAAAATTTCAATAGATACTATTTGTGTATTTGAAAAACTAAATAATAAGGAATAGATTATGGATATTATCATGTTAATAATTGGCTTATTATTAATTGTTGCTATGTCGATACTATTTTGTAATGCGTTAGAGCATTTAGGGGAAAAGTTAAAAATTTCTGAGGGCGTAACTGGTTCATTATTTGCAGGAATTGGAACAGCCTTACCTGAAACTATTTTTCCTATATTATCTATTTTTAGTTTTCGACAAGGGAATGCAAATAATGAAATTGGGATTGGGGCAATATTAGGAGCTCCCTTAATGTTATCTACTTTATCATTATTTATAATGGCATTATCAGTATTAAAAAAACGAGGACTTAATGGATTGCTAATAGTTGAATACAAGGGGCTAATAAGAGATTTGAGATTTTTTTTATTTGGTTATTCATTAGCAATCCTTACAACTTTTTTACAAAATTTAAAATTTCATAGCTTTTTAAATATATTTATAGCAATTATTTTAGGAATAACTTATTTTTTATATGTTTTATTGACAGTTAGGGATTCTGCGAAATTGGCAAAAATGGGGCAATATATAAGAGCAGAGAAAAGATTATTTATTGAGCGTTTAGGTTTAAGTAAAAATAAAACTACTATAGTTATTCAGTTAATAATTGCCTTGATTTTATTAATTTATTTTGCGAGGATTTTTATTGAATCGGTAAACGGCATTTCTAAAACATATTTTATTTCTCCATTTTTAATATCTTTAATTATTATTCCAATTGCAACAGAGTTACCAGAAAAAATAAATAGCATTATTTGGCTTCGTCAGGAAAGGGATACTTTAGCTATTAGCAATATAAGTGGTGCTCTTGTTTTTCAAGGAGTTTTATTGCCAATAGTTGGAATATTATCTAATAACTGGATACTAAATAAGTGGATACATTTAGTAGGAATAATTATCACTTTTTTAGCAGTAATATGGATAAAAATTCATGCTGAACGAGGAAATGTTAAAATTATGCATTTTATATTTAATGGAATTCTTTATTTTATTAATATTATTTTATGTTTTGGGATTTTTTATACAGGCAATTAAATGTTACAGCAATTTTATCGTACTTCTATTTTACTTGATGATGCAAAAATAAATGAGTTAACCAAAAAGCATGTACTTATAGCAGGTGTTGGAGGTGTTGGCGGCTATGCAGTTGAAGCGCTAGTACGTGCTGGAATTGGGCAGATTACAATTATTGATAATGATACCGTAGATATTACTAATATTAACAGACAATTAATAGCCCTTTTGCCAGATGTTGGTAGGGTTAAGGTTGAATTATTTATGGAACGAATCAAATTAATTAATCCTCAATGTAATGTTTATACTATTAAAGAATTTCTTGATGAGAATAATGTAGATAAAATTATTCCTCTTAGAGTTGATTATGTTATTGATTGTATTGATACAGTTGATTCTAAGGTATCATTAATAAAATATTGTTATGAAAATAAGATCAAGATAGTTTCTAGTCAAGGAGCAGGGAATCGCTATGATATAGAAAAAGTTAAAATAGCAGATATTAGTAAAACTCATAAATGCCCTCTAGCAAAGTTGATCCGTTTAAGGTTAAGAAAATTAGGGATAAATAATGGAATAAAAGTTGTTTATTCTGAGGAACATAGCAAGGCCCCATTAGTTAGAGGTATGGGGTTAAGACCAATAAATGGAACTATTAGTTATATGCCTGCATTATTTGGGGTTATGTTAAGTGGTGTAGTTCTTAAAGATTTAATTGATAATTAAGAGAAAAATGGTGGTGAGCCCGACCCTTGGCACTAACATTATCCTAACCCTTGGCACTTGTGTATCTACATATGGCTGCTTCGTTCCCGACCTGACCAGGTTTTGTAGTGAATAATGCAAGGAGACCCACCATTGATTTTTAAAATGGTAATTTGAATCCACCAAGGCCGCCCATTGGCATACCTGCAGTTAGCCCATTCATTTTTTCAGCACTTTGTGCTTCTACTTTGCGATTAGCATCGTTAATAGCTGCAGCAACTAAATCTTCTAACATCTCTTTATCATTCATAATTGAATTATCAATTTCTACTTTTTTGATGTCATGCTTTCCCGTCATTGTAACTTTAACCATTCCTGCTCCAGATTCACCAATTACTTCAATTTTAGCAACAGCTTCTTGAGCTTCTTGAAATTTTTCTTGCATTTCTTGAGCTTTTTTCATTAAATTAGCTAATTGACTTTTGTCAAACATTGCGATTCCTTCATTTTTCTATTAAATAATTCATACAAGTGGTTTTATAGATTCAGGCAGTATTTTAGCAGAAAATAGATCAATCATTTTATTTAAATTAAGATCTTTATTAATAGCTTCATTTGCTAAGAGCTGAGCCTCAGTTTTTTCGGTATTAATTTTTATTTTAAGAGTATTATCAAGATTATTGGCAAAATCAACTTTAATTTCAATATCATATTCAAAAAAGTTAGTAAAAACTTTTGATAGTTCTGTGATAGCTTTCTTATTTAAACTACTTTTGTATCCGCTTTCAACTAGTATTACAAACGTACCATTTTTAAATTCAACTAACTGTGCATTAGCTACAAAAGGGTATAGATGAGCTAATTTAGGTTTTAAATTTTCAATTAATTTAAACCAGTCACCATCAAAATTTTTTTTGGGATTTTCTATAGTTTCTTGGTGAGTTGTTATTTGAGTAGGTACAATATTAGTAGTTTTAGTCTTAGTAGGTTCTTCTATATTATAGTTTGAATTTAATAAGGCTTTTTGGTTTTCATGCCCTCCAATATTAAATGCTAACATTCTAAGCATTGTCATAATAAAAATAGGGTATTTATCTGCTGTTTTAGTTATCTGTTCTAGTGCAAGGTTAGTAATTTCAAAATATAATTGAATATCATTTACCCCTATATTTTGAGCGTAGATATTTAAAGCATCGTTCTTCTTATTTGGAATGAGTTGAATTAAACTAATTTCACATAATATTCTATTTAAGTTTTGTAGAACATTTTCTAAATCATGACCATCATGATAAATTGTTTGAGAAAGATTAATTAAATTTTCTCCATTTAATGTGCATATGGCATCTAAAAGTTTAAAAACAATTGAATCGTCACTTATCCCAAGCATTTGTCTTACAATATTTTCTTTAATTTGTTTATCTGAATAAGCAATAGTCTGATCAAGCAAAGATAAGGCGTCACGCATACTACCTTTAGCACAATTAGCAATAATGTCTAGTGCAGATATTTCAAAATCTATAGATTCTTGTTTTAAAATAAACTTAAGCTGCTGTGCAATTTCATGAGATGTTAAATTTCTAAGTTTTAATTGCAATGTACGGGATAAAACTGTAATTGGAATTTTTTGTGGGTCGGTTGTTGCTAAAATAAATATTATATGAGATGGTGGCTCTTCAAGAGTTTTTAACATTGAATTAAAAGCTGGTTTTGATAACATGTGTACTTCGTCAATTATGTATATTTTATATTGACCTTGTGTTGGAGCGTATTGTGAATTGTTAATTATTTCACGAACATTATCTACGCCAGTATTAGACGCGGCATCCACTTCAATAACGTCGATAAATTTTCCGCTGTCAATCTCAAGACAATTTTTACAAGTAGTGCAAGGTTCACTTTCTTTTAAGTTAAGGCAGTTAAGAGCTTTAGCAATTATGCGTGCAATTGTTGTTTTTCCCACACCTCTGGAACCAGTTAGTAAATAAGCATGGTGTAATTTTTTACTAGAAATTATATTTTTTAGTATAGTTATATTTATTTGTTGCCCAACTAATTCATTAAATTTTTTAGGCCGCCATTTACGCGCTAAAACGCTATGTTCATAGCTCATAAAACCTCCAAAAGATGCCTTGATTGCTTTAGTCAAAAAAAAGTTTAATTAAATCAATTTCTTTTAATTTATTCATATCAGAAACATTATTATAGTTAGTAACTGTAATTTTACCATAACCACCTCCAACAGAATTATCTAAGTCAATTATTATACCAATAATAATAAGCAATCCATTCATAACTAAGTCTGCAAAATCTTTTAAAGATATTTCAATTTGTTTATGAATATTATTTTACGCTACCTTGATTAAGAATATATTGATGGGCAATATTGCGAACTATAAAAAAATTATTTTCTGGTTTGTAGGTAAAAGATGTCGTATGGGCACGTGAATCGCAGCACATAACTAACGCGGCAATAGGGTGTTGAGCTTGGCTAATTGCCGGTTTTTTAATCTTAGTATTAGTCATTTTGACGTAGTGGTTATTGGTCTCATAAATATCATTAAGAATGTTTTTTAAATTCTCATTAACTTTTTGTTGTTCCATTGTAATTTAGCCTATTATTAAAAATATGTTAAAATTGCTTATTCATAAATTTGTAGGCTGTAATTTTAACATGATTTTTAATTTAAAAAAAACAAGTTTACTATCAAAGGCCTTATTATTAGGCTTTATTATAATTGCATTTTATGTTGGTTATGTAATTTTTTTCCCTCACCATCTTCCCAATAATAGATTTCAGCTTATTGTAAATAAAGACCAAAATATTCCACAATTAGCAGCTACTTTAAAAGAAAATCATTTAATTTCAAGTAAAAATGCTTTTTTATTGCTTCTAAGATTATTACAAAAAGATAAAAAAATCACAGCAGGGTTATATAATTTAAATAAAGCATATTCAATGTGGGGATTAATTCGTCGTTTAACAAATGGTAAACCTGATAAAATAAGTTTTATGATAGTTGAGGGCTGGACATTTGAGCAATTAAAAGCTTCTATCGATAAATTAGATAATATTCAGCATTTATCATTAAATATGAGCGATAAAGATTTAAAAAATGTTTTAAAAATTGATGCACCTAATTTAGAAGGGTTATTTTTTCCATCTACATATTTTATAGCACCAAATCAAACAGATTTTGAGATATACCATAATGCATATAAATTAATGCAGAATAAAATGAGTAGTTTATTTGAATCAAGAACTATAAATAGTTATTATAAAAATCCTTATGAAATGTTAATTATGGCAAGTTTGATTCAAAAAGAAACAGCAATTCCTTCAGATATGTATTTAATATCTACTGTATTTAACAATAGATTAAGGTTAGGAATGAAACTGCAAGATGATCCAGCAGTATTTTATGGAGCTCGTCATACTAAGGGAAAGCCAGCACATAAAATTTTTATAACAGATACACCTTATAATACTTATACACGTTATGGTTTACCACCAACACCTATTGCAATTCCTTCAGAAAATGCATTGAAAGCAGCAAGCCAACCATTAGATAAACCACGTATATTGTTTTTTGTAGCTATTGGGGCAGGTAAGACTAAGTTTTCTAATACTTATCGTGAGCATGCAGGGGCAGTTAATAAATATTTAAGAAAAACATCAGCACAAGAGGTTGATGATAATAGAAAAGATTTTGTTATTTATGAAGAGATGAAGAAAAAGGATGAAAATTAGAGATTTATCTAAAGAAGCAAAGTTTAAAAATGATGATAAAAAAGCTAGAGCCTTTTTTATTTCTGTAGAAGGTATTGATGGAGCTGGAAAATCAACAAATGTAGAATTTATTAGAAAATATTTGCAAGATAAAGGATATGCAGTAATAGTTACCAGAGAACCAGGTGGAACAGTGATTGGGGAAGAAATTAGAAAATTAATTTTATATGGTAAAAATATAGATAGAGTTACAGAATTATTTTTAATGTTTGCATCACGTCAAGAATTAATTAAAGATGTGATTATACCCAACTTAGAAAAAGGAGTTTCAGTTATTGCCGATAGATTTATTGATTCATCAGTAGCATATCAAGGTGCAGGGCGGAATATAGGGGTAGAGAAAGTATTAAGTTTGCTTTCTTTGTTAGAACCAAAAATCACTCCTGATCTTACACTTTTATTTGATGTACCTATAGAATTAGCTAATAAAAGGATTAATAATAATAAAAATAAGGACCGTATAGAAAATGAATCTATAGATTTTTTTAAAAGAATTCAAAAAGCATATAATAAGATTGCTGTTGATGAACCAAATCGTGTAAAGGTTATCCAAACTAACCAATCAATATATCACACTCAATCTATAATTATTAATTATTTAGATAAGTTTTTTAAGCCTAGTTAAATAAGGAACGATTAAGAATGTTTAATTTACATTTACATTCATGGCAAGAAAATGATTATGATAATTTAGTTAGATTGAAAGAGAGGTTACCTAATGCTCTAGTTCTACAAGATTCAAATAAATCTTCTGGCATTCACAATTTAGCATCTTGTTGGATAAAGTTTTTACTTTGTCATAATCCTGTTAATAAAAACGCTTGTGAAAAATGTCCTTCTTGTACTTTTTTATGTAATGGTTCACACCCTGACTTTTATTTTTTAACAGCATATGACGATGAAAAAAAGAATAAAATTATTAATATTAGCGATATAAGAAATGCAATAAATTTTTTATCTACAGCAAGTCATATTTCAAAATATAAAATAATTTTAATTGATGATTTTAGCTTACTTAATGTTAATAGTTCAAATGCATTATTAAAAATAATAGAAGAACCGCCAGCGAATGCATTATTCATTCTTCTGGGAAATAATATTAATCAGTTATTGCCAACTATTAGAAGTAGATGTCATATTTTTACTTTATCTCAGCCGTCTTTTGATACTGCTTTAAATTATATAAAAAATTCAAATATTCAAAATTATGAATTTTGGTTAAATTATTATGATAATAATCCATTATTTGAGATAGAAATTAATCCGGTACAATTAGAGTCTTTAATATCTACTTTAGTAGAGCCTAATTGTAATAATATTTTTTCTTTAACTAAAGAATTTAATGGCAAGATAGTAAGTTTTAAGTTTTTTATAGATTTTATGTTAAAATGGTTAAGTGATATAGCTTGTGCAAAAGTGGCGAAGGGAAGAGGTAAATATTTTATAAAATATGATAATATATTTAATCCATTACTTCCTAGGTTAGATTTAGAGCGATTATTTTATTTAAATGACAGAGTAATTTTTTTGTGTAGTTGGCTTAAGCATCCTTTAAATTATAAGTTACAAATAGAAAGTATATTATTACAGTATCAGCAATTGTTTATAAGTAGATAAATTATTATGGCAATTATTACCATTGACAAAGCTAGTATTGCTTTTGGGCATCATTTACTTTTAGATAAAATTAGCTTTGGCATTGAAAAAAATGAAAAGATAGGTTTAATTGGACGAAATGGTTCGGGAAAATCTTCTTTGCTTAAAGCTATATATGGAGTTTTACCATTAGATGATGGTAGAGTTTATATTGCTGATGGTTTAAAAATTGTTTATATTGCACAAGAACCAGAATTAAATCCTAAGAATACTATTTTTGAAGAAGTGTTTTCAGGCCTTGGAGAAATAAAGAATTATATAAGTGATTATTATAAAACTTTAAACTTATTAGAATTAGACCAAACAGAAACTACTTTAGAGAGACTTAATACTTTGCAAGAACAGCTAGATTATCATAATGGTTGGGCTGTAAAGAATTTGATTGATAAAACTCTTTCTGAATTAAAATTAAGAGGCTTTAAGAAAGTTAGTAGTCTATCGGGTGGTATAAAGAAAAAAGTAGCGATTGCTAAAGCCTTAGTTGTAAACCCCGATGTTTTACTTTTAGATGAACCAACAAATCATTTAGATATTTATACAGTAAAATGGTTAGAAAATATTATTAATAATTTTGTAGGTACTGTATTATTGATTACTCATGACAGAACTTTTTTAGATAAGACTGTAAATAAAATTATAGAATTAGATAGAGGCAAATTAAATACTTATCCAGGTAATTTTTCAGTATACCAAACAACTAAGATGCAACAGATTCAAGATGAATTAAAAAGTAATCAAGAATTTGATAAATTTTTAGCACAAGAAGAAATTTGGATTAGAAAAGGAATTGAGGCTAGGCGCACTCGCAATGAGGGGCGTGTTCGTAGGTTGGAGCAGTTACGAATTATTAGAAGTCAAAGACGAGATAAAGTTGGTAATGTAAACTTTAGAATTGATAGTAGTAACTCTTCTGGAAAAATTGTTGCGGATTTAGAAAATATAAATGTATTTTTTGAAAACCGTACTATAATAAAAAATTTAACCACTACTATAGTGCAAGGAGATAAAATTGGATTAATTGGTCCAAATGGAGTGGGTAAATCTACTTTATTAAAAGTGATACTAGGGCAATTAAAGCCAAATAATGGAAAGATAAAATTTGGTACTAAAGTTGAAATTGCGTATTTTGATCAATTTCGTGAGCAATTAGATGAAAACGCCACAATACAAGAGGTGGTAAGTCAAGGACAAGATTTTGTTGAAATTAATGGTCATAAAATGCATATTTCTACTTATCTGGAACAGTTTCTATTTGCTCCTAGTCGATTTCGTTCTCAAGTTAAATCTTTATCTGGTGGAGAGAGAAATAGGTTACTTTTAGCTAGATTATTTTCACGACCTGCTAATGTTTTAGTTTTAGATGAACCAACTAATGATTTAGATATTGAAACTTTAGAATTATTAGAGGAACTATTAGCAAATTATAATGGGACAATTTTTTTAGTTAGTCATGATCGAAGTTTTTTAGATAATGTGGTAACTAATTCGTATATTTTTTTAGGTAATGGGCAAATCCTTCAATTTTATGGAGGATATTCAGATTGGTTACAATATAACTCTAAAAATAATTTATCAAAAAATAATATAAATAAAACAAAGACAGAAATATTAAATGAAAATATCGAAAAACCTAAAAGAATAAGTAACAAATTGTCTTATAAAGAAAAATTAGAATTGGAGCAATTGCCTAAAAATATTAAACAATTAGAGATTGAATTATCTGAGTTGCAAAATAATTTATTAAATGAAGATATATATAAAAAAGAACCACATAAAGCATATAATTATCAGTTGCGAATAAATAAAATTGAAGAAGAATTAATTGAAAAAATTACACGTTGGGATTTATTAGAAAAAAAATAATTTAATTGGATAAATTTATGTTACAAGATTTAATAAATAGTAACTTAACTCCATTTGTTGGAAATGTTTATTTACTAAGAGTATTGAGCATATTAGTTGTTTTATGGATAATAATTGTTATAGCTTTTATTGCCCAATATATTATAAAGAAAGGTGTAGTACGGTTTATTAATTTTATATTATTAAGAAAAACTAACTCTGAATTTTTACATTTTATTGCAAAAGATAAATCTTTAAATATATTATCGCACTTTATTGCAGCTATAGTTATTTTAGTGGGTAGCCAATTAATTACTCCTCATAATAATATTGAGATTATATTTGTGGCATTTTTATATAAGTTTGCTGAACTTTATATTTTTATTACGACGGTATTTATAATTACTAGAGCAGTTAATTTATTAAATGCTTATTATGAACGACAATTCGTTAATGTGAAAGGCTATCATCCAATTAATAGTTATTTAAAAATTTTGAATTTGTTTATTTGGCTAATTAGTTTAATATTAATTATTGCTTTTTTTCTTAATATGTCTCCATGGGCTTTATTGACAGGAATTGGTGCAGTGTCAGCAGTAATGCTATTTGTATTTAAAGACACATTATTAGGGATAGTAGCAAGTATTCAAGTAGCATTACAAAATATTTTAAGAGTTGGAGATAGAATAACTATTGATAAATATAGTATTGATGGGGAAGTATTAAATATTTCAATTAATTCAGTTAAAATAAAAAATGATGATAACTCTATTTCTAATATGCCGACATTTTTACTAAGTAGTGAAGTGATAAAGAATTGGCAACCGATGAAAAGAGCCATGGCCAGAAGGATTAAACGTTCCTTTAATTTAGATATTACTAGTATAAAAATTTGTTCGAATGCTTTATTAGAGCAATTACAAGAGTTTAGTGAAATTAGAGAATATATTTTGCAAAATCCAAATAAGGAATATACAAATTTAGGGATATTTCGAATCTATATACAAAACTATTTGAAAAAATATCCCAAAATTAATAAAAAATATTTAATAACAGTTAGGCATTTAGACTCAGGAGTTTATGGTTTGCCAGTTGAAATATATGCTTATACTACAGAAGTAAATTTAGAAAAATTTGAGCAGGTTCAATCTGATATTTTTGAATATTGCTTTAGTATTTTACCTGTTTTTGAGTTAAAGATTTTGCAAGTTCCATCAGCTTAATTAATTTAGGAAAATAAAAATGCATGTAAGAATATTTAAGATAATATTTTGGTTATTTTTTGTAGCAAATGTTACTGCTAAAGATAAAATGATTTTTGCAATTGATGTTATTAGGCATGGAGACAGGACTCCTATAAATGAGATTCCGAATGACCCTCATAATTGGGCTGAAGGATTAGGAGAGTTAACAGCACTTGGTATGAATCAAGAATATAAATTAGGGCAGTCTTTTAATAAAATGTATATTAACAAATTATTGCCGGCAAAATATTCAGTTAAAAACCTATATGTAAGATCTAGTGATTATAATAGAACTTTAATGAGTGCGCAGTCAGTTTTATTAGGTTTATATCCCACCGGATCAGGGCCGTTATTAATAAATGGGAATTATGCACTACCTAATGCATTTCAACCTATACCAATCCATACTGATTCAGAAAATAATGAAGTTTTATTTATTCATCATAAAAATGCAGATTTTAAAAAAGTAGTGAATGATAACGTATATTCGACAAAAGAGTGGAAAGAGAAAAACGAACAGTATAAGAATAAATTTATTATTTGGAATAAAGCAACTGGGTTTAAGATTAAAGATTTACAAGATGTTATTACTTTAGGAGATAATTTACATATTAGAAAACTACATGGGATACCATTGCCAAAAAATATTGATGAAGTAGAAGCTCAGGAGATTATGGCTTTAGCAAATTGGGCTATGGTTACAATATATAAATCGTATCCAGTAGCTCTTATTGCTCGCGGTAAACTTTTAAATGTGATTGTGGATTATTTACAGCATGCTGTTAATGATAATTCTAATCCATTAAAATATGTTTTATTTTCTGGTCATGATACGACAATAATGGGGATATTGTCTTCTCTACATGCACCTGCAACACACGTGCCAAGTTATGCTTCTGATTTGAAATTTATTTTATTTAAAAAAGACAATAAAGATTATTATATAAATATAAGTTTAAATGGCAAAAATATCAAAATTCCTTCTTGTCATCAAATAAATTGTACATTAGATGAGTTTATTGAAGCAACATCTGTAACTAGCTTTTCAAAAAATATCCTTTATTAAGTTGATAAGGTTCTGTCGCAAAGTTGCATAAATCAGGTATTTGTTGGTAAACTAGCTACTAAATATAAAGATGAGGTAGCAGATATGAACTTCAGTGGCAAGCAGTTTCCGAAAGAAATCTAATTAATCATCATCTTTAATGCAGTCATCATCTTTAAAATCTCTATAAATACCTGATAAAAAACTTGGTGCGATTATTTTTATATTTGTCTTTGGAGTTTTTAGAAAATTATCTAAAGTTTTTAAATCTTCTTCATATTCTTGGATAATCTTATTAATATTATTGAATATAGAAGGCCAAATTTTATTATTTAGATATTCTAGTTGTGATTTAATATTTAGTTGAATTTCTTTTTTAGATGTTTCTTGATTAAATATACTTTTTATAAAATTAATAAATGCTTCCCATAAAGAAGGTTCAGGATTTTCTTTAATTTGATTTATTAAATTATCTAATTGGCTTTGAGTATCTTTTAAGTTTTTTTGAGTACCATTTGGATAATCAGAGAACATTTTTAGTAAATTATTTTTTAAAAAAGATAAATTTGTATTATGGAATATATTCGGATAAAACATTTTAATATATTCAAATAATGCTTCAATATGCAATTTTATTCGAATTTCCGGAATATCATTATCTTTGATTTTATCTAAAATTTCAATTATATCAAAGGTTTTAATTAACCATTCATGGCTAACAATATTACGTGTTTGCCATTCATTATTAAGAATTTTAAGATTATGTTTTTTTAATGGAGTGTTAGTTGATGCTAAAATAAATTTATTATATATTTCTGTACTTTTTATTAAATAATTCTGATATTTTTTATGTGCTTCGTGGAATTTTTCAACAAAATTATCCCTTGTAGTTGAAATTGGATAAATTTTAACTTCAATTTTTTTTATATTTATGATTGCATCAAGAGCTTTATTATAAAGATTTTTAATATCATTAAGTTTGAAATAATGAGAAATATAAAAAGTAGATAATTTCGTAGCCAGTTTGTTATAACTAAAGAGATTTAAATAATATTTTATTAACATTTCATTTGTATGAGATTTTTTGATTATTTCAAATAAATTATTTAAACTAGTATTAGGGTTATTATTGCAGATATTTATTATTGTGTTTTTAAGAAACTCATCTTCTTTATTTGGTTCTGCAATATTATCAAACAATTCAAATTTGTAACCATTTAAGCAATTTTCTTGTAATTCATTTTTTACTTTTTCTAAAAGATCTTTATTTGAAAATAATGAAGAGTAATCATAAGATATAGTTTTATCAGAATCTAATTTATTTATTGATTCAAAACATAAATTAAATAGCTCAATTTGTTTATTTATAATTGAGCTTGATAGGGTTAAAGTGAAGATCCCATTTTCTTTTATTTTATTATTTTCATTATTAAAATATAATGCTAAATGTTTTAAATCCTCTAATTTATCTATATTCATTTTTTCTATTTTAGTTTTTTGATCATTTAATGAATTGATATAGTTACTTATAATTAAAAGTTTATTGGAAAAAGAATCATTAATTTTTAAGCATTCTATTTTAATTTGATTAATTCTTTGAATCATTGTTGAAGTATCTTCTATATAATTGATTAAGCTAGAATCATTAGAAATAAGATTAAATGTTTTAGTTTTATCTTCAACGTCATCGTTTTCTTCGTTATTTTCAAATCTATCTTTAATTATACCAATAATTTCATCAATAGCAATTTTTGAAATTTTTGAATATAATCCTAAAGATTTTATAATATTTATTTCTTCTTCTGAGAAATCTAAAAGATTTATTTTGTTATTTTGCAAATGATTTTTTAATAATTTATGTATTATTGATATAGTATTGGCAATTCTAGGAGCATTTTGCGCTGTAGAGTTATAAAAAAAATTAAAATTATTATTAAGTTGTAAATGTAAATAAAAAATAGTATTTAAACTATTTAGTTTATCACTATGCAATCTATATAAATCTTGAAGTATAGTTTTATAATATAATTGTAATTTTTTATCTTTATTATTTAAACTAAATTCTTCTATATTAACACCTAAAACAAAGCAACCGACTATTTGAGTTAATTTTTGTATAGCAGAAGCTTCTTGGGGTAAATTAGAGAAAATATTTTGATAACCAAATGGTAATTTGTTTAGTTTTGAAGAAAATTCTATTTGGCATAACTCTTTATAACTATCTTGTAATCTGTAAATTATACTTTGCTCAATTTCAATCCCAAGGGGTTTGAGGGATAAGTTACCTCCTTTAAGAAGTATAATTAGTAAAGTATTAATTTCTTTTAATTTATCATGAGTCTTTAAAATTTCTTGTTTACTATCTTCTTTATTATATAAATCATCAAGAATTTGATTTATTTTTATAAAACATTTTGTATTTAATATTTCAAATTCTTGTTTGATTAAAGCAATTTTGCCAAAATTTTGTAAAATATTTATCAAACTCTTTAATTGAGTTATAACTCTAAATTTATTAAAAGAAGTAATAGCATTTATTGATGCATCGATATAGGTAAAACTTTCTAAACCTTTTTTAAAATCTTCTATTATAGTATTTAACATAAACTTTTGATTTTGATTTTTTAGTATATTTTTATTATTAACCCATGTAATATTATCTGTATCAGATCCTAAAGCTCTTAAATTATCATTTAGTAATAATTTATCTTCTTCAGAAAGATTCTTATAAATTGTACGTAATTGAAATTTATGGTCACTAGTTAAATTATCTTTATCAAATTTAGAATAATATTTTACAAATTCAATAATTTTATTATTATTTATAAAGCTAAATAAAATATTTAAAATCGTGTAAGTTATTATTTCGTTTTCTGATAGTAAAAATTTGTTTTCTATTTTTTGTTGTAATTCAGAAAATAATTTATAAATGTCTTCAACATATTTGCGGGTTATTTCTATAGCATTTTCGCCTAATGATAAAAGATGAGGGCAGTCAGCTAGTTTATTAATATAAGTATTATTATTTACATTCTTTGTTTTAATTTCATTATAAAAGTTAATAAATTTGTCTAAATTATTTAAATCTTTATATATTTGATGTATATTTTCATACAAAGGACTATTTTTAATAGCTTCTGTTAAATAATTTAAGGCCTCATTATATTTATTCAAATAATTATCAATATCATTACTACTAATATCTATAATTAGATTGATTTTTTTTTCGTTCATTTTTGTTCCAAATCATTTTAAAATACCTTTATTTTTT
>CAYZUJ010000021.1:0-4878 GCA_964481375.1 uncultured Neisseria sp. | reverse complement strand
AAATTAAAGTTTTCAGTTGGGGCATATGATAAAAAAATCTCGAAGTTTCCCCCCCCCAATAATTGCTCAAAATATGATTCCAATTTTTCTTTATTTGGAGTATTATCTAAAAGTAATTTAAATTCAGCAAGCAGTAATTTAATTTGATTTTTATTGCTGTTATTTATATTAAATTTATCTTGTTGGTCAATATTATGTATTTTTAAACGTTTAGCGATTTCTGCTAATTTATTTTTTTCAATAATAAAATTATGGTTAGGTTTTAATATAAAGGTTTCTCTATCGGGTATTGTAGAGAGAAAAAAGGGTAAATCATTTTTAATAAAATCTAATCTAAATCTAGAAGAACTAAATCCATCACAGTGTTCATAAATTTCACTATCACATTTTGGAGAAAAATTAATTAATTGTTTATCTATTCTATGAAATAAGCCTAGCTTTTTTCTAGAGCCAAATTTACCACCAATTAAATTCCATTTGAGAGTTTCCTGTTCATGATAGTCAAAGTTAATAAAAGGTATTAACATGTGTCTGTTTTCTATGTTAATTTGTGATAGATTTTTATAATATTCTAAAATATCATTTATTATTTGTAAGCCAGTATTATTTAATTGGTAAGACTCTGTGAATGCCGAGCCCATACCGTGAGCAAATTTTTGTGCATATTTATTTTGTAGGTTTTCGTGTTCTTTAATACATAATGCTTTAAGACTAAAATCAGGTTTATAATTATTTAAAAGATTAAAGATTGTTTGTAGAAAATATTGAGATAAGTTTTTGTGGCTATCTATATTTCCTAAAAATGATGCTTCTAATAAGTTGACAATTAAAGGACCATATTTTGATTCAATATAAATTCGTGCGCTTAATGAACCAACGCTAGTATTAAAAATATATTTACTTATATCTTCAAAAACTTCTTTTTTAAATGGCTCGTTGCTAACTAGTTCGTGTTTAAATGCATAAAAATGTACTAAATCTTGAATCGAATATTTATTATTTGAAAAAAAATTCTCTAACATTTTATCAAATGCTGGGTGGAGAATTTCAATATTATCTATAGTTTTTTTAAAAAAATATTCTGAAGTATTAATTCTTAGGATAATAGTTTCTAAATCTTGAGCCAGTTGAGCATTTGTAGAAATACAATTTTCTTCAAAATTTTGAGTAGAATTATGTAATTTATTTTGGAGCTCCATTTTTTTAGAATACAGAAAAGTTAAATCTTCATTATGTTCTTTTATTTCGGGAATTTGAGAGATTACATAAGTGAGTTGATCAATTTGTTTAGAAAATAGCATTGCTTGTTTAGCATTATTAAGGATATCTTCTTTTCCATTTTTACTCAAAACACCACATTCTGTTGCTTGACCATGATTTATTAACTCTTTATATAAAGCTGAATACCGAATATCTTTTGTTTTTCCTAAACCAAATAAATATCCATTTAAATAACCATATGTTAAAAATTCTTGATTGGTAAATCTTAGGTAGCAGTCTTGCATTTTTTGTATGTTAGATTTTTTTTCAACAGCATTTTCATAATTTAAAGCAATCTTAGCGCTTTTATATGCTGTTATAGGAATAGAAGAAAATGCTAATAATTTTTCAAAACTTGGTGATATTTGTAAGTTCATATTTATACTCCTAAAAATTAAATATTAAAATGCAATAAAAAATATTACAAATGTAAATTAAAATATTAGTTTAAATACGCGCTTAAAATTTATTTTATTTGGCAGAATAATCACATATTTAAAAAAAATTGACAAGTAACAATTTCGACACCAAATAAAAAACCCAATTAAATCAGAATATTATAATTTATAATAAAATATTTTTAGTAAATTATTTAATTTTTTATGCTATTTATTTTAAATAATTAGATAAGATATTAAAAAATATAAAATTTTATGTTAGATGATATTATTCTAAATAATGTTACAATAATGTTATTAAATAAAATAAGCTTTATTATGAAGAAAACTATTTTAATTACAGCAGGTGGAACTGGTGGGCATGTGTTTCCAGCATTATCTGTTGCAGAAGAATTAAAAATCCAAAATCTATATAATATTATTTGGGTAGGGGCAACTATAGGGATAGAAAACGATGTAGTTCCAAAAAATGGTTTCAAATTAGAAAGAATAAAAATTTCTGGATTACGCAATAAAGGTGTGTTACGTTTATTAAAAATGCCTTTTATTCTTTTATGGGCTATAATAGAATCTATAAAAATTATTAGAAAACATAAACCAAAATTAATTGTAGGTTTTGGTGGCTATGCTACTTTTCCTTTGTGTTTTGCTGGTTGGCTTAGTAGATGTAAGGTTATCATTCATGAACAAAATGCAATACCTGGTCTTAGTAACAAAATTTTATCTAAATTTGCTACCAAAATACTAACTGCATTTCCTGATGTTTTAGCTTCCAAAAAGAGTATTATTGTTGGGAATCCTATTCGTGATAGTATCACTAAAATGTCATTGCCTAAAGAGCGTTACAGTGTAAGGGATGGAGGTCTTAACCTTCTTATTTTAGGGGGTAGTTTAGGGGCACAAGCTTTAAATGAAGTTATTCCTTCTAGTTGTGCTAAATTGATTAATTTAAAGAATGTCGTACATCAAGTAGGCAGGGGAGATGCTAAAATTGTTCAATCGCAGTATGATAATTTAGGTATTTCTGCAGAAGTAGTTAGTTTTATTGATGATATAGCGAGTGCTTATTCTAAAGCTGATTTAATAATATGTCGTTCAGGAGCATCAACTGTTAGTGAAATATGTTGTGCGGGCATAGCTGCTATCTTTGTTCCTTATCCTTATGCTGTTGATAATCATCAATATTTTAATGCTATGCCTTTAGTCAAAATTGGCGGAGCAAAAATAATAGTTCAAAAAGATTTAAATCAAGAAAACCTTATAAAAATTTTATCAAAAATTAATAGAGATGAATGTTTACAGATGGCACAGTTAGTACATACTTTGGCAATATCAAATAGTGCTGATAGAATTTGTAAAATTATCGAGCGTTTAGTTTTATAATAAGAGAAAAAATATGAATTTAGCAAAATATGCAGTAATTGCAAGTATAGGGCGAGAATTTGACGAAGCTCCTCCAAAATATCGGACTGAATTTGAGCGTGACAGAGATAGAGTAATTCATTCAAGTGCCTTTAGAAGACTAGAATATAAAACTCAGGTTTTTATAAACCATGAAGGTGATTTATTTCGTACTAGGTTAACCCATAGTTTAGAAGTAGCACAAATTGGTCGTTCTGTTGCTCGAGCTTTGAATTTAAATATTGATTTGGTAGAAGCAATATGTTTAGCACATGATTTGGGACATACTCCATTTGGTCATATTGGTCAAGATGAGTTGAATACTTGTATGTTAAATGTGGGGGCAGATGGTTTTGAGCATAATTTACAGTCATTAAGAATCGTAGAAAAATTAGAAGAGCGGTATGCAAATTTTGATGGGCTTAACTTAACTTTTGAAACAAGAGAGGGTATTTTAAAGCATTGTAGTTTAGCTAAAGCTAAAGATTTAGGAAAAATAGGAGAGAGATTTTTAAATAATAAAAGGCCTTCTTTAGAGGCACAGCTGGCTAATGTAGTAGATGAATTAGCTTATAATTATCATGATATTGATGATGGATTAAGAGCAAATTTGCTTAGTTTAGAGCAATTAGAATGTATTGAACTGATAAAATTACAATTAGATACTGTTAGAGGTAAATATCCAGATTTAAATGGTAGAAGACTACAAAAAGAATTAGTAAGACATTTAATAAATTTTACTATTTATGATTTAATTGAAAACTCTTTAGAAAATATTATAAAATCTAAAGTTTCTAATGTAAGTGAGGTAAGAGAAGTAGAAACTTTAATAAAATATAGTCAAACGATGCAGGAACAGCAAAGACAGTTAAAAAAATTCTTATTTAAAAATATGTACAAGCATTCATCAGTAATACAACTACGTTTTAAGGCACAACACATTATTCGTTCTTTATTTAAAGCATATGTTGAAAATAGTATGCTTTTGCCTGAACAATACCAAAAAAAAATTGAGGTTTATGGTTTACATAGGGTAGTTGCTGATTATTTATCAGGTATGACAGATAGATATGCTTTTAGGCAATATAATAGGTTATTTACAGTTGAATTATTATAAAAAGAGAGAGATTTGATGGTAACAGTGAAGCATGGTTTTAATGATGTAGATTCATGGCTTATAACTCAAAGAGAGTATTTTAATGAAGAACATATTAAACAATTTGCCGAGGCTATTGCGATTGCACAAAAATATTATAGAGGGCAAAGATTCTATCCGACTAATATTGATCTATTAGAGCATGCATTAACATGTGCAAAAACAGTATCTGGGCTTAACTTATATTCAGATGCAGTAATTGCTACAATTTTATTTGCATTACCAAAATATTGTCCTACATGGCAAAATGAAATTAAAAGTTTTACTCCAAATGTTTTAGAGTTAATTGATGGTATAAATAGAGTAATACAAATACGAAAATTTGGGGCACTAGCTTCTGAATATGAAAATACCTCTGAAAGAAAAGAGCAGATAGAAATAGTTCGAAAAATGCTTTTAGCTATGGCAAGTGATATAAGAGTAGTTTTAATTGTTTTGGTTGGTCGTGGCGAATTGATGCTACATTTAAAATCTTGCAAAGATGTAAATTTACAAAGAAAGATTGCTGAAGAAACTGTTAACATTTTTGCTCCACTTGCTAATAGGCTTGGAGTGTCTCATATTAAATGGGAATTAGAAGATTTATCTTTTAAATATTTGCACCCAGAACAATATAAGAAAATAGCACAGTTATTAGATGAAACAAGGCAAGAGAGGTTAGAG
>CAYZUJ010000020.1:0-21029 GCA_964481375.1 uncultured Neisseria sp. | reverse complement strand
CTTGCTAATTTAATAATATCTGTTATCCCTAATTCCCTTTTCACTTCTTCAATTGGTTTACCGGCTTGATAAGGGATTGTCTGCAAAACAGCAGGATTTGCTTTTTCTAAAATATTTATCACAATTCTTATCCCTTTGGAAACGCAAGAGTTACTGCTTCAAGTTTTTGACAATTTTCATCTATTTTGCATAATATAGGATAAGGACTTAAATCAAAATTAAATCGACGTGCATTAAATAGCTGTGCTACTACGCATATATCTGCTAAAGTAAACTTTTCTTTAAAACAATAACTTCCATATTTTTTTGTTTTAGAAATGTATTCTTCTAAAGCTTTTAAACCTGTTCCTAGCCAATGTTTATACCATTCATTTTTTTGAATTTCACTAATTTTTAAATCATTTAATAAATACCCCCATACTCTTAAATTATTTAAAGGATGGATATCGCATGCTATATCTAAAGATATGCTTCTTACATATGCTCGATCAATATTATCTTTAGGTAACAATGGCCTATCAGGATAATTTTCTTCTAAATATTCAATAATTGCTAATGATTGATGAATATTTTCATTATTATTAGTAATTAAACAAGGAACTAACCCTACTGGATTTAAATTTTTATAGTTTTCCTCTTGTTGGACTCCAAGTCTTAAATCAATTGGAATTTTATTATAATCTATTTGTTTATAATTTAATGCCATTCGCACCCGAAAAGCTGCTGAAGAACGAAAATAATCATATAACTTTATCATCTTATTTTACTTTATAAAATACCGCGGCGAACTTGATCTAATTCAATAGAATCAAATAACGCTTGAAAATTACCTTCACCAAATCCCTCATCACCTTTTCTTTGGATAATTTCAAAAAATGTTGGCCCTAATAAATTTTGAGTAAAAATTTGCAATAATAATTTTCTTTTAGGCTCAGTACTACCATCAATTAAAATTCCTAATTTTTTTAACCGTTCAATATCCTCACCATGGTTGGGAAGCCTTTTATCAATCAATTCATAATATGTATCTGGTGTAGATAAAAGTTTTACTCCCAAAGAACTAATATGCTCTATAGAAGAATAAATATCTTTTGCGGTAAGTGCAATATGTTGAATACCTTCACCATTAAACTCTTGTAAAAACTCTTCAATCTGCGATTTATCATCTTTAGATTCATTAAGTGGTATCTTTATCTTACCACAAGCACTAGTCATTGCCTTACTAAATAACCCTGTTATTTTTCCATCTATATCAAAATATCTAATTTGTCTAAAACCAAATATATTAGTATAAAAATCAGCCCATTTTTGCATATTACCACGATATACATTGTGGGTTAAATGATCAATTTGCTCTAAACCAGCCCCAGATATATAGTTAATTTCATCATCTTCACTCTTGATTTTATCAAATGCTTGTAAAAACTCATCCTTACGGCTAACTAAATAAATAATACTCCCACCAATTCCTTCTATTGCTGGAATCCCCCTCCAGATGCTATCTGTATTATTTTCAATAGCAACTGCTCCCCTTTTCACCGCTTCCTTAAGAGCTTCTTCTGGATTTTCAACATAAAACCCCATACTGCACGGCGAATTACGGTGTATCTTATAAAAATCTCTCACAAAATCATCTGAACAATTATTTACAAAAAACTTAATTTGATTTTGTTGATATAACAATACATCATGATTTTTTCCAACCTGAGCCTGCTTAAAACCTAAAGTGGAAAAACTTTCATGTAAAATATTTCTATCACAAGTTACAAACTCTACAAAAGCAAATCCATCTGTTTTTAAAGGATTTTCAAACTTTTCCATAATTTTCTCCAGAATTTTTTACGAGCACAAATTGTATCATTTTTTATAATACAATCGCTGTGCAGTGCTTATAAAGCAGTTAAAAACCTTTTAAATAAGTTTAAATTTGTTAATATTTGTTATGATTAGTGATACTTTTGTCACCATAAATAATTTTTTATTTTGATATAATCTTGGCTTAACCTCTTGCGTTTGTAAGATTTATAAAACTAATTCCGATGATAAAATACTGGTTTAGAATATAATTTTTATTTAGGCAGAACATTTATAATAATAATTTAAGGAACAAATTAACATGAATATCTCATTGAGCAAATTTTCTACTTTTAATGAAATAGTTTCTAAGAATGACTATACTCAAAAATTTGAAGAAGCCTCTAAATCAATGGAACTTTTATCTTATCACCAAAATTGGTTTTCGGGAAAAATTGGATTATCCCTTAGCCATTCATTAAAAAATTTGGTTATACATTTGGTTAAGGCAAAACAAGAAAAATTAACCGAACATAACTGTGCAAAAATGTTGAAGGAGCTTTGTGATGAATATAATAAAAAAAATGGTAATAATAAAAATATTGATAATGCCCTAATAATAGCCAACAAGCTGTTAAAATCTCATCCTAATGCAGAAAGTGTCACTAAAGGTGATTTTTCTGATGTAATAGCTAAGTTTGAAAAAACAAACCGATTTGCAAACAGCCGTTACACTAAATATTTTTATATTAAAGATAATAACGAACTTCCTATAAATATAACTAGGGAAAATGATAATAATCACTCTTCAATTACTATCAATAATTTGCTAAGAAATGATACGATTTCAACTTGGGAGAGTGATACACTAACTACAAATAGTTTTGAAAAAAAAGATATTAATCAATCTATTATTAATGAAAATACACAAATAACTCCTGAGGTTGTATCTCAACCTTTTACAAATTCTATTAAAGTTACACCAAAAAATGAAATTAATGAAGACTTTAAAAGACTAGAGCAAAAGTATATTTTATTAAATAGTGTTATTTCGGAAATAATGAGAGTAGGTTTCTTGTGTCGTTCACTAGAAAAAATTATTAATATGGATAGTATAGATCAAATTATTGTCTTAGCTGATAATTGTCAAAAATTAGATAGCCATAAAAAAATACATACGCTTATCAATCAATTCATCGGAAACCAATTAGATGGTATTCCTACATATGAAACATCTAGAATTTACATTGATAATAAATATAAAAAAATTGCTATAAAATTGATTGATAACCTTGAAAAAACTAAATATTTGTCTACAAATTTATTTTTTGCGGAAAATAAATCATTTTATTTTGAGCAAGCAGCAAGAACCGATTTCTTAAAATCATTATTGTGGCCAACTAACTAGATTCTTAGAAATAGATTGTGTTATCAATCTATTTCTGTAAATTAAATATCTAAATCTTTTCTTAGGCCAAATAAAACTGATAACTCTAATGCAATAAAAATTGGAGCTGCAAAAACCTGCATTAAATTATCATAAAATGCAGGCTTTCTTCCCTCGTATTGATGACCTAATAGTTGAACAATCCACCCTAATATAAACATAAATAAAAAAGTTAATAAGCCATGCTTATTAACAGAGTATTGCGTTATACCACCAGCTATTAAACCTAAAAGAAAAAATACTAAAGCAATACTAAAACCTAACCCCTTATCTAATTTTATATAATATAAACTTAAATAAATAATTACCACCCACATTAAAGAAATATTAATTATTGGTCTAATGCTAATACTAATCCAACTTAAAAATATCATTAAACTAAAAACTATCGTCGGTACACCAATATAATGAGTATACTTAGTAATTGGCTGGGTATGATAAGCTCGATAGTCACTAATTATCTGTGATAGATTTTTCATCATTAGTCCTTCCAAAAATTAATGTTTTTCCTTATTAAAGGATATAGCAATATTATATAATAAATTTTTGTCCCCTCCCAAAATTTTATTAGTTATTGAAACTGCTTTTTTTGGCGGTAACTCCTCTAATAAAACTTTAAGACATTTAATTTGTTCATTAGTAAGGGTTTCTGAATTCTGATGAATAACCTCTGGATAAATTATTAAAACAAATTCGCCTCTTTGTTGATTAGAATCATCTTTTATAAATTGAAGTAATTCTTTAGCTCTTAGTTTTTTTATTGTTTCAAACTGTTTGGTTAGCTCTCGTCCCATAATAATTTCTCTATTTTCTCCCAAACATTCAATTATGTCACTAACACAATTAATAATTCTATGAGGTGCTTCATAAATACAAACTGCATAATTTATAAATTGATACTGGTTTAAAATTTTTTGCCTAGCTATTTTTTGGCTAGGTAAAAAACCTATAAATAAACTTGGATCAGTGATCCCTGAAACTGATAATAAACTAGTATAAGCACAAGCCCCAGGAATGGGAGAAATCTTAAAACCAGCCTTAAAAATTTTATTACAAAGCCTCGCCCCTGGATCAGAAACGCCGGGAGTACCTGCGTCACTAATTTGAGTTATTAATAAACCTTCTTTTAACCATTCAACTACTTTTTCACTAATTTCTAATTCATTATGTTCATGAAAAGAAACTAACTTTTTATATTTAATATTATGCTCTACAAATAATCTCTTACTTATTCGAGTATCTTCACACAATATAATGTCTGATTTAGATAATGTTTCCAATGCTCGTATTGATATATCTTTTAAATTTCCAATAGGAGTAGCACAAATATACAACATATTTTACCTAACTAAAATTTTATAGCTAAAAATAAAAATAGCCACATAAATATGTGGCTATTTTTTAAAATATAAAAGAAAATTAAGTTATTTACCACGTCTTGGTAACATTTGTGAACGAATTTTCTTATGATGCCTTTTAACTGCAGCAGACAATTTTCTTTTTCTTTCAGTTGTAGGCTTTTCATATGCTTCGCGTGAACGTAATTCAGTCAAAACACCAGCTTTTTCTACTGCTTTTTTAAAACGTCTAAGAGCCACATCAAAATACTCAGTATCCCTTACTTTTATTTCAGGCATTATCCCATTTCCTTAAAAAAATATTTTTTAAATTATTAAATATCACTATTGTAAAAATCTTTTATAACACTATCTAAATGTTATTAAACATGCCATAAACAGCAAAATCACCCCCCTTGGGTATAAGGCATAAATTAATTTATTTTATTAATAATTATAAATTGCATAAAGTTAGGATTATACATTAAAAACTAAACATTTGCAACATTTTTTGCATAAAATATCTAGAAGATATGGTATAATAATTCTGTTATATTAAAAATAAAAAAAGATATTTTGAATGAAAAAAGCGAGTTTAATTAAGAATATATTATTTGGTAGACCATTAAATCTTCTAAACCCAAAGATTAAAGAACACATTGCTCTAGTTTCCATTATGGCTTGGATGGGTTTAGGAGCGGATGGTTTATCTTCATCCTTATATGGTCCTGAGTTTGCTTATCTAGCATTAGGTAGCCACACTAAAATTGCCATCTATTTATCTTTTGCTACAGCCATAACCGTATTTTTAATCGCTCTTTCTTATAATCAAGTTATTGAACTATTTCCCAATGGTGGTGGTGGTTATAAAGTAGCTACGCATTTATTAGGTCCTTATGCAGGACTTATATCAGGAAGTGCTTTAATAATTGACTATATCCTTACTATTGCAGTTTCAATTGCAAGCGGAACTGATGCCTTATTTAATTTATTACCTTTAGAATACTCTTCCCATAAAGTTTTAGTAGAAATACTTATAATAATAATTTTAATTACTATTAATCTACGTGGAGTTAAAGAATCCATTATAATTTTACTTCCTATATTTGTAGGATTTTTTTTGACACATCTAGCTGCAATCATTATTGGCATAACATACCATTCTACAGGTATTACTAATATACTTCCAGAAGCTGCTAAAGAAGCTCAATCAATGTCAAACTCAATCGGTTTATTTGCCGCAATTGCTCTTTTCCTAAGGGCATATTCGCTGGGGGGTGGAACTTATACAGGACTAGAAGCTGTTTCCAATAATGTAAATATGCTTGCTGAACCCAAAATGAGAACCGGTAAACTAACTATGTGGTATATGGCAATTTCCTTAGCAATTACAGCTGGAGGAATTATTCTATTATTTTTATTGTGGAATGCAACTCCAGAACCAGGAAAAACATTAAATGGCATAGTTTTCAACAATATTATTAACGAAGTCGGTTTGAGCGAATATTGGTTACCTATAATCCTTTTTTTTGAAGCAGCTATCTTATTTCTTGCTGCAAATACTGGTTTTTTAGGCTGCCCTGCTGTAATGGCAAATATGGCAGTGGATAAATGGCTTCCGCGTCAATTTCGTGAACTATCAAATAGATTAGTAACACAAAATGGAATTTTAATTTCCGGAATTGCTTCAATAATCATTTTAATATGGGCCAATGGTAGAGTTTCTACTCTAGTAATTCTATATAGTATTAATGTATTTTTAACTTTTTCTATGGCATTACTTGGTCTTTGCGTATACTGGATAAGAAGTAGAAAAATTAAATCTAATTGGTGGTCTAAACTTACTATTGCTTTAATCGGTCTTATTGCTTGTAGTTTTATACTCTTAATCACTATTTTAGAAAAATTTACAGATGGTGGCTGGTTAACTTTATTAATCACACTTTGCGTCATTTCTTTTTGTATACTAGTTCGTAAGCATTATCACGATGTAGGCGTAAAATTATCTAGTGCTGACACTATATTTGCTAGTCATTTTAGAGATTCTGAGTTAGAAAACCAACCATTAATTGAAATTACTGATAAATCTGCCAAAACAGCAGTGTTTTTTGTTACAAAACATCTAGGAGTTGGCCTACATACTTTATTATGGGTTCGCAAATTATTTCCTCACGTGTATAAAAATTATGTATTTCTTACCGCTGGTGAAGTTGATTCTGAAGTATTTGCTAAAGATGAAATCTATAATAAAAAATATAGACATAATCTTCATACTATAGTAGAAAAATATCGATATTTTTGTACCGAACATAACCTGCCTAGTGAAGGTTTATTTAGTTACGGCGTAGATGAAATTAAAGAACTACTAAAACTTTCTGAATACGTACAACTTGATTACCCTGATTGCGTATTCTTTGCAAGTAAATTAGTATTTGTTGATGAAAGCTGGTGGACCCGCCTATTACACAATAATTCAGTAATTCAACTTCAACGTGAATTACATTTAAATGGCAGCCAAATGGTAATTTTACCAATGAAAATATAATTTTTAGGATCATTCATGAAAGCCTCGCAGTACTACATATCTACAGTAAAAGAAGCACCTAGAGAAGCCGAATTAATTAGTCATAAATTAATGATAAGGGCTGGTTTTATTAAACGAATAGCAAGCGGGATTTATTCATGGATGCCATTAGGTTTAAAAATTTTGCGTAAAATTGAAAAAGTTGTAAGAGAAGAAATGAATAAGGCAAATGCCTTAGAAATATTAATGCCTGCAATCCAGCCCGCTGAATTATGGCAAGAATCAGAACGTTGGGAATTTTATGGAAAAGAGTTACTGCGAATTAAAGATAGGCATCAACGTGATTTTTGCTTTGGTCCTACTCATGAAGAAGTTGCACTAGATATTATTCGTAAAGATATAAAAAGTTATAAACAACTACCTATAACCCTGTATCAAATTCAAACTAAATTCCGTGATGAAGTACGTCCTCGTTTTGGGGTAATGCGCGCTAGAGAATTTATTATGAAAGATGCTTATTCTTTTCACGCAAATCATGAATCATTAATAGAAACTTATAATAAAATATATCAAGCATATTCTAATATATTTACTAGATTAGGCCTTATATTTAGAGCTGTTGCTGCTGATACTGGGGCTATTGGTGGAACAGGTTCGCATGAGTTTCAAGTATTAACTGATAGTGGTGAGGATATTATAGCTTATAGCGATTCTTCTAATTATGCAGCTAATATTGAACTAGCTACTTATTTAAAGAAAAATACTAATAGAGCTCAACCAACTAAAGAAAAAGAAAAGATTGCAACTCCAAATCAAAAAACATGCTTTGAAGTAGCAAAAATGATTAATACTTCTCTTTCAAATACTGTTAAATCTTTAGTATATGACGGCGTAAATAACCAGCCAGTTTTAGTTTTAATTCGCGGAGACCATGAATTAAATGAAATTAAAATAGGAAAAATAGCCCAATTAAAACAACCTTTAACTTTTTCTACACATTCAACAATAGAACAATATTTTAAATGTAGTCCTGGTTTTATTGGCCCTGTAGATTTCAAAGGGACTATTATTGCTGATAACGATGTAAGCATTATGTCAGATTTTATTTGCGGGGCAAACATTGACGGATTCCATTATATTAACGTAAATTTTGGCCGTGATTGCCCTGAACCTACAATTATTGCCGATATTAGAAATGTTATAGAGGGTGATCCATCTCCTGATGGAAATGGTACGCTTAAACTTTGCCGTGGAATCGAAGTAGGACATATTTTTCAGTTAAGAACTAAATATTCTACCCCAATGAATTTAACATATTTAGACCAAAACGGAAAATCTCAACTAATGGAAATGGGTTGCTATGGTATTGGGGTTTCAAGAATTATTGCAGCTGCAATTGAACAAAATAATAATGAAAAAGGTATTATATTTCCGGTTAGTATGGCCCCTTTTGAATTAATAATTACTAGCATTAACTATTCAAAAAGTACTCTTGTTAAAACAAAATCCGATGAACTATATATAAAGTTAAAAAATTTAAATATTGATGTTTTATTAGACGATAGAGATGAACGCATTGGTTCTCTTCTTGCAGACAGTGAATTATTAGGTATACCTTTTAGGATCGTTATTGGTGAAAAATTTTTAGTTAATAATCAAGTAGAATTTTATAACAGAAAAACTGCTACATCTGCATTAATTGATTTAAATTATGTAGCAAATATTGCAGGTGAGTTAATTAATCTTGAGAAAGAATAAGTTTATAGCAATATTCCATATTGCATTAATAGTTTTTACACCTAAAATATGGGCAGTTAGTGAAGAACAGGAACTACTAGCACCAGAAGTACAAGCTAGCATGCATTCAAGTATTATTAATCCAGTTGAGCCTCATTTAATTTTTGCCTCTAAAGAAGAAGCTAATGCTTGGCTTAGCGATATGTCAAATAGATTAAAAAAATGGATTCCAGATCAATTTTTGCGAAATCGTTATTTAACTATAATACAATATGAAGCAAAACGTGCAGGGCTTGATCCACAAATAATACTTAGTGTAATTACTGTTGAGAGCAAATTTAATAAATATGCTATACCTCCAAATGGAGATGCCCAAGGCATGATGCAAGTTAGACCGTTTTGGCGTTCATTAATCGGTAGAAAAAACCAAAGTTTATTTGATGTTAGAACTAACATTCGTTATGGTTGTACAATATTACGCTATTACCTACAAAAGAATCGTGGTAATATGGCTAGTGCCTTAGCCCAATATAATGGTAGCCCTAATAAAACTTGGTACCCACAAAAAGTTTTTGCCGCCTACAATAAATATTGGACTCCCGCAACCTTTGCAACCATCAAAAATGGCGAAATAAAATACATTAATTATGCAAGAATATAAAAACTTTTTACACCTAAAAGATTTATTCGTTCATTTTTTCAATATTTTCCAACTTAAAATAACTCTGATTGACTACCAGTCCTAGCTATTTTTAAATTGATTTGAAAATTGTATTTTTAATTGCATTAAGAATCTTTCAACATTTTGCTAAATTCATCAAATGTTACCGTAGTTCCCTCTCCTTTTTCTAAAGATTTAATAGCAGCAATTGTTTTTTCATTGGGTAATTTAACAGAAAGTGGCAATGATTTTGTTAAACAAACTTGTTTTAAAAACATTCTAACTGCATCAGCAGTATTAATTCCAAGTTGTTTTAAGATTAATTCTGCATTTACTTTGAGGTCATGGTCAACCCTTACATTAATTTGATCTGTTAAGTGCATAATAATACCTTTTTAATATTTATACTATATTGATGTATGCCTTCCCATAGATTGTAAGTTAAGTCTTTACATTTTTAATTTTAAAATTTTCATATTAATATTATTTATTTTTTATATAGAAGAATGATAAAACTATGATTCTAGAATTTTTTATAGACTTTAATTTATAATTAAATCTGCTGTTAGTAGACATCTTAATCTGATATTTACTAAATTTTTATGTGTATTTATTCCATAGTAGCAAAATGCTGGTAATCTTTTCTATCTTCCCAATCTCCACCCCATATCCAGCCATGTTTAATAAAAAGTTTATATACTGAATCTCCTTTAGTTATTTTTCCTGGATAAAATTTTGTTCTATCTACAAAAGGCACAGCATTTTTAGGTAAGATAATATTGTCTTTAACATAAGGATTTAATAAAGGGTTAATATCAATAGCCGTACCATAACTATGATAAGACCATTTATCTTTACTTCCTGTAACAAGCCGGCAGTTGAAAGAAGAAGTATTATTCATCATCATGGAAGATTCATCATCTCCTTGATATTTTTCTATTAATTCCATTCTATCTATGGGGTATTCCATTTCATAAAGAGCTTTAAAAATTGTAATTACTTCTAATGCTTTATCTTTATGTATTATTAATTCTCCGTTAGTATGTGTTTTATTATCAAACCCCCAATATGTTAACTTTAAATAAGACAAATCCTCTAATGGTACCGGACAATTTGATTTCCAAGTATACTGCTTCATTTTCTCTTGAATTTCTATAGGTATAGGGTGAATTATTTCACTAATAAAACCATGTTGTGGCTTTAAAGATATTATAAAATTTGTAATAGAATTAAGTAAACGGGAAAAAAACAGCTTTTTACTATTTAAATTAAGTTTCATAATTTTTAACCCCATAATGAGTTTAAACTATAATTATGATTGCAAAAATATTTATTTTAGTTTCCAATTACCACTTTTCTCATCTTTTTTATATTTTAATTTTACTGCTGCCCAAGCTACTTTATGTGCGACTTCTTCAGCTGAATCTGATTTAGATTTTCGACTATCTGGATTTTTATATTCTTTTAATGCATGATTAAAAGCTTCTCGATAAATATCTTGTGCATGAGCAGGTAAATGTTCTTTTACTTTATCAGGTAAATCTGTATTGGACTTATAAGGCATCTTATTACTCCTTGGAAATTCCTATAAAATTCCAAAATAAATTTTAACATATCAATGAATTTTTTAAAATGAATTTTAAACTATTTCAACTTATGTTATACTAATAACTTATTTTGATTAAGAAAATAAATATAGGGATCTATTAAATCATTAAATAAATTATAATATAATTTTTAATCCTTAGACCCATATTTTGCTTGAAAATTAATTTTTTCTTTTGTATCTAAAATTTTTGAACTAATTATATCGTTCAGTATATAATCTGATTTTTTATTTTGTTTTTTACTAAAATTATCTACCCCGTCATTTAATGCAATAATATAATGCTCTAATGCCATTGTATAGTTTCCAAGAAGATATAACTGATTACCTAAAGCATAATGATATTTTTTCTCATTATCTAAATATGCATCAGAATATAGCAATTCTTCTCTGCCCCAAATATCAACATCATTAGGATAAATTTCGCTTAGCTCTTGTAATTTTTGGCTTACTTTAGTTAATTGTCTCGAAGCAAAATATAAATCAATTTCACCCAACCATAAAGTTTTATATTCAGGAAAATTAATTAACGCTTCTTTATACAGTTTTTCTGCTAATATATAATTCTTACTAGCTACTGCTAATTGTGCTTTTAATGATAAAATTATAGGATTATTTTTAAATTCAGGATTTGTAATTTTATTTAGGGTTATGATTGCTTCCTCTATTTTTTTATTAGAATAATAAGCAAATGCTAACCCATAAAGTTGTGCTTCTAAACTAACATATTTTTTTGTTTTTATTGCTTGTTTATAAAATTCTATTGCGGCTAACAATCCAATTTGCCTTACCCTACATTTTTCACGAATTAGTAAGAATCTATTGCTATCGGGACGCATTTTAGTTAGTAATTGATTTGCTCGTATCTGTGCTTCGCTAATTCTTTCAGAAGTAACAGGGTGACTACGTAAAAAAGCATAAGCTTCATTATCATTAAATTTATTTTGTTCTTGCATTCTTTGAAAAAAAAACGGCATAGCACGCGAATCAAAGCCAGCTTTGAACATAAGTTTTTGTCCAAGCCTATCGGCTTCACGTTCAAAATCACGAGAAAAAGATAATATATTTTCTATAGCCATTCCAGAAACGCCATTAATTGCAATCATTGCAACTGCAGGATTAATAAAAGCCAATAAACTACCAGATAAAATTCCAGCAATGGCTACCCATTGACTTCTATTATAAACAGTTATTCCACGAAAAATGTGATGCAATACTATATGGCTAATTTCATGAGATATTACTGATACAAGCTCAGCTTCTGTTCTTGTAGTGTAAATTAGTCCATTAAATATACAAATATATCCACCTGGTAGTGCAAAAGCATTAATCTTTTTATCTTTAATTATATAAAATCTAAAAGCTGCACCTGCCATAGGTGAATAACTAACTATTTCTCCACCAAGATCATTTAAGTAAGCATTAGTATCATAATCGTCTAAGATCTCTCCTTGAGCATATGTCTCCTGAATAATTTTCTGACCTAAAAAATCAGCTTCTACTGGAGAAATAACGCTACGGTCTGAATCTCCTAAATCAGGTAAAAAACTAGAATAATCTCCTAAAACACTATAAGAAAAAAATAGCAAAACAACAATACTTAAAAGATGAAGCAAATTCAAATAATTTTTAAATATTTTCATAAATACTTCTTTCCGAATTTATACTAAATTCTATTTAAGCTGACCTAATAAATCCTCTAAGTATTTCTTTTGTGCATTATCAAAATTTACTTCATTTTCTTTTGCATAAGGTAATATAACTAAAATTGTATTATCTACCGAAGGGGTTAATTTAATAATAAATTGCGCAGTAGGCATTTTTACATTACTTTTATCTTTACCCAACCATCTTGCTAAAAACCCAGGGTCTGGATTATCAATTTGTGAAGTCATTTTATAAACATAATATACCCCTGACTCACGATTCTTATCAACAACACCTAGACCTACTCTTTCTAAAGCTAAACCTGTGCGCCACCAAGCTCTATCAAATTGATCCATTATTATTAACTGATTATTATCAATTTTTGCCATAGCAGGTTGGTTTAAATCGCTTGCTACTTTTTGTTTCGTTTGTTCATTATCTTTTGTATTAGCTTCCTCACCAAATCCTATATATGCCATAAATTTAACAAGAAAATCTAATTCTAATTGCGGATTAGGTTCTACAGGCATCCATTTTGTTATAGCTTTATTTGACACCTCTACTGTGGAGTTTCTAGCAGGAATACAACCAGGATAAACTTCATTCATTTGATTATCAGTCACAAAAACTAAAGTATCATTTTCATATTGCAATAAGGTAATATTAAACATATATTGTGAGTTTAACGAATACATGCTACTCCAACCCACCCAAGCAAAAACTTCTCTTACTCCATCGCTAGGGTTTGTTGGTATATTATTATTTTTAGTAGCCCAATCTGTTTGGATAATACCTAAGTTCTGATTTTTATATTTAACCGAAAAGCCCATTTGGTTTAAATATGCAAGCATCATCGGCCATATTTGATTTACGTTTTTACTACTTATTACTAACCAGCGTTGACTACCCCCTTGAACTATTTTCATCTCTTTAATTAAATCTAACTTATAGCCCTCTTGGTTCTTAGACATAATTTTATAACCAAAACTTGTATCTGGGGCTACCATGCCTGGTGGTACTGATAAATCTGAACCATTTGTTGTTGAAGAACTATATTCTGCTTGAGTATTTATTTGCGCACATCCATAAAGAATTGATAAACAAATAATATTTAAAATTAACTTTTCTTTTATCATATATTTTCTTCTTTCATTACTATTTTATCTAATAACTTCTTAATAATTTCACAATTTTTCTCTCTTAATGTTGTTAAAGGCAACCTAAGATTAGCTGTATTAATAATTTTAAGGTTAAATAAAGCCCATTTAACGGGAATTGGGTTTGACTCTATAAATAATGCTTTATGTAATTCAAATAGCTTATTATTTATTTTTATAGCATTATTTTTATTTCCATTTAAAGCAAACTCACACATTTGACTAAACTCTTTGGGAACAATATTACTAACTACAGATATAACTCCGTCACCACCTCCTAACATAAAGGCTAAAGCAGTAATATCATCTCCAGAATATAATTTAAACTTTTCTGGTTTATTTTTAATTAAATAACCTGCCCGAGAAATGTCTCCTGTTGCATCTTTCAAACCAATTATATTGCTAAAATCATTAGCTAATTTTAACGTAGTCTCATCTTGTAAATCACAGCCTGTGCGACTTGGTACATTATATAATATAAGTGGTTTATTACTAATCTTTGCTATTCTTGCAAAATGTTGAAAAAGTCCTTCTTGAGTTGGTTTAACATAATAAGGCGTAACTACTAAAATATAATCTATTCCAACTATATCATTTAACATTTTAGTAAATTCACACGCTACAGATGTATCATTTGACGAAACGCCCATAATAACTTTTACTCTATTTTGATTAATTTTTATAGCATATTTAACTAGTTCCAGTTTTTCTTCAATAGATAATGTTGCAATTTCACCCGTAGAACCGCAGACAACTATTCCAGATATTTTATTTTTTATTTGAAATTCTAATAAATTTGCAAATGCTAAATAGTCTATTTTTCCCTCATTATCCATAGGAGTAACAATAGCAGTAATTGCTCCACTTATCATCTGAAGATCCTTTAAATTAATATATTATTTTTATCATAGACATGAAATACCGCATTATGCAGTACTTAATTTGCTATTTTAGCTATTTTAATGCTTTATAACGCAGAAAATTATGTCAAAATTTATAAAGATGTATATTATATCACCTATTATTATTTATCTTTTGTTTCTTTTTTTACCTTTATGAGAATGATTATTCTTAGTTTTTACAGGAGTCGAATATAAATGAATATTTTGGATATTAATTGCAGGACTAAATAAATTTCCAGTAGCCACCACTGGTATTAATACCGAACTAATTTTTTGCGTATTTTGTGGTAGAGCACTTTTTATCATTAATTTATAATCTAACCTAGTATTTTTAAAATCAATTTCTCCACCCCCATTAGCAATAACATATGGAGAAGAAAAACTTAAAATACCATTTTTGCTTACCCCATTAGAAAAATTAAATTTTGCCTCTAATTGATCAAATACTGTTGATTTTTCTGATGATAATGAAATTCCTTGTGGATTAACAAATAAATTAAAATCTACCCCACGGAATACTCCATGATTAGCATTAATCATGATCTGAGCGTTTAATTTTTTATAAATATCATTATAAGAATAAATTTTATTGGCAAACATACTCATATTTAAATTAGCTTTACCACTAATTGCTTTAACATCAAATAAATCTTCAAACATTTTCTGTAATTCTAGATTTTTAATGCTCTGTATACTAGAAATGTTATATCCATCTGCTGTTTTAACAATTTTACCACTAGCTGTTATTAATCCATAATAAACATCTGCATTAATTTTATTAACTTTAAGCTCATCATTAGCTATAGTAAATTTAGTAGAAACGTTATTTAAATTTATTCTATCTAGGGCAAAATGTTTTATATTTAAATTAGCATCCATATTAATCAAAGATAACCAAGAAAAGGGAAGTTTTCCTTCATCATAATAAAAAGGTAAAAGCTTTTGTTTATTTACTTGAATTCTAGATAAATCTAAATCCTGCATATACCCTGATATTATTATATAAGGCTTTTTATCACTATTATAAATTTTTAAATCTAATTTTAAAGGCGCATTATATAAATTACCGGCTAAATGAAGATTTAATAAATTTTTATCTGCTACATACTCACAAACTCCATCTAACATAGCATTTATTCCCATGTTTTTTAATGAAGGTGTAGAAAAATTAATTTTATTTATACATGATTGACTTGTAATATGCATTTTTTCATCAATATTAATACCAGCAAAAAATGAATTTATTTTAATAGTATTTTTTCCAATATCTCCACTATATTGTAATTGCAATTGATCAATAATCATCTGATTAAATTCTGGCACAGATAAATGACTTATATTCATTATAACGGCTTGATTTAAAAATTCATTACCAAAATTCATATTAATTTTAACATTTTGAACATCTGCTCCATTTAAAAATAATTTAATTTCATCAACTTCCATAGTTCCTAAATAACCTGGAAAAGAAAAGTTACCTTTGGCTTTATTTAATAATAAGATTTTATCATTTAAAAATAATCTTGCTTTTGAAGAAGTGACCATTTTTAAATTTCGTTGATTAAATATTGTTGTTGAAAATTCATCAAAATTTATTACATTATCTTCAATTGAATATATAGAACCTTCTGTTGAAACATACATATTTTGATTATCAAGTTTAAAACCTAAACTAAAGCTTGCCACTCCTCCACTATTTTTAAGCACTTTTAATGAACCACTACTAACTTTATAAGTTTGCATATTCCCTATAGTTCTAATATCAAAAACTTCTAATGCATTAAGCCAAGCAAATTCCGAATAGTGCAAATTAGTAATATTAAATAAATTTTTTATTCCATAATCTAATATATTATTTTCATCAATATCTAAACCTTTTAATGATACTCTTTTTACCCGGTAAGTTCCTATCACTAATTCTAACCAAGATAACTGACAATTTATCGATTTAATATGCAATAGCTCTTTATCTAGTTTATTTGCTACCTCTAAATCATTGATCTCTAAACTTAGACCATGCCAAAATTTTGGGCGAACACTTCCTTGAATAGATATATGATAGTTATTATTATCAAACTGATCTATTATCATTTTTTTTACTTGATTTTCATTAAATAGATAAAAGAAAAAAAACATTGGAAGAAAAATTAATATAGTTAATAAAATAAATAAACTCCAAAATCCAACACGTATTTTGCGTTTATGCTTATTTATATTCTTAAAAATTTTCATTTAAATTGCCTTACCATATAATTTATTATAAAATAAAAAAAGTGAGCGTACTTGTTTTTTTAGATTAACCATGCTTCCATTGTTAAGAATAATATCATCTGCCATCACTATTTGTTCTTCTCTTGGCATCTGAACCAATAAAATTGATTTTAAAATATCTAAACCTATCTTACTTCTTTTAATAACACGTTTAATTATTATTTCTTCTTCACAATCAATAAAAATACTCCTAGTTATAAGTTTTAAATAATTTAAGGAATTAAATAATAATGGCACCACCACAATTACATAACAAGAGGAAGATTTATAAATTTGCTCTTCTACAACTTCATAAATTAATGGGTGAATAATTTGCTCTAAATCTTTTCTGGCCTGCATATTCTTAAATACTAAATTTCTCATTTTGTCACGATTTAAATCTTGATTAACTGTTATAAACTCACTCCCAAATTTACTTTTAATCTTCTGAATAGCTCCCCCATTAGACGAAGTTAAAATATGAGAAATAGCATCAGTATCAATTATTTCTACACCTAATTGAGCAAAGTAATCAGCGACTAATGATTTGCCACTTCCTATTAAACCAGTTAAGCCAATTATATTTTTAACCACATTTAAACCTTGAATGTGTAATCTAATTTAGCGAAAATATATATAAATATTTCTTACCTAATAATACTATTATACCGCCAATTCCTAAAAACGTCCCAAAAGGAATTTGGTGATCATAGGTAAATTTTCCAGCTAATTTACCAATCATAAAATATAATATTCCCATAACTGATGCAATTAAAATAACAGGACTAATAGCACCATAACCACAAAAAGCTAATATTGCAGCTAATAATTTAAAGTCTCCATAACCCATACCATCTCTTTTAGTGATTAGTTTAAATATCCAAAAAACTAACCATAAAAATACATATCCTACAACCGCCCCAATTACTGCATTACCTAAACTACCTGCTATTTGCCCGTATAAATTAAATAATAAACCTAACCACAATAAAAGCAAAGTTAATTCATCAGGTAAAATTCTCGTATCATAATCAATTAACATTATTACAATAATAAAACTTATAAAAACTAAACAGGCACTTAGTGTAACCGTTTCATTATAGAAATGACCTGCAATTATAAATAAAATTCCTGTTAATAGTTCAATTGCCGGATAACGCAAAGAAATTTTTCCTCTACATTTATAACACTTACCCCTTAGTAATAAATAACCAAAAATAGGAATATTAGACCAAAATGGAACCTTTTCTTTACATACTGGACAATGAGAACCCGGATAAATTAAGTTAAAACTTAAAGAATCGATGTGTTCATCATTTATAGAACAATCTTCTCCTAATAATTCAAGACACTCATCTCTCCATTTGTGTTTAAGCATTATAGGTAATCTATAAATCACAACATTTAAAAAACTACCGATAATCGCACCAAAAACAAATAATACACAACCTCTCAATAGAAAACTATTTTGAAAAATAAAAGCAAACAAATCATACATTTCTAATTTCCCTTTTCTAAATCAATTAGTATACTAATTTTAACTCTTTCTACCCAATAAGTACCTACACTTATAACTTCAAAGACTAAATTTTTTAATTTAAAAGAAACACCAATATTAGGTATGCCATTTAAAGTTTTTAAAATTAAACCATTAATTGTTAATGCATCAGTAAATAAATCTATATCTAAATTATACATTTCATTCAGTTCTCTTATTAACATTGTACCATCAACTATTAATTCATTTTGACTATTTTTAATGGCTAAATTTCTTTGTTGAGGAGATTCAGTAGTATAATCACCAAAAATCATTTCTAACATATCTTCTAAACAAGCAACTCCTAAAACATCTCCATACTCATTAATTACTCCAAAAATTCTACTTTTAAATTTCTGGGCACGATGAATTTGTTGTACTATAGGAAAAAAATCACTTACAAAATGGATTGGTCTAATAATTTTAACTAAGTTTTCTTTATTCATTGCTTCTTTATCTATTGCTAATATATCTTTAATATGAATATAACCAATAATATTATCTATTTTTCCATCATAAACAATAATTTGCGTATGATGCGTAGTATAAATCTGTTTACAAATTAATTCAATATCGCCACTAATATTAATTGATTCTACCATTCTTAATGGAATTAGAACTTCTTTAATTGTAATATCCTTTATTTTTAAAGAATTTAATAAAATTGAACGGTGTTTTGCTTTAAATGGCATCTTTTCATCAGCAATAATAATTTTTAATTCTTCTAAGGTAGTAGCTTCATTATTATTGAAAGTAAATAATTTAGTAATTGTATAAACTATTTTATCTAACGCCCAAATTATAGGCTTTGAAAATATAAAGATATAATATAAAGGAATTGCTATAACAGATAAAACTACCACTGGTGACTTAGCAGCAATAATTTTTGGCAACGCCTCTGAAAATACAATAATAATAAAAGCTATTAATATTGTAGTTAACGGTAAAATAATACCTCTTGTATAATCTATTAACAAATCAGCTACTAATACTGTGGTTATTGTAGTAAATGCCGCATTAAATAAACTATTGCCAAATAAACTAAAAATTAAAACTTTGTTTAATTCATGTTTTAGTTTATAGGCGTATTTAGCCCACATATACTTTTCTTTAAGCATCTTTAATTTATATTCGGTAATTGATATTACTGAAGTTTCTAAAAAAGAAAATAAACTGGCTATTATAAGGATAATTATTACTAAAAATAAAATTGCTAACTTAGAATAATTTATCACAAAAACTCTTTCTTTTTAATTATGAATTAAATTTTATTAAATACGACAGGATATATTATAACAAAAAAGCCACAGCTTGTAACCGTGGCTTTTTAAAATGAATTTTATAATAATTAAAACGTGTGGCTAAATCCAAGTGCTATGGTTTGATTATTTTCTTGATATTGATTAGTTCCATTAACAGGTCCCGTAGTAGTACCAAATGCTATATTTTGTAATGTATTTCCCCACCAAATGCGACCAGCACCGATAAAAGCAATTGTTCGTGGTGTGATATTCCAGTCTATTTCTGCTGCAATTTGGTCGTATCCTGAATCTGCAATCTGATTAGCATTACCCCAAATTAAATTTTGAACTGTACCACCAGTCATCATATTATTACCATGTGCATAGCCAATTTTTGGTGTCCAAGAATTAATATGCCAACCAAACGATGCAAAAGTTTCCTGAGTTTGATATTGGTTGCTTTCTAAGCCACCAATTTGAGTTCCTGGGTTAGAAATAAAATTATTAAATGAACCACCTGAGTTTGCCCAACTACCCCAGCCAAGCCCGTTAGTAATTTGAAAACCAGCCCCTATTATCATGCTATCTGGATCATTATAACTAAATTCCAATTTTCCAACATATGCGTTAGAATAAGTAGTTCCAGGAGAAGTAATACATTGACCAGTACTACTTATACTACTACAACCTGATGCACTCGAATTATTACCAGTTATATAATTTCCAACGTTTTGCCAAATTTGACTACCTAATTGAAGGTTAAAATTATCCATCCCCCAGCCCATGCCTAAAGAATAAACCCCTCCCGAATAATAACCATTTAAACCGCCGCCAAAAGTTGAACCACCAGCTATTCCACCAATACCTGGTTGCCCACTATTATTAAATGAATATACTCCACCAAAGCTAAATCCTCCCCAAGTAGGAGAATAATAACCAACTGAAACAGGTAATACATATGTAGTACGCGAAGTAAATGTTAAACCATTTGCACCATTTCCATAGTTAAACATGTCAATCGCGTTCATTTTTGAACGCATATAATTACTTAAATTACCTAATTGAAGCCGCCCCCATGCTCCTTGCAAACCTAAATATGATTCACTAGTAGCTAAAACATTTTTTTCAGAAGTAACGCGCCCACCTGGAAGTTTTGCATTAGGGTTTCTAAGCATTAATCCCCCATTAG
>CAYZUJ010000019.1:20428-21871 GCA_964481375.1 uncultured Neisseria sp. | reverse complement strand
AAATGATTTATTAAATTTGATAGATTCAGAAATAAAAGATTTTATCAATTTTGAACTATTGTTAAATCATATTAGCGATACTAATAATAATTATGAATTAAGAGAAATTATTAGTAATTGTAACTTTAATAATAGTATTATATATCTTTTTAATTATAAAAAAGATACTTATAATTATGAAAAAATATTATCTACATTAAAAAATTTTCCAGATCAAATTGAAAATTTAAAGTTATTATATAATAAAAATGATTATAAAATTCTTCCAGCTAACATCTTTAAAGAACTTACTTTAGAAGAGTTATTAAGTATTGACAAAGACAAATTGAATGTTTTAATTAGCATCTGCAAAAATCCAACACTTTATCCTTATGGCAACAATGCAAAAGAGATAGTTGAAGAACTTTTTAAGCATCCATTACTTTCTAATAAATATATGTCAATCATGAAAGGGTTGAACAAAAAACTTTTTTTACAATTTTTAGAAATAAGTCTTTCACAATTTAATTTAATATTTGAAGATAAAGCAAGATTTAGATTATTAATAACTACTAATGCCTCTGATTATTTTAATAAATTTCCTGAAAGTAATCTTCAAGAATTATTAAAATATGGGGAAGAAAAACTTTCCTTGTTATTTTTAAAAGAATCCCTTGAATTTTGGCAATATTATGATCTAAATAAAAACCCATTTGAAGATTTAGATGAATTTAGTATAAGATACCAAATAAAAAACCCAAATAAATTCAATTTAAATAAAAATATTGATTTGAAACTTTCTGAATCTGATAAATTTTTAAGAATTGTATATTCTACTAATAATAAAAAGTTATTATTAAGCGAAGAAGTTAAACAATACTTATCAAATAGTATGGTTTGTACAAATGAAGATAGCTTTAAAGAGTTTTGTAAGTTTGACCCCAAAAAAATAAAACTATTAAGTCAACCTGGCATTATAAATTCACTTAACTATGGGCTTGACCATGAGTTTTTAAGTAACCTTTCCCCAGAAAAAATTGATACATTAAATTTGATTTTTCACAAAAATAGCTCATTTAATAGTTATATTAAAAACCAACCATCTTCTTTTATCAATATAATTAAAAAATTATTTAATGATAATACCCTTGATAATGGATTACTTTTAATTATTACTAGTCCAACAGCTATTTCATTATATGAAAAAAGCAAAACATTAATTGAAGATTTAGCTTATTTAAGTTATGTAAGCCTCCGTAAAAAAGGTGAAAGGCAATCATTAGAGGAATGCAAAAATAAACTTAACCTAATATTAAGAGATGAAGTTATAAGATATATAGAAAAAAATCCTAACACTGTAATTCATCAACAAACATCTAAATATTTAAGAAGCATAAAATAGAATTTCTTATATTAACTAACAACTTATGTATTCGCTCATAAGTTGTTAGTTTGTTTATCATT
>CAYZUJ010000019.1:12926-20418 GCA_964481375.1 uncultured Neisseria sp. | reverse complement strand
ACTAATTCATAGCCAAAAGATATTAATTTTAATGCTGCCAATTTACTTTTATAGCCATAATTACATATTACTACTAAGGGTTGAATTTTTGGTATATGTTTTATAATATCACTTATTTTATTTGGTTCTATTTTAATACTTACAAAAGATAATTCATCATTAATACTAAGTTTTTTATCCCTTATATCAATTATTTTAATTTGCTCACTAGACAAATCCAATAATTCTTTAAAATCTAAATATTTTAATTTATTTTCATAAAATAATAAAATATCATCATGATTATTAATACATTTTCTATCTGATTTAATATTAAACTGTGAAACCTTATTTATTAAACTATCTATTTGAATTAGATAGCTTTTATGATTTAAATTTGAGATAAATTTAAGTGCTTCATTTGCCTGAATACTAGCTGTAATCCCAATAGCAGAGCCTATAGTTTCGCCATTATGGCATGAATTATTACTATAGCTATTCGGAAATATACAACGATAACAAATGTTATTAAGTAAAACTATAACCTGACCAACAAAACCTTCTATACTCGCACTAATCAACGGCTTATTTAAACTAGTACAATTATCACTTATCATATAACGTGTAGTAAAATTATCACTACAATCTAAAATCAAATCATGTGCATAAATTAATTCATAAACATTACTTTTATTTAGAAAATTATTATAAGAAATAACTTTACAATTTGAATTTAACTGTTGTAAAAATTTAGCTTGTGTTTGTGCTTTATTTTTATTACAATCATTCTCTTTATATGTTATCTGTCTAGTCAAGTTGCTTTCCTCAATATTATCCCCATCTACTAAAGTAATTAAACCAACACCCGCTGCTACTAAATAACTGCTAACTAAAACTCCTAACCCACCACAACCAATACATAATAACTTTGTATTTGCTAAAGCTTCTTGTCCATGATTACCAATAATATTATTTTGCCTAATATAGCGCGAATAATTATTCATAATTATTTAATTTTTTTAATAAATTTTTTGTCATTAATATTGGATTTTTAGCATTAGTAATACCTGAAATTAATGCTATATTCCTAATCCCTAAATTTATAATATCATTAATATTACTGATATTAATCCCACCAATTGCCACTAATTGGCATTTATTAACAAGCATTTGCTGCCATTCCACTAATTTATTCAACCCCTGAGCCAGATACGGCATAACTTTACTTTTTGTAGGAAAAATAGGACCTAGTGCAATATAGGATGGATGGAATCCAATCGCTAATGCTAATTCATAATAATTATGGGTACTCAAGCCAAGCCTTAGTCCTTTGGCATTAATTTTATAGATATCTGCTAATAGTAAATCCTCTTGTCCCAAATGAACCCCATAGGCTTTGTGCTTAATAGCTAGTTCCCAATAATCATTAATAAATATTTTAATTTTATAAGAATTGGCAATTTCAATGCTTTTAATTATTTCTTCTTCTATATATTTAATATCAGCATTTTTTATACGTAATTGAATAGTTTTTATGCCTGTATTAGCTAAACTAGCTACCCAAATACTACTATCTACTATTGGATATAAACCAATAGATTTACAATCTAAAAACTTTATAGCAAAACTCTTATTGATTTTTGAATGATCATTAATAATAATTGGCATATCTTTATGATTAAAATTAAAACTAAATTGTGGTATATAATGCTGTTTAGCTTGAATAACTGGTAAATTACAAATCCTAAAAGCAGAATTTAAATATCGTTTAGCTATTATAACTGCGTCAGTAATATTGTTTTCTAAAGCTAAATTAGCCGCTATGGCACTACTTAATCGACAGCCGGTACCATGGATGTCAGAAGAAAATATCTGCCTTTTGCTAACAAGCCAAAAACTTTGTTGTTTATTTATAAAAAAATCACTTGCATAATCAGAAATAAAATGCCCGCCCTTAATAAGTACATTTTGGACTCCTAACTTTAATATTTTTTTTGCTGCTTTTATAATATCTTTATAATTTTTTATCTTTATATTAGTTAAAAATTCTACTTCTTGAATATTTGGAGTAATTAAAGTTACATGGGGTAAAAGCTTTAAACATATAGCTTCTATCAATTCAAAATTAGTTAAAATAGTATTTGAACTTGATAAAAAAATAGGGTCATAAACTAAATAACCCGAATAAGTTTTTAAAAAGTTAACTAACTTATTTAATTGTCTATTTCCCAATACACTAATTTTAATAGCATCCGCTTTTAAATCTATATTTAAGGCACTAAGCTGTTGATTAAATATTTCATCAGGTAATTCATAAAAATGAGTAATTTCTTTAGTATTTTGTGCTGTAACTTTAGTAATAATACTACAACCATGAACTTTAAAATGAGCAAATGTTGCTAAATCTGCCTGAATTCCAGCACCTGAAGAACTATCACTTGCCGCAATAGTCCAAGCTACTTTCATAATTTTATCTCGCTAAATGGGCGGTTAAAATAAGGCGTACTTGCAATAGCAAAGTCTTTTGCTGGCATTAAACCAGATTCATATGCTATACGCCCCCCTTTAATAGCTAAATTAAAAGCTAAAGCCATATCAATAGGATTAATTGCATTACTCACAGCACTATTTAGTAAAATACCATCAAACCCCATCTCCATAGCTTCAGTTGCATGAGATGGTTTACCTATCCCTGCATCAATAATCAAATTAATATTTGGAAATCTATCTCGTAACAAAGCTAAATTAAATTTATTTAATAATCCCTGCCCGCTACCAATGGGCGATGCCATTGGCATTAATATTTCACACCCTAAATTAACTAATTCTTGACAAACTATTACATCATCTATGCAATAAGGAAAAACTTTAAAACCTTCATTTAGCAATATTGCAGTTGCTTTAATTAATTCCAAACTATTAGGTTGTAATGTATAATCATCACCAATAACTTCTAACTTAATCCAATTAGTTTTAAAAACTTCCTTAGCAAGCTTTGCTGTATTAACTGCATCTATTGCTCTATAACAACCTGCAGTATTTGGCAAAATCTTACAAGAAAGGGATGAAATTAATTGAAAAAATTGATTATCTTGACTATTAAATTTCACCCTAGTAAGCGAAACAGTAATAACTTCAACATCTGCTTTTATAATTGATTCTTTTAAAATTTGCAAAGAAGGATAACCTGCACTACCTAATAAAAAACGGTTATGTAAATTAGTATCTGCTAACTTCCACATTTTACCCCCCCTGAAAAGCAGTAACAATTTCTACCTTATCGTTTTCATTCAAAGCATAATCATTATAATCACTTTGAGGAATAACTGATAAGTTAACAGCTATTGCAATATTATTTCTTTTACAATTTAACTCTTTAACTAGTTCGTTTAAAGTAATTTTATCTTGTGTATTATATAAATTATTGTTTAAAATTATTTGCATAACTAACTCCAAATTTGAGAAAAACATTTTTTTCCATACATTAAATATGTTAGAACCTCTTCAGCAATACTAGGTGCTAATAAAAATCCATGACGATAAAGTCCATTAATTGCAATTAGTTTATCCACAATTTTAATTTGCGGTAAATTATCTATTAAAGTAGGACGACAGCTACTTTCTAGACTAATTATTCTAGCTTCAGCAAAACCACTATGAATATAATATGCAGAAGTTAAAAGCTCTAATGCACTTCTAACAGACACATTAGAATAATCTAATGCCTCTATTTCTGTAGCACCAATTATGTAATTGTTTTCTTGAAGCGGTACAATATAAATATTATGCCTTGGGTGAAATAACCGAACTGCTCGAGTAATATTTACTTCTTTAGCATAAACTTTGATAACTTCCCCCCGCACTCCTCGTAATTGGGGATAAATTGCTCTCGACCCCAAACCTCTACAATCAATTATTAAATCAAAATTTTCATTTTTTCCCTTTACCGTAATTTGACCCAGTGAATTAATAAAAGTTACTTCACTATTAAAGCGCCAATTAATTTTAGTCCTCAAATACTCCTGCATAGTATCCATTACTTCTTTAGCATTTACTAAACCTTCATCAGGCAAAAAATAAGCATTTTTAAAATCAAGTTCTGGTTCTAAACTTTTTAAATCTGCTTTATTAAGCAGTGGATACGAAACATTTAAGCCAGTATTAAAATTAATTTTTGAAAGATGGTGGGTAATTTCTTTATTGAATTTTGTAGAAGCAATTAATATTGTACCCATATCATTTAATAAATGGCTCGCTCCTAAATTAAAGAGATATTTTCTCCATAATTTAATACTATCCTTACCTAATTGATAAATTAATTTACCTCCCATAACGCTTTCATTTAAACTAGAAAGCATACCCGCAGCTATCATTGCTGGACTTTTACTACAATCAATATCATCTTTATCAATTAATGTTAAATCTGTAAAACCATTTTCAAATAGCCTAACTGCCATTATTCGACCCATGAGTCCTGAACCTAAAATAGCAATAGTCATTATATTTCTTTTATTTGTTGATGAATTTTCATGGAACAAAATTTTGGGCCACACATAGAACAAAAATTAGCAGCCTTTGCTGCTTCTTTTGGTAAGGTTTCATCATGAAATTTTTTTGCGGTTAGTGGGTCAATTGATAAATTAAATTGATCCTGCCATCTAAAATCAAATCTAGCTTTTGACATTAATAAATTACGATAAATTGCCGCTGGATGTCCTTTAGCTAAATCTGCACTATGTGCTGCTATTTTATATGCTATAAGTCCTGCTTTTACATCTTCCTTATTAGGTAGCCCTAGGTGCTCCTTTGGTGTCACATAACACAACATAGCGCACCCCATCTGGGCAATATTAGCAGCCCCTATACAACTTGCTATATGATCATACCCCGCTGCAAAATCAATAACTAAAGGTCCTAGAGTATAAAAAGGTGCTTCATTACACCATTGTAACTGTTTATCCATGTTTTCTTGAATTAAGTTAAGAGGTATATGACCTGGCCCTTCATTCATAACTTGAACATCATATTGATAAGCAATTTTATTTAATTCTCCTTGGGTCTTAAGTTCTGCAAATTGAGCATTATCATTAGCGTCAAAAATACAACCTGGCCTTAAACCATCTCCTAATGATAAGCTAACATCATAACATCGCATAATATCGCAAATTTCCTCAAAATGTGTGTATAAGAAATTTTGTTTATTATTTTTTATACACCACTTAGCAATAATAGAACCTCCTCGAGAAACTATCCCTGTTACTCTATTTTTAGTAAAAGGAATATGTTCTTTTAAAAGTGCTGCATGAATTGTAAAATAATCAACGCCTTGTTCTGCCTGCTCAATTAATACTTCCCTCATTACCTCCCATGTTAAATCCTCTACCATTCCCCCTACTTTTTCTAATGCCTGATAAATTGGCACTGTACCAATTGGCACAGGGGAATTCCGTAAAATTAATTCCCGAGTAGCAAATATATCTTTGCCAGTTGATAAATCCATAACAGTATCAGCTCCCCAAGTAACTGACCATATTAATTTTTCTACTTCCTCTTCTAAAGAAGAAGTAACTGCTGAATTACCAATATTTGCATTAACTTTCACTAAAAAATTACGCCCGATAATCATCGGTTGTAATTCACTATGATTAATATTTGCAGGAATAATAGCCCGCCCTAATAAAACTTCATTACGTACCATTTCTGGAGTAACAGGATATAGATAAGATTTATGAAAAAATTTTGATGCTTTATGCTCTAAGGCCATATTTTCGCGTATAGCTACATACTCCATCTCAGGAGTAATAACTCCCTTCTTAGCATAAGCTAACTGAGTTAAAGGCTTTTTATCTAAATAAAAATTCTTTCGAATTTGAGGAAGCCCCTTGTATATATCTATTCTAGCCTCAGATTGAGTGTATATTCCCGCTGTATCATACACTGTTATATTATCCCCATTTGTTAAATTTATTTGCCGCATGGGCACCTCTATATTAGGAAATAAAATACCAGTTTGATGGACTTTAATACTATTTGGATAGTATTTAGACATATCTAAATCAAATTTATTTGTAGAACAGGACTTCATGAAAAACTTCCTTAAAAATAAGGAAGAGATGATGTGATTAAAATACAATTAAAATCTATCACATAAGAATTGATAGAAGTTTAACTCATCCCTTCGCAAGCATTAACTAAACAGGTTCATCGGGTTTAATCTCAGCTATATTTAAAATAGCACCCCGTGAGTTATAAACCATGATATTATCATTAGGAATTTGATTTGTCAATATTAATATTATTTTTAATTTATTTACTACAAATATTGGAGTATATTACGTTATAATAACTACATATTTATAATTTATATGTGACATTAATGAGGGTAAAATATGACGGCTGAATTTATTTCTCGTATCCAATTTGCTTTTACCATGAGCTTTCATATACTCTTTCCCGCTTTTAGTATAGGTTTAGCTACCTTTTTAGTAATTATGGAAGGCTGCTGGTTAAAAACTAAAAATCCTCTATATTTAGAAATATGTAAATTTTGGATTAAAATTTTTGCCTTAACTTTTGGAATGGGTATTGTATCTGGAATCGTTATGGAATTCCAATTAGGAACCAATTGGGCAAATTTTACCAAAATGGTAGGTCCAGTTTTAGGTAGCTTATTTGTTTACGAAGTATTAACTGCTTTTTTTATTGAAGCTGGATTTTTAGGGGTTATGATTTTTGGCTGGCAAAAAGTTGGAGCAAAATTACATTATATTTCTACTATATTAGTATGTGCCGGCGTAACCTTATCTGCTTTCTGGATTATGTCCGCTAACTCATGGATGCAAGAACCTGATGGAGCTTATTTAATAAATAATAATTTTCATGTAACTAATTGGTTAAATGTTATTTTTAACCCTACATTTATTCCGCGTTATTTTCATATGCTATTAGCTTCATATTTAACTACTTTATTTGTTATAACAGGCGTCTCATCATATTATTTATATAAAGAAATTCATATTAAATTTGCGAAAAAATGTTTCTCCTTTGCTTTATATTCCATTGCTTTACTAGTAATTATACAAACTTGGGTTGGGGATGAGGTTGGGCTTAAAGTACATGAATATCAACCCATAAAATCCGCTGCTATCGAAGGAGTATGGCAAACTCAAAACGGTGCTCCATTAATACTCTTTGCTATACCTAATCAATCTAGTCAAAAAAATTCTTTTGAAATTGCAATACCTAATCTAGCTAGTCTGATAAATACTCATGAATGGAATGGAAAAATTCAAGGTTTAACTAGTGTTAACCCAAATGATCAACCATGTGTTCCTATTGTATTTTTTAGTTTTCGTATCATGGTTGCAATAGGTATACTCATGTTATTATTAGCATTTATAGGCATATATTTAAGATTGAAAAAACAACTCTATAATAAAAAATGGTTTTTAAAATTATGCATAGTATGTTCTCCTATAGGTTTTATTGCTATTTTAGCTGGATGGTTTACTAC
>CAYZUJ010000019.1:9312-12916 GCA_964481375.1 uncultured Neisseria sp. | reverse complement strand
GCCGTCAACCATGGCTTGTAAACAATTTTATTAAGACAAAAGATGCTATTTCACCAATTAATGTTACTCAGGTTGTGATTTCATTTATTTTATTATTTATTGTTTATGGCATTATTTTTGGCATATTCTATTTTCACTATTTAAGAAAAATTATTAAAAATGGCCCTAAGCCATACTCAGATGAAAAAGAATCTGCCCAACCATTCGCTTATATGCCAATTGCTGAGGAGAAAAAATAATGTTAGCTTTAACTTGTTTAGGAATTATTGGATTTTGTATTATTATGTATATAATATTAGATGGTTTTACATTAGGAACAGGTATCCTTCTGCCATTTTTAGATAATAAGGAAAGAGATATCGCTACTAGCGTTATCCTGCCTACATGGGATGGCAATCAAACTTGGTTAGTTCTAGGATTAGCTTCTTTATATGGTGCTTTTCCCTTAGCATTTAGTATTTTATTACCAATTTTCTATTTACCCCTATTATTACTTGTAATTGCTCTATTGTTTAGAGGAGTTGCTTTTGAATTTCGCATAAAATCAACTAAATATAAACATCAATGGGATAAATTATTTATTATAGGTTCCATAGCTTCTACTTTAATACAAGGTTATATTTTAGGAACTTTTGTTGAAGGATTTTCTGTTACAAACAATGTATACGGAATTAAAAATAACTTTTCTGGTTTTACTATCATGACTTCTTTTAGTTTAGTAATAGGCTATAGCCTCTTGGGTGCCTGCCGCCTAATATTAAAAACAGAAGGACAAATACAGATAAAAATGTACCATCTTGCTAAAATATTATCTATTATTCTAATGGGTGCAATTATCTGTGTAAGTATATGGACCCCATTTGTTTATCCACTAGTATATGATAGATGGTTTAATTTAAAATATTTGCCATATTTAGCTATTTTACCCTGCATTACTGCCATATGCTTTTTAATTTTATTGCAAGCATTAAATAAAAAAAACGATTGGCTACCATATTGGATGGCTATAATGCTATTCTTATGCCCTTATTTAGGATTTATGATTAGTATTTTTCCATACTTAATCCCTTACAAAATTAATCTATGGCAAGCAGCTTCAGATTCAAGCTCAATGACTTTTCTATTATTTGGCGCATTTATCATGTTACCTATTCTCATATTATATACAGGATACGCATATTATATTTTTAGAGGAAAAGTAAATGAAACTATCCACTATTAATAAAAAATTCTCAAATCACACTCGCTGGCTATGGTTTTTTGGATTATATTGTTCATCTTTTATCGTAGTAAGTAGTCTAATAATTCTTACCCATTGGTTAGGCAAAGTTTTAATTAAAGTTACTTAAGAAGAATATAAAATCAAAAATAAACAAGCTAATTAACACGTATTGCTAAATTTATTTCAAAGTTATACTTGACAAATTTTAATAAATTCAATAAAGTTAAAATGTTTAATTGATAAGGTAATATGCAAATTAATTTATTTACCTCAATATTTTTCAGATTTTAACTTACTTGAACCTCTATAAGCAAATTAAAAAAGCATCTTAAAATATCAAGATGCTTCTTAAATTAAAGTAATACAAACAAGGTTTGTTTATTTATTAACTCCATTATCTTTAGATAATTTATGCCTAATATCTAATAAAGAATATACTACTAAGGCAATTGTTAGAGTTACACCTATAGACATCAGTGACTGAGAAATTGCAGTTAATACCCCATTTTTACCACCAATTGCTCTACCACTCATTATTGCAGAATATGGCCCCATAATCAAAGATATAATAAAAAACACATTAAATAACTTTTCTCCAACGTTCAAAACTACTTTTCTCATACACATAACTTTTCCTTTTAAAATAATACTAACCATTAATAAACTAATGGCACCCATGATTTTAATATAGTAACGAATTATATCAAATTTTAAACAAGGGACTAAAATTAATTTAAATTTAAGCAAAGATACTTTATATTTAAATATTCTTCTATTCCATAACGACCGCCTTCACGACCAAGCCCTGAATGTTTTATTCCTCCAAAAGGAACATTTTCTGCAGAAATAACACCCGTATTTATACCAACCATTCCATATTCTAACTTTTCAGAAATGTTAAATATTCTATTTATATCATTAGAATAAAAATAGCTAGCTAGTCCATATTTGGTATTGTTGGCTAATTCAATAACTTCCTCGTCTAAATAAAAATCATATATAGCAATAACTGGCGCAAAAATTTCTTCATTAAAAATGCGCATTTTATTATTACAGTTAATTAAAATTGTGGGTTCAAAAAAATTGCCACCTAAACTATGCTCATTTCCCCCTAGTACTAATTCAGCTCCTTTAGATATTGCATCATTTACTAGTTCTATTGTATGTTCTATAGCTTTTTTATTAATTAATGGGCCTATACTATTTTCAATATCCATTCCATTACCAACTTTTAATTTAGCCACTTCTAATTTTAATAGACTTAAAAATTCATCTTTAATTGAATTTTCTATAAAAACTCTATTAGCACAAATACATGTCTGTCCAGAATTCCTAAATTTATTTTTTATTAATTCACTAACTGCTTTAATTATATCAGCATCTTTAAAAACAATGAAAGGAGCATTACCACCCAGCTCTAAAGATATTCTTTTCATAGTATCTGCAGAGTTTTTATATAACTCAATACCCACCTCAGTTGAACCAGTAAAGCTTATTTTTTTAACTACATCTGATTTGCATAATGCATTAGCTATCAATGAGCTATCTCCTAACAAAATATTAAAAACTCCTGATGGTAATCCAGCATCTAATGCTAACTTTGCAAATGCTAATGCTGATAGCGGTGTTTGGCTAGAGGGTCTAGCTATAATACTACATCCAGCCGCTATTGCGGGAGCCACTTTACGTGCTAACATTGCTGTGGGAAAATTCCAAGGAGAAATTGCAACACACACGCCAATAGCTTGTTTAATTATCATTATTTTTTGCATGACTTGATTAGAAGGTATTATATTTCCATCAATTCGCCTACATTCTTCTGCATACCATTCTAAATAGCTAGCTGCATAATAAATTTCTGCTTTTGATTCAGATAAAGGCTTCCCATTTTCTAATGTCATAATTTTTGCTAAATCATCAACATTTTCTAGCATTAATTCAAACCATCTGCGTAGTACTTTAGCCTTTACTTTAGTATTAGTATCTCTCCATGTTAAGTATGCAGCTAAAGCACTATTAATTGATTCTTTTATATCCTCTTTGGTTGCTTCTGCAATTTCTGCAATTAATTCATTATTAAAAGGATTAAAAACTTTAGCCTTATTTCTATCGGTTTCCCAATTTCCGTTTATTAATAAACCTGTTTGAATTAATGTTGAATTATTTAGAATTTGTTGCCAATTTAACATGATAATATCTCCATTCAGATGATATTAGATGCCTTTGAACATAATATTATCTACAGCATCACAAATTGTATGAAGTACTAATATATGAATTTCTTGAATCCGTGCAGTTCTATTAACTGGGGCACAAATATTAATATCTTTATTATTTAATAAAGATTTCATTTTGCCTCCATCTTTTCCAGTTAAAGCAATA
>CAYZUJ010000019.1:0-9302 GCA_964481375.1 uncultured Neisseria sp. | reverse complement strand
TATGGGTATATGCATACCTTTTTGTTTAGCAACTTCAATTGCCTTAATGACATTTGCTGAATTTCCTGAAGTTGAAATTGCAAATAATATGTCCTCAGATGCACCTAAGGCTTCAACTTGTTTAGCAAAAACCATATCAAAACCATAATCATTACCAATTGCTGTTAATGCTGAAGTGTCTGTAGTAAGAGCAATAGCTGGTAATGATTCCCTTTCCATTTCATAACGACCTGTAAATTCAGCTGCAAAATGCTGACTATCTGAAGCAGACCCGCCATTTCCACATATTAAAATTTTTCTTTTACTTTTAAATGTATCAACTAACAACTCTATTGCTTTTGCGATAGGCTCTGATAAAATACCTTGAGCTTTTTGCATAGCTAAAATATTTTCATTAAAATTATTATTTACAATATCTTTTATTTGCATAAACATCTCACTAAAAATTACTTTTTAAATAGTTACTAAAACCTTTTAGCAATAGCATGAACTATTGAGGCTGCAACATTTTCTTTTAAAGAATATTTTATATGCTCACAATTATTGTTTTTATCTAAAATATATGCCTCACTGTAATCAGAATTAAAAACTTTTCCATTAGATACATCATTTGCTATAATTAAATCTAAATTTTTTTTAATAAGTTTTTCTTTAGCATACTCTAATAGATTATTTGTTTCAGCAGCGAATCCCACTGCATATATATTGGGATATTTCTCTTTTACACTCTTAATTATATCAGGAACTAATTCTAGTTCCAATATAATTTTATTTGAAACGTTATCTACTTTTTTTATTTTTTGTGAACTAACATTGCTAATTTTATAATCACAAATAGCAGCACAACTAATAAAAATGTTTGCATCTATACATTCCTCATATGATGCTTTTAACATTTCATCAGCAGTTTCAACATTAATTATCTTTATACCAGAAATTTTATTCATTGTAACTACGCCTGAAATAAGTACAATCTCTGCACCTAAATTAACACCTGCTTGTGTTATAGCATATCCCATTTTCCCTGAACTATTATTAGAGATAAAACGCACGGGATCAATTGCTTCTTTAGTGGCTCCTGCTGTTATTACTATTTTTTTACCTTTTAGAGCACTTTGGTTTAGCTCAATATATTGATTAATTTTAGATAATATTTCATCAATTTCAAGCATACGCCCTAACCCATCATCTCCACAAGCTTGTAAACCAAAACTAGGGCCCCAAAAATTAACATTATTTTTTATTAATTTTTTTACATTTTCTTGAACTGCCCAATTAGACCACATGTATTTATTCATTGCTGGAATAATAAATATAGGTGCAGTGCTTGCTATAATAGTTGAAGTTAAAAGATTATCAGCTATACCATTAGCTATTTTAGCAATTACATTCGCACCTGAGGGTACAACTAATATTATATCAGGCCATTTTGCCAAAATTATATGTTGCATTACCTCTTTAGTATCATTATAACTAAGTTCATCTGTATAAATTTGAACACCGAACGCAGTAAAAGATGCTTTAGTTACAAAATTTAAGGCATTTGCTGTCAAAATTATTTTTACTTCATGACCTTCTTTTATTAAGGTATGAGTCAAGCCAATAACTTTATACGCTGCAATACTACCTGAAATACCAATCAATATTTTTGCCATATTTTAATTTTCGAAAATTAACTATCAGTTTGTGAATATTGCATATGCCAAATCTTAGAATATAAGCTATTACTTTTTAATAACAACTCATCATGAGTTCCAGATTCAACAATTTCTCCCTTGTCAATAACTATTAAACGATCCATGTTTTTTAAAGTAGACAATCTATGAGCAATTGCAAATACTGTTTTTCCTACTAATAAATGTTGAATACTTTCTTGAATATATCGTTCAGTAATACTATCAAGAGCACTTGTTGCTTCATCTAAAATCATTATTGGTGCATTTTTTAAAATTGCACGAGCAATTGCAATACGCTGACGCTGCCCTCCTGACAACTTAATACCACGTTCTCCCACCATAGTTTGATAACCTTTAGGTAAGAGTTTTATAAAACTTTCAGCATGAGCCTTCTTACTTGCTAGCATTACCTCTTCATCAGTTGCATCTAGATTACCGTATCTGATATTTTCCATTAAATTTCTATGAAATAGAGCAATATCTTGAGGAATTATTGCAATCATTTTTCTTAAATAATCACTATCAATTTTTGCTATATCCTGGTTATTAATTAAAATAGAGCCCTCTTGTAAATCAAATATTTTTAAAAGCAAATTAATCAAAGTTGTTTTTCCAACACCAGTAAAGCCAATTATACCTACTCGCTCCCCAGGCTTAATCAACAAATTTAAATTGGAAAATATTTGCTTATTATCATTATAATTAAAACTAACATTTTTAAATTCAATACTAGGTAAATTTGAACTTAAAACAATATTAGAGTTATTATATTCCGATCTATCAGCTTTATAAATAGATAAAGATGACTTTAAATCTCCCATACGATCTGATAATTTATGAAATTCTTGCATTAAATGCCATAAATTTTCTTGAAACTGAAAAACCATGCCAAAAACAAACACAAAGTCACCAATTGTAACTTGATTGGTCTGTTTTAAATATATCATAACTAATAACATAGCTAAAATAATAAATATACCCATAATATCATTTAAAATATCAACTTTAAAATGAAATTTATGAGCAGCAATCTCTTTAGGTACAAAATCATTAGTAATTTTATTACTTAAACGCTGTAATTCAAATTTACGACTAGCAAATAATTTTATTGATTGTACATTATTTAAATTATCAGCCAACTCTCCTATTACTTCATGTTTAGCATTACTTTGTAATTGGGCTAGTTTATTTATTTTCTTAGCTAAAAAATAATTAATAATCATATACAAAAATGTCCAAATTAATAAAATAAAACCCAATTTTCCACTAACAAAAAATATACTAACCCCTGTGGTAAGGCTTGCTAATATCCAAAATGTTACTCCATAATATAACTGTGCCCAAAGTTCAGTATAACCATCAAATAAACCTTTAACCTTACTCACCAAACTACCACTAGCTGTATTTTGAAAAAATGAATATCTAAAAGATAAAATCTTATCCAAAGCCTTTAATATTATACCTTGTTGAACATAAGGTTCACTTCGCCATAGAGCAATTTGCGATAAACGCCACACTAAACTTAAAACTAAATCTGCAAATAAATAAATTAATAATGGGGTCATTAATTGCTTAAAACTAATTTCAGGAGTTTTGGCAATAATATCAACCATCATTTTAATAGCATAATAAACTATAGGTTTATAAAATGACCCCATAATTGGAGCCAATATCATTAAAAAATAATATATTTTATATTTTTTTATTGATTGCCACAAAAAACTAAATACTTCTTTCATTCTTTACTCTTTCTTAAAATCTTAATTCTATCTCTGCCTGTAAATTCAACCATTTACTTTCTAATTCATCTAAAATTAGCCTATTGTACATCATTTGCTATAATTAAATTTAAGGCATTTGCTGTCAAAATTATTTTTACTTCATGACCTTCTTTTATTAAGGTATGAGTCAAGCCAATAACTTTATACGCTGCAATACTACCTGAAATACCAATCAATATTTTTGCCATATTTTAATTTTCGAAAATTAACTATCAGTTTGTGAATATTGCATATGCCAAATCTTAGAATATAAGCTATTACTTTTTAATAACAACTCATCATGAGTTCCAGATTCAACAATTTCTCCCTTGTCAATAACTATTAAACGATCCATGTTTTTTAAAGTAGACAATCTATGAGCAATTGCAAATACTGTTTTTCCTACTAATAAATGTTGAATACTTTCTTGAATATATCGTTCAGTAATACTATCAAGAGCACTTGTTGCTTCATCTAAAATCATTATTGGTGCATTTTTTAAAATTGCACGAGCAATTGCAATACGCTGACGCTGCCCTCCTGACAACTTAATACCACGTTCTCCCACCATAGTTTGATAACCTTTAGGTAAGAGTTTTATAAAACTTTCAGCATGAGCCTTCTTACTTGCTAGCATTACCTCTTCATCAGTTGCATCTAGATTACCGTATCTGATATTTTCCATTAAATTTCTATGAAATAGAGCAATATCTTGAGGAATTATTGCAATCATTTTTCTTAAATAATCACTATCAATTTTTGCTATATCCTGGTTATTAATTAAAATAGAGCCCTCTTGTAAATCAAATATTTTTAAAAGCAAATTAATCAAAGTTGTTTTTCCAACACCAGTAAAGCCAATTATACCTACTCGCTCCCCAGGCTTAATCAACAAATTTAAATTGGAAAATATTTGCTTATTATCATTATAATTAAAACTAACATTTTTAAATTCAATACTAGGTAAATTTGAACTTAAAACAATATTAGAGTTATTATATTCCGATCTATCAGCTTTATAAATAGATAAAGATGACTTTAAATCTCCCATACGATCTGATAATTTATGAAATTCTTGCATTAAATGCCATAAATTTTCTTGAAACTGAAAAACCATGCCAAAAACAAACACAAAGTCACCAATTGTAACTTGATTGGTCTGTTTTAAATATATCATAACTAATAACATAGCTAAAATAATAAATATACCCATAATATCATTTAAAATATCAACTTTAAAATGAAATTTATGAGCAGCAATCTCTTTAGGTACAAAATCATTAGTAATTTTATTACTTAAACGCTGTAATTCAAATTTACGACTAGCAAATAATTTTATTGATTGTACATTATTTAAATTATCAGCCAACTCTCCTATTACTTCATGTTTAGCATTACTTTGTAATTGGGCTAGTTTATTTATTTTCTTAGCTAAAAAATAATTAATAATCATATACAAAAATGTCCAAATTAATAAAATAAAACCCAATTTTCCACTAACAAAAAATATACTAACCCCTGTGGTAAGGCTTGCTAATATCCAAAATGTTACTCCATAATATAACTGTGCCCAAAGTTCAGTATAACCATCAAATAAACCTTTAACCTTACTCACCAAACTACCACTAGCTGTATTTTGAAAAAATGAATATCTAAAAGATAAAATCTTATCCAAAGCCTTTAATATTATACCTTGTTGAACATAAGGTTCACTTCGCCATAGAGCAATTTGCGATAAACGCCACACTAAACTTAAAACTAAATCTGCAAATAAATAAATTAATAATGGGGTCATTAATTGCTTAAAACTAATTTCAGGAGTTTTGGCAATAATATCAACCATCATTTTAATAGCATAATAAACTATAGGTTTATAAAATGACCCCATAATTGGAGCCAATATCATTAAAAAATAATATATTTTATATTTTTTTATTGATTGCCACAAAAAACTAAATACTTCTTTCATTCTTTACTCTTTCTTAAAATCTTAATTCTATCTCTGCCTGTAAATTCAACCATTTACTTTCTAATTCATCTAAAATTAGCCTATTATTATTATACTCTTTTGAAATACGTTCAAATTCACTAATTCCATTAGGCAATTTACAATCAATAGTTGCCATAATAGTTTCAGCTTTACTTATTTTATCTTGTAAAATAGCAATTTCCTTCTCTATTTTATCTATTTCAATTTTAATTTTTATTATATTTTTTGGAGCGAACTCCACTTTATTTAAAACATTATGAGTTTTCTCATTAGATTCTTTTTTAACTTTGGCTATCTTATGTTCACTAGATTCAGCTAATAACATTTTATGATACTCTTCAAGGTCACCATTAAATTTATTAAGATGTCGCTTATCTAATAAATAAAAATCATCTACTACACTTTGTAATAAAAATTTATCATGAGAAACTATAACCACAGCACCTGAAAAATCTTGAATACTATTTGCTATTTCTTCACGCATTTGCATATCTAAATGGTTAGTCGGTTCATCTAAAAATAAAATATTAGGTCTAGATAAAATAATATTAGCAATTGTAAGTCGTGCTTTTTCTCCACCAGAAAAGTTACCAATTTGCTCTTTTATTTTATCTCCAGAAAAACCATAACGACCAAGAAAACTGCGTAATTCATTTTCTTTTTTATCTTTATGTTCTCGTGCTAACCAAGTAAAAGGCGTATCAGTCAAATCTAATTGATCAACTGTATGTTGAGCAAAATAACCAATTTTAATTTTTTTATCAATAATTAATTCACCATTTAACAAAGTTGAACCATTAATCATAGCTTTAATTAAAGTTGATTTTCCTATACCATTTTTCCCTAACAAACCAATCCGACTATCTTGAAAAATATCTAATTTAACATCTTCTAATAATATTTTATTTTCATAACCAATAACACCATCGCTAATACTTAATAATTTATCAACCTTATATTCTGGTTCTAAAAATTCAATTGAAAATTCTATATCTTTATGGATTGCTTGAGATATTTGCAGTTTTTCAATCATTTTTACACGGCTTTGTGCTTGTTTAGCTTTACTAGCTTTAGCTTTAAATCTATCGACAAAACTTTGTAGATGGGCAACTCTAGCTTGAGTTTTTGCTCTAATTTGCTGTTGTTGTGCCTGTTGCATATAACGCGTATTTTCATAAACTGAATAATTACCCGTATAAAGTGTTAATGTTTTATTACTTATTAATGCAATATGTGTTGCTACATTATCCAAAAATTCTCTATCATGAGATATAATTAATGCTAAACCTTGATATTTCTTTAACCAATCTTCAAGCCACAACACTGTTTCTAAATCTAGGTGGTTAGTTGGTTCATCTAAAAGTAAAATATCTGATGGTACAAATAATGCTTTTGCTAAATTTGCGCGCATCTGCCAACCGCCAGAAAACTCTTTAATAGCTAACTCTAATTCATTTAATTTAAATCCTAAATTTAATAACAATTTTTCTGCTCTAGGTTTTAATTGATAATACTCGGGTAAATCAGTATGTTCTTGAATAATTAAAGGATGAATACTTAAAACATATTCAATAATACTTTGCTCTTGATTAATTATTTCTTGCTCTACATGAGCAATTACAACATCATTAGATAATGAATAATCTCCAGCTTCAGGCAAAAGTTTGCCCATAATTAATTTAAATAATGAAGTCTTACCTACTCCATTCTGCCCAACTATGCCAACTCTTTGTCCATAATATAATTGTAAATTTGCATTTTCAATCAATATATTTCTACCATAAGCAAGCTGTAAATTTTTAAGAATTAACATTTTATTGCCACTCTCTACCAAGATTTAATTTTACAAAACGAAATACTAGTATAGTTGCCAATACTCCAATAATAAAACAAATAAACATAAAATCAGAAACTAAATAACCTCTTTTATCTAAAAAATTATTAGTTAAATTTATGCCACTTACTAAAATTATATTTTGTATAAAAGCCAACATTGAAAATAACATGCTGGGAGTTTCAGTTTTTAATTTACCAATAATTCTAAACATCGTTCCTATTTGTTGCCCAATACCAAAACTTAAAAAAAACATGCTTATTGCAATGATTAAAATATAATCATAAAAAATAAAACCAATAACTAAACTCAGTATTGATACTATAGCACCAATTCTGATTATTTTAGTAATAGCCACCTTTCCTGCAACAAACTGCGTAACCAAAGAACTAGCTAAAAATCCACTAGTGGCAATTACTTGATATATCATATAATTATTAACACTTAAACCTAATGTGTGCATTATAAGAGTGGGCGAAATTGCAATCCAAAGTAGAATAGGCAAAATACTTAAACCAACAGCACAACTACCTAATAAAAATTTAGGCAATAATAAAATTTGCCAATAATTATCAACCACCTTTTTAAAGTTAAGTTTTTTTAACACATTTTTATTTTGTGGCGTATATTTTATTAAGCCAATTAATGAAATAATTCCTGTAATACCGCTACAAATAAATACATACCTCCATGATGCATGATTGGAAATAACACCACCTATTACAGGACCAATTACAGGTGCTAAAATACTAATATTTGCCATTAATGACGTAACTTTAACTGCTACTTCATCATTAAAATTATCATGAATTAAAACGTAACCCATAGCAATAAAAGCTAATCCTGTGCCTTGCAATAAGCGAAAAAATAAAAACATATTGATGTTTATAGTAAAGGCTAATAAAATAGTAAATACTAAAAAACTTATATTACCGAAAATAATAATTTTGCGATTGCCAAATCTAGCTGAGAATGGTCCTAAAAAAAGTTGTAATAGCGAATTACCTAACATATAAACAATCATTGTAAGTGCGATATAGTTAACAGATACTTTGAACTCATTTACAATTTTTGGCATAGCTGGCATAATCATATCATTAGCCGCATACATAGTAAATTCATAAATAACCAATGCTAAAGCAAATAAATATAAACGTGTATTCAAAGTTGCGCGCATAAAATATTTCCCGTAAATTCTTTATAATTGCAGTTAAACAAAAAATATTAATATTAAATATTAACTTATTTATATTAAGCAATAAAATCTAAATTTGTGGCAAAATTTTCAGATAAAAAGAGTTTTAAAACCAACTTCTTTGGTTATTCCATTTTTTCTAGATGAGATGCTAACGAATAAGACTCATTTTAAGTTTAAACCCATTATGTGATGTTTATTAATGCCCTATTTTAACATATTTTACTATATTCTTTTTATAAATCATGGTATAATTTATATAGTATTATTTGTTTATTAAATCCAATTAAATATTTTTTACCTTTAAGGATTATATATGAGCACAGAGTTTTTAAGTCAATTATTTATTTTAATAGTTATCTTAATTTCTGGATTAAAGTTATATCTAAATTTTCGTCAAGCTAAAGCAATTAAAAATAACATTAATCGTATCCCTGAACCTTTTATAAATTATATAACTTTAGCTGATCACCAAAAAGCAGCTAATTATAATTTGGCAAAATTGCAACTAAATAATATTGAAAATATTATATCTAGTATAGTTTTACTACTTTTTACTCTTGGAGGTGGTATCCAATTAATAAACAACTCTCTATTAAGTCTTAATCAATACCCTATAAGTCAAGGAGTAGCTATTATAATATGTTTTAGTATCATTAACTCCATAATTAGCTTGCCTTTTGCAGTTTATTCTACATTTTTTATTGAACAAAAATTTGGTTTTAATAATATGAGTATAAATTTATTTATAGTTGATATAATAAAAAATACAATATTAAGTTCAATAATTGGCATACCTTTAATATATTTAATCTTATGGCTTATGGAAATTACAAATAGCTATTGG
>CAYZUJ010000018.1:18853-22805 GCA_964481375.1 uncultured Neisseria sp. | reverse complement strand
TGTTGGCTACTTGTTAACATTTAATCCCCCACGTAATAAATTAATAAACTCTGTAGGTTGCATTCTTTGATTGTTAATAAAGCTATTTTTAAGCACTGCACTAATTGATTGTTGTAATGAAATTAAAGCACTTCTATTCTCATCTGTAAATAATCCATCAAAAGTAAAGGAAATTACCAGTCTAAAATCCCGCACCGCTAATTTATAACCTTGTTTAAGTGTTTGCTTTAAGCCTTGGCGATAAAATTTAACTCGTTCACTAGCAATTTTTTGTAATAATGGACTTTGATGTATAGATTTATAACTGTCAAATTTATCCTCTAGTTCTGAGGAAGCTAACAATAAAACCTGCATACATGTTCCATCAGGAATACCTAAATTAAATAAACCTTTGAGCTGATCATCCAGATCAGATTTACAGCCCACTAGAGTCCCACAATCATAAACGAATCCATGCGATCTTGTGGTTTGATAAATACCAGTGTCCTCATCATACCATTCATACGGTAACATATCTGCAAGACGATTTCTTTCTAGTAAATCACTAAACTCAAACATCCGCGGAGATAATGTTTGTTTCTTATCTATAGATTTCACATAATCATCAGCTACGTGTTCTTTGCGCATTTTCTTAAAAATATTAGCCGATAATTCTTGAAAATTATTTGCATTATATTTATTGAGAATTTTCCTGAGCATAATTAAATCCTTAAGGCGTTATAGTTGATGTACGGTCTATTCCGCTCCCAGTAATTGTTGTGGTAATTATGGGAGAACGTTGGTTTTGTAGTGAATTAATTGCTGGGAATCCATTTAGAGCAGGATTTGCCGTTTTGGATTGCTGATTACCTAATCCAAAACTACCATAGCCCCCATTTTTAGTAGAAGATACTTGAGTAGGATATACGTTTTTAAGATTATGTTCAATTAATAATTTATTATTGCTATAGTTCCAATGTCCTCTATCTACTATCAAATACTCATAAGATTGATCATGATATATATTGTCGTTATCAGTAAATGGCGTTAACCATATTCTTAACATTTTTGGAGCTGATAATAATGGTGCGCCATCGTGTGGAATCTGAGTATATTTACTAAAACTCATGCGACTTGATGATTTAGAACTACTACTCCAATGGATTCCCTCGACATCTAAATCATCAGGATTAATATAGTTACTATAAGAACGTTTGTAATTATCAGTAACTGATAAGCATGCTCCTTTGCCTGGTTCACCGCATGGATAATCTGAAGCACATCCATATAATGAGATTAATATTGGAATTATTGTTAATTTAAATAATTGTTTTAATTGTTGCATATTTGTTCCTAATCTATTGGTAAAGGTATTGTACTATCATCGGTATCTTCATTAATAGGCAGTTTAAGTTCAATCCCTTTGATAAATATTACAGTTATATGACGCCCTGCTGCTACTTCAATAGCAGGGGAAATTTGGGTTAGCATATTCATATAATATTGAGATAAATTCATACCCGCTTGGTATACTCCAGCACCTCCACCAGCGTATAATGCTTGCGTTGGAGACACTGTAGTAGTTACTCCGCCTAATGGTGTAATTGTTTGTGTTTGTCCCATAGCTTGCCCAATTTGCCCCATACCTTGTAAAAAACCAGCTAATGCCGCTTTAGCTGCTATTGTTCCCGAATGAGACACAACTACCCCTTTAATGCCAGCCTTTGCATCTTCACCATCAATGTAGCCATCTACTGGGATATCAATCGCTTTACCTGACTTTAAAACACAAGATAAAGTTGTTAATCGAACCTTTACTCTTTCAGTTGATAAATCACCCCAACCAGAACCACCAACCATGCAAGATTTAAGATTTGATTTAAATTCATTTGGTAATTGTGCTAAATTTGTTAAACGGATTAAGACAGGGGTAGGATCTGAACTTGCATTACCTCCTGTATTTGCGGATAAGGAACCAATTAATATTCCTTTAACAAAGGTATTAGAAGGTATGTATGTGGCAACTGATTTATCAGTATTTTTTTCAGTTTCAGCTTCATGTTCTGTTGGATTGGCTTGTTTCTTACTTGCAATCTCAAAACTATCTGATGTATCATTATTAATATCATCTTCAAATACTAATTTTTGAGGTTTGGAAACAGTCGCAACTCCAGATGCATTTGATTTTGTTGTATTTAGCTTTGCTAATTTATCATTAATAGCTGCTGCTTCAGACTCTGATTTTTCTACCTCCTTTTGATATGCAAGATTTTGTGCCTCCAAATCAGTGATACGTTTTACATTTTGCTCATTAATTTTTTGTTGATCAAGAGTAAATTGCTCTAACCTCTGCGACATAATATCAGCAGGGGAGACAGAAATTGGTTTTACTGCAGTAAAAGTATCTGAGGTAGTCACTTTTTCAGATTTTTTTTCTTCTTTGGGGGATGAAATAAATGCCAATACTAATATCGAAAGAAAAATTACAACTCCACCTAAAATAAAGAGTTTTTTAAAATTTTTAAGTTGGGTTTTTGCATGAAATTTTTGTTTATTCATTTGTATCTTCTTTTACAATAAACACCCGTGTAATCTCATTAACCCCTAATTCTGGATTTTCTATTGTAATCGCTAACGTGTGTTCTGAATAGAACTGTGCCTCACTTAGTAATATTTTTGACTTTGAGATGTTTTTTATTAATAACACCTGACCAAATAAAGCATCATTACTATACGTTTTGAATAAAACTGAATCTAACCCAGCATAAGTTATAACTGGTTGATTAGTAATTGTAGAGCTATATTGACTATATTCATCACGATTTAGATACATCACCTCTATTAGATAGTTTATATTACGCACATATGCTTGATTACTAAGATTAATTTTAGTAGCAGTTTTAACTTTAGAAGGTGCAGGTTTTATTACAATTGAATCCCCATGCACATTTTTAGATGGTGTTAATCTTAAGTTATAAGTATTACCACTATCGCTTACTATATATAAATTAAAAGTAGTTTTAGTATTAGGAATAAGATAAACTTGGCCTAATGGTTTAGAAATTTTTTTAGAAATATCTGCAGAACTAAAATCCTTGACAATTTTTTGTCCTTTTATTTCAATTCTAGTTAAACTATGGCTTGAAATTATAGCACTTATTACATCTCCATTTTGTGCCTCATAAATATCTTTAGCAAATATGGATATTGTTATAAAACAAAGTAATGCCGCTATTTTAAATTTAATCATAATTATGTATTCCGTAATTGAGGATCATTTTCAGGTATTAATTCAATATTCTGAAGCTGTATCATATAATTGTTAACTACAAAAGTTAGCTTGTATGTTTGTATATTTGAGCTAAATACATTTCTATCAATGTATTGATTTAACATACCTCTAATATAAACTGTATTAGAATCATTAATAATGCGGATGTTTTCGATATAAAAATTTTGTGCTAGACTATTTTGCGAAATTTGTTTAGCAATCTCAGTTAGTCTAAACTGCAATTCATTTCTATATTGTGAGACTACCATCCGCATTAATTCCTGATGCTGAGCATTTACATTGTTGGGAGTAATATTTAATAATAAATCTAATGTGTTACGACTTAAGCTATTTAAATATTCTGGCGATGCTTGTGATTTTTTTATCCATAGTTTATATTCCGGAGCAACTTGAGGAGATAAAACAATCGTTTCGCGATTTATATTAAAAACTAAAGCAATGACTAAAATTACATTAGCAATAATCATCCATAACAAATACTTTTTAAATATTTGATAATTATTTTTTAATGCTTTAATTTCCACATCAAAATTATATTTATCCATTATTACCCCGCAATATGACGAATATGTGTAGGAGGAAATGTTTCACTTCTAAAAAACATTGACTCTTTAATTTCTAAATCTTTACTTCTTGAAAATGTTGCTAATACAAATTGCTTTGGGATATTATATTTAACCC
>CAYZUJ010000018.1:0-18843 GCA_964481375.1 uncultured Neisseria sp. | reverse complement strand
ATGCAACATGTAACCATTAGGCTTATCAAAACTGAATTGTTTTAAAACCTGAGCTACAATAATTGTACAAATTAATGTTAAAACCAATCCTAAAATCCCTCCAATAACAAAAAACAACAACCATGGCATCATCAGAAATATAACCTCGTCACGCTTCCAAAGCAAGAAATAGGCTTCATTAATTTCATGGGGGATATAAAGACATTTTTTACTCATTAATTAGTTTCCTTATTTGCTAAGCGTTTTTTATTAAAGCCTATTACAAACAAAGCAGAAGCAGCTAATACAACCATTAGATCAAGATAAGTAAACCCGTAATCATGATACATATTAGATAAATCATATTCTCCCGTAGCACTAAAGATATTTTCTAAAATTTTGGGGCCATAGTGTAAAGCTAAAGTTAACCCAAATACAGGAAACATTATTTTCATTGGAGCAAAACCTGCAATTGCAGCTCCAGCTCCAAGAAACCCAATTAAAACAAAAGTTAAACCAAGTGATCCACCTAGGTATGCTTTTATCTGTTTGGTTATATCATCAAATGTAGTATCCCCTGTTGTTGCAAATGATAATACTGGTAATAGAGAGAAAAGTGCTATAAGTATAAGATATTTTTTATTCATGATTTTATTTACTCCATTGAATACATTGGCGTTTATGCCTAAATTGTTTAGATTTATGATATTTTTTTCTATAATGTGATTTTGGTTTTGTTAGCTTTACATGTTGTTTACTCCTTTTAACTGTTATTGCTGGCAAAGATTCAATAATTGGTTTACTTTCAATTATTGGTTCATCTGGCTCTAATGCTTGATAAATTTGATTATCTAATTTTGTAATTTCTGGACAATGTTCACAATAGTAATAACTTTGAGATTCTGATTTAGTGTTCAATGTTGATGGATTTTGTAACTCTGGTAATGAACTACAACTACAAACTATTAATAAAATATATATCGATAACACTTTCATTAATTTGCTACTCTTTTAAAAAATTTTGTTTAACTTTTTCTAATTCATTTATTTGAGCAATTTGATTAAGAGTTAGTGGATATTTATTTTCAATTTCATTCCAACGATTAATAACTGGTATTGGATTCTCTGTACCATAAAGCATCATGTATTTATTTTCTCCAATATTAGCTATTTGAGCTTCTTGAGCTGCAATCGACATTAAATTTGCCTGTAAATCATCAGCATAAGCACTTATAACTGCAAAACTCATAAGACTAACAATTTGTTTCTTCATTGAATACTCTTTTTTTGTAACTTTAAATATTTACGATATTCTTCTGTATATTTTTTAGTTTCTTCTAGAATGATTTCTCTAGTTTCAACATGTTTCAACGTAGCTTGAGGTTCTATAAAATGATAGAGCAGTTTATCTTGAGAATTATAAGAACTATTTTCGCGCTGATGATTTATGATTTGATTAACCCAATCAATATAAGTGCTTTCCCATTTAATTTCATTACCATCGTAACTAAGTTTTTTTTCAAGAGAAAATTCAAGATTAATCGCAGCTTGTTTACCAACTTCCCAATAATATTTACATTTATGATACCTAGGATATTTGGATTTTACTTCTTCACCTTGTGCAATAGAAATATTATATGCTTCAAGCATTGGCTTAATTCTATTAAGTACATTTATGTAATCTTGATAAAGTAATGGTTTACAATGAATTTCAAACATAACAACTTTGTTAATACCAGCTTGAATATTGTCTTTGCTAGATAATAATAATGCATTCATGATTTGTTCAATCATTGCTATTGTATTTTTATTAATTTCTGGAAATAAATTAATATCGGGAATTATTAGAAAATATTGGTCGTCTGACAATTGAAGCATGTTATATATATCCTAGATAAATTACTAGGCTATATAATAACTAATTAGTAGAGCAAAAAACCTGCCGCGTTGGCAGGTTTTGTAGCTATGATAGCAGGTTTGATTTAACTAAAAGAAAAATCAGACCTTTAAATTAATTTTCAAAAGCTTTTGCATATAGCTCTCTTGTATTTTGTCATAAGTTTTTTTATTTGATACAGCATATATACTTAATGGTAAAGAATATTCTAAATTATTAAAAACTTTTAAAGGTTCCTTATGAGTGGCTCTAATAGAGTTTGCATACTCTATATATTGCTGTTTATCTGTATCTGAAAGCTTACTCCATTCTTGTTCAATTAATAATTTATTAAATTTTTCTTGGTCTTTTTCTATTAATTTTTTTGTTTCGGTTTGTTTTATTGCATTTTTCTTAGCATTTTGGCTAGCTAATTTATTGAGCTCAATTTCAGCCCAACCATTAGATAAAGTATCTTTTAAATATTTATCAATGTTAGTTTTAGAATTTTTTTGAGCATACTTGATACTGGCCTTAACATAGTCTTCACCTTTTTCCTCATAATATTTTGATATTATTTGTTTAGTATCGGAGGAAATTTTGTCCATAATAGTACCAAGTAAGTTTGATAAATCTAATAAATTATCACTCTTTGGCTTTGAAGAATAAATATTATCATCACCACTCTCATTTAGAGATATTGTTTTATTAGTTATTAATTTTTTTTTAATATCAAAAATAAAATCTATTTTTTCTACCTTCCTACCAAACTTAATTTCATTATATTCAACATTCAAATCAGTCAATTCATTAATCTGCAAAATAGAAGGATCAAGAATTCTTTTTCTGAAATCTTTATAAAAAGGATATTTATCCTTTATTCCAAATTGGTTTTTGAGATCTTCTAAATCAAACTTTCTATTTCCAATATTTTTATATTGATAAAGTAATTTATATAACTTAATTGCATAAGCATTTCTCATAGATAAAAGATATTTAAGTTGATATTCAGTGAAATTTTTATTAATATTTATAAAAAATGGTAATATTTTGTAATTTAATTCAAAACTAAAAGTTCCTGATTTATATTTAGCTGAAATAATGATAGACATGTATTCAAATTGTTCAAGGTTCTTTTTTTCATCGTATAATTTATGAATTATTCTTTTTTGAGTTATATCATTAGATAATTTATCTCCATCAGCTACAACCCTCGATAAACTAGTATTTAATATTTTTGCTAATTGGGTTGCTGAAAAAGTATACTCTTTTCCTTGTTTTTTACCAACTAAAGCATAATCATCTTCGGTACATTCTGCAATTAAATATTCAATTGTTTTAATTTCATGAGTAGTTAATTCCACAGCATATGGAGACTCAATAAACTCATTAGCTTGCCTTACTTTTTTATTTTGAGTTAATACCTTTTCATTTTTTGCCATTTTAGCTTCCTAAAAAATAACTTATCAAGATGTCCCTTTTATACTAAAAATTTAAATATCTACTAATATAAAAACATTTTTCTTTACTTGGAATTAATTAAGTTTTGCTTGCTAATTGACCAAGTATTATACCATTTACTTATCAAGATGTCCCTTTTAGTTATCAAGATGTCCCTTTATTTTTACTTATCAAAACGTCCCTTTTAGTTATATATACCTGTTTTATATGGTTTTTTTATATATAAAAATCATAAAATTTATTAGAAAATTAAGTTATATGGAATATTGATTTAACTCTTTTAAGCCTTTTTATACTAATAATATAATTCAATTTATTAAAAATATTACTTTTACTTATCAAGATGTCCCTTTTACTTATCAAAACGTCCCTTTTACTTATCAAGATGTCCCTTTTGCTTATCAAAACGTCCCTTTTGCTTATCAAAACGTCCCTTTTAACCTAATTTTAGTTAAATAATTCAGATACTTATATACTCCGAAAATAGTACAAATAGTACCAAAATAATTAAAATACAACAACTACAAAATTAAAGTAGTGGTAGTAGTTTTTTATAAATCATAAATACCGGGAGGAAATAAACTAATTGGTAAATATTTATCAAGTTCATATAATTTTAATAACTTTATTAAATCTGTACGACTACATGTATTAAATCTTAAATAAAGCATTGATATTGTATATTTAATATTTCCTTTAGTTTTTTTGCTAATAAATTTTTTAAGATAGCTTTCTATTTCTTTATCTGTTGTATAACCACTTAATAAACTATGAATAATTTCTTGTTCAAATGTACTAAATGATTCATAAGTAAATACATTTTCATTAATTTTAATTTGTTTTTTTAAAGTATTTGACAAAATTTGATTAAAATCATTACCCATTCTCCACTCTTCAAAAACATATTGGCAATATGGATATGTTTTTATTTCAAATGGAATTTTACAAATTAAATAATTTTTATCTAACATATTTACCAATAATTTCTTTTGATTTGGCTGTAATTGCAAATTAATTAATGTTAACTTAAGAAATGGGAAAAATTTACTATTGTTAACAATAATATTTCCAAAGTTATCCGTAATTATTGAGATTAATTGCTTATTTGCATGAGTATTTCGAGATAATTCACTATTTAAGTTATCGTTCATATATTAGAAAATCCTCTAAATTATTTATTAAGAAATATATATTTATTCCTAATGTATTATTAAGGTTCAATATTATTTACAGCGCTTATTATTTGTTGTTGAATACTTTTTTTATATATCGTATTTAATAGAAATAATGATTTAGAAATATAATAGGCAAATAGCAATAAATTAACTAAGTTTTTATTTGTGGTAAAATCACTACTTAAAATATTTTTACTAAGTGAATTTTGCATTTTCTATATTCTCGAAAATATTAATTCAAATAAACACTAGATCTTTAGTTTTTATAATTTTAAGAACAATGTCAAAACATCTTATTTTTGATTTTTATCAAAAAATCAATCATGTATTATACCGTAGTTATTTTTTATTGTGGGTTTTTTTGTTAATATTAATTTTCTGCAACAAATTATTTTTTAAATAAATTGGATAAAATATGGAAACAACAAAACAGATTTCTTTATCGCAAGATGATGAATTAATAATAAAAAATATATCTAATTGTATAAATGATAAGATGTCTCTTCTAAATATTAAATTGACTAAACTTGCAGAAGAAGCATCTATTGATTATTTTACTTTAAGAAAAATTGTAACTATGGAATCAGGATACATGCCAAATTTAAGAGTTTTAGTAAAATTAGCTGCCTATTTAAATATTAAGGTTGGTGATTTACTAAACTATAATGATTTACCCCAATACATTCCAATAATAAGTAAATCTGAAATTGAAGAATTTTTAAAAAATCGCACTAAAATTTACGGTTTTAAAAATAAAGTGTTTAATGAAAAATATATTCATGAGCAAGCTTTTGCCATAAAAGAATTATATAAAGAATTAATTATTCCAGCAGAAATAATTTATATTTGTTACCCAAATAATAATAAGATATTAGTTAAAGATCAGGTATATTTATTTAAATTAGAAAATAATATTGGAAATGAAAATATTGTTTTTGGAAGAGTTATTTCTATAAATGACGATTCAATTAAAATTTCTGTGGGTCAAGAACATGTTAAAATTAAAAATTATAATATTGTAGCAATTATTGTTAGCATGCAAATGAGCGAAATTTTTATTTAAAATACTATGAATACAACCGCAAAACCACAATTTAAATATTATCATATTTTATTAACAATAATAGTCTCAGTTCAATTAATGTGTTTCATTCTTGTAAAACGTCACATAGAAATATTTGGCATATCCACTACTGCTTCGGGAATTCTTTTTCCTTTAGATATATATTTATTTGAAGTAATTGGATATTGCTATGGATATGAATATTCGAGACAAGCTGTATGGGTAAATAGTATATCGCACATATTATTTTTTTCAGTTATTCAAAGTTTTAATTTTTTACCTTATGCAACAACTATGAAACCTGAATATGTTCAGGCATATCAAGTTTTATTTAAATATTCATATTGGATAATTATAGGTTCATTCCTTGGAAATTTATGTGGAGATTTTTTTAGTGCTATTCTAGTTCCACGTAGCAAAGTTTTTTTCAAAAATAAGTTTACAAAAACCACTATTTTTATTATTCATGTAATATCTGAATTAATAACTATATCCATATCATATACGATCATTAACCTACCAGATGGTTATAGCATTATTCAGATTTCAAAATTAGTTGGTGGAACAATGATTTTTAAAATAATAATTGCGATAATTATGTTACCCCTTGCAAAAAAATTGATAGCAATTATTAGAGAAGCTGAAACCGTAGATATATATGATCAAAATCAAGATTATAAATTATTTAAATTCAATCCAGATTTTAAAAAAATAAAGATGGTTAATTTTAAAGGCGTATATAATGTCAAAAAAGCTTTTACTAATTAGTGATACACACTTTAGTAAAAATAATTCTTTACTTTTTAAAAAAGTAGATATTGAAAAAAACATTAATTTGTTAGTTCAAGATATAATTAAAGAGGAACCTGATTATATTTTTGTTTTAGGTGATATTTCTCAAGATGGAACAGTTGAATCGTATCATAAAGCAAGAGACTTTTTTAATAAATTTAAATGTTTAAAACAAGTAATTATGGGAAACCATGACTCTTCTAATATTTGTGAAATGTTAGATGATAACATTAAGATGAGTCCATTTGTAGATATAGATAACCATCGATTTATTTTCTTATCCTCATATAAAGGCTCTGGGCATGATGAGGGCTATATTAATCAAATTGAATTAGATAAAATTAAAATTTTTTTTGATAAGCAGAAACAAAATTATTTAGTAATTCATCATCATTTTTTAAAAACTGGTGGAATTATAGATAACTGGATTCTTGAAAATTATGAAGAATTTTGTAAATATGTACAACAATATAATTTTAAAGCTATTTTTCATGGGCATGTTCATAATGGATATACTAAGCAAATCAATAGTATCAATGTTTATGCTACCCCTTCAACATGTATTCAATTTGCATTAACTAAAAATTTAAATCTTGAACCAATTATCGGGTATCAAACTTTGAATCTACAGGAAAATTCATATGAGCAAAAAATTTTTAGTAAACGTATTTAAAAATACTTTAAAATATACAGGAAAAAAAATTAAGTCAATTAAAGAAGATAAAATTAGATATACAATTTTAAATAAAGAAGTTTATTATGATGATAAAAAAAATAAATATTATGTAAAACTAGTTACAATTGTGGGGTTGATTTGTATGGATATTACTATTGATGAAATTTTCTCAATTAATTCATCAATCTTAGAATCATTAGATATAAATTCACGCTGTTATATTTATTATGTAGTAGGTAAATTAGAGGATTTAGCTAATCAGGAACATAACTCAATATTTACTTTTCATGCTATTAGCCCACATAATCAAAATATTTTTATAGTAAAATCACTTATTGATATGTCTATTCATAAATGGGATATTCATGAAGCATATACTAAAGAATTATATTATAATCTAGATAAACCAAGTATTGCAAGATTTATTGAACATTATTTATCTGCAAAACAACTAAATAGGACTCAAAAAAACTGTTTAAGGTTGATAAAATAATGGATGAAGATTCAATATTAATTGAGTTTAAAAAATTACTAAAATCAAGTAGATTAAAGGCAGGGTATAATTATAAAGAACTAGCCAAACTATTAAATATTAGTGATCAAACTCTTCGAAAATATGAAAATGATCCGCTCATGGATATTCCAATAAAAAAATTATTTTTTATTTTTAAATCACTTAATATTTCATCTGACATGTTGGTACAATACATTAAACTTTTCTATTAGATTTTTGCATTGGTTCTTGAATAATGGATTAGAGGAATGCCTATTTCACGATATTATTTTTTTACTTTAGTAATTTTTCTAGTAAGTTCAAAAAATGGAAGCTTAATTTTGATTTCTGTCTCTTTTTGACTAACTATCAATTCATTGTCTAACAAATCAGCAAAAATATCTGTACCGTCTTCGAATATTTTAACTTTTTGTTCATGTGTTTTTGCTTGAGAAAATTGATATACTGCTTGAGTTAGTTGCTTAATCTGTGTAAAAGCATCAATAATAGCTATTGTAGTATCAACGGCTTGAGGACTTTTAAGAATTGTAGCCAACATGTATAAGCCGCGGTCTGTAAAGGCTATCGGTAGCTTTACTTTGCCTCCTTTTGTTGAAGTCACAAATTGTGATTTCAATTGTTCCCATTCTGATTTACTAAGTTCCAACAAATATCCTGCTGGAAATTTTTTAGGATTTCGACTTATTGCTTGATTTATTTCTCTAGTTGTTATTCCATAAAGTTTAGCAACATCTGAGTCAATAATTACATCTTTGTCACGTATTTGTATTATTTTATCTATTACATCATCATATTTTACTATATGCAAAATATAGCCCCTCATAAATCTTTAAAAACATTAGTATAATACACAGGGCAAACGCATCTAAATTTTAAATGATAAGTAAAATAATAAGTTAATGTTATGCTTTTATGGAGCATAATATGTTAGGAAATATATTTATAGAAAGTTTTAGCAGCTTAGAAGACCCAAGAGTTGAGAGAACAAAGAAGCATTTATTATTAGATATAATAGCCCTATGTTTGATGGCAACAATGTCAGGAGCACAGTGCTATACAGAAATAGAATTATTTGGAGAAATTCATTATGAATGGTTGAAGCAATATTTATTGTTACCTAATATGATTCCTTCCCATGACACTATTAGTCGAGTAATGAGTATTTTAAATCCAGAGAAATTTAACCAATGCTTTATGGATTGGATAAGCAAAGTAAAGAAATTATTACCAGAAGATGTTATAGCAATTGATGGTAAAACATTATGCGGTTCCCACGAGAGATCAAAAGGAATTAAAGGACAACATATTGTTAATGCTTATTCATGTGTTAATAGTTTAACTATTGGGCAAATTAAGGTTAAAGATAAAAGCAATGAAATTACAGCAATACCAGAATTACTAAAGCTGTTATCTTTAAACAATAGTGTTATAACGATTGATGCGATTGGATGTCAGAAAGAAATTGCAGCAGCAATTATTAATGAAAATGCTGATTATATATTAGCAGTTAAAGGTAACCATAAAGAATTATACGAACCTATACTTGATGTATTTGATTTATCAAAAAACGATAAATTTAATAAGAAAATGGCAACAAATATTTACAATCATGAACTAACTGGTGAGCACGGTAGAATTGAAGAACGAATTGTAAAATCATTACCAGCTAAATCAATTGGCACTCAATTAGATTTAGCTAAATGGGTTGGAGTAAAAAGTATAATACAAATTGAGCATATTAATCACACAAACAGTAATACTGAATATCGCTACTATATTTCATCTATAGATCATAATGAAATAGAGCGGTTAGCCATATCTATACGTGCACATTGGCAAGTGGAAAACAATTTACATTGGGTTTTAGATGTGGTTTTTAAAGAAGATGATTGTCGTATTAGAGATGAAATTGCAGCTCAAAATTTATCTTGGATTAGAAAAATGGCTATGTTTTTACTGAAACAAGATACTGCAAAATTATCTATACGTAGAAAAATGCTTAAATATTGGGCAACACCAAAAGGAATTATTGACTTAATTATACCTAAAACGAATTAATTTAGATGCGTTTGCCCTGTATAATACATACTATTTAAACTAATTATATTATTTTAACATAAAAGATAAAATAGTATATTAACCTGCTATCATAGCTACAAAACCTGCCAACGCGGCAGGTTTTTTTATTGCTGAATTGGTTATTATATAGGCTATAACTAAGAAAGGATATATAAATGCATCAATTAAATGATTTTGATAAAATAAAACTATTATGGGTAAGTCTTTTATCTATTTCGCTCGCAGCTTGCGGAAGTGGTTCTTCATCTGGTGGAACAAGGGGTGACGGTGGTAAGGATACTGATATAAATATCAAATCAGTTGCAATAGTTAGTTCTGCTTTAAATTCTAAATATAGTCCTAGTTGTTTATACGAATATGGCAATGATGTGTTTATCATAAATGCTGATGGGAGTGGATCTGGTTATAGCTTAAATCTTGCTAATGGACAAACTGCATTAATAAATAACGGGTTACCCCAAATTAATTTAGCTAATGGAGATAGGTGTTTATCAAGCTATCAACAATTGACATGGATTAATTCCAGTAGTCCTTATGTGGTGAATGTATATGATCCAGATAGGGGACAAACTATATCATCTGATTTAAGTAAATCTGGTATTGATGGGGCTAGTATATTTAAAACATCTTTCGATTTATCAGGTTCTACTTTGTATGCTAATAGCTTTTTTAATGGTACATTCGGCTTTTCAAGATTTTTTCTACCTGATCCAACTGGTTATTCTCAATTAGATAATTCTTTATATGCAAACCGTGATATCTCAAATGTTTTATATGGTTTTAATGGTGCTGGTAGTCAATTCTTACAATTAATACCTGCAAATGGAACATTACCTGCAGTAATAGCATATATACAAACAGGATCAGGTCTTGCTCCTGTTCAGAATTTATCTACAATTACTGATACTAATAACCAAGCTATTAGTGCTATGAGTACAGCATGGGATTTTACACCTGCTGGTAATGGGATTATTGTTACTACTGGTGCCGTACAGCCAGTTATTTACAAATGTTCTTTAATTACTACACATTCATATCAGTGTGATAAAAATTATACCAGTAACGAATTTGTAGGTAAATATCGCATAATGAGGTTACTCGGAGGTAATGATAAGTTTGTATATTTCTTGGGTATTAATATGGCTAAAGCTAATATTGAAATCTTTTCGCTAAAGTTATGAAATTAAAGTCATTATTTTTGGTAACTATGATTGGTATTGCTCAGGCAATACCTTCAAGTTGTCATGGTAAATTTATAAATCCAATAACAGATATATGCTGGTCTTGTATATTCCCAATGTTTATTGCGCCAGTGCCAATGGTATTTAATTACGGTAACCAAAAAGGTGGAACGATTATTGATGATGACAAACTTATTCCACCTGGATTTCCTTACGCATCTTCTGGTAAATTACCATTAGGTGCTTGCACATGTCAGGAGAGGTCTGTAATTGCACCAATTGGGTTAATGATGTCATGGTATGAACCTTCGAGATTTGTTGATGTAACTAGAAGTCCATTTTGTATGGTGGGTTTGGGTGGGATTGATTTATCTAGCGGATTATCTGGAATATTGCCCGCACCTGGTTACGGTGATGAACGACATGATGGTGAGACTTCAAGTAGTTTTTATCAAACACATTGGTTTTTAGATCCAATTATGGCGATATTAGGAATTATTGATACGGCTTGTAATATTGGTTCTTCTAAATCGATGGATTTGTTGTTTATGTCTGAAGTCGATCCTACTTGGAATGATGATACTTTATCTATTATATTTTCGCCAGAAGTAGTATTATTTAGTTCATTACCTGCACAATTGGCATGTGGCATAGATTGTGTAGGAAGTAGTTTACCAAATATTCCAAGTGATAACAGCTTATTAATTCCAACACCATACTATTTACGTAATAAATCATCAACTAATCCCGCTTCTTCCTTAAATCCTAGTAAGTATCTCTTTTGGTGTGGAGGTTGTCAAGGTTCACTTTATCCTTTAGATGGTAATAACTCGGATAACGCTTATGCTGTTCAATCATCTATTTTATCCGCTGAAAAATTAAATGGTTTAGTGCATAGAATGGGACTAGAAGATATGACAACTGGAATATTTGGTATGTGTAATAACCTAGCTCCAGATATGTTTTTAAATAAAGCTGAATGGAAATATTCCATGGGCTTTCCAATTCCACAAACTGCTTATACAGCATGTTGCAACGCATTTGGTGAGACCGATGCTATGTGGAACTCCAGTGCGTCATTTCCGTATACTGGGGAAGATTTTTCTTATGTAATGTATCATGAACGGGATTGTTGTTTTCTATAGAGGGTTATTATGTTCAGGGTTTATTATAGTTTATTATTAATACCATTTATTGCTTTTGCTGATAATTCAATTACTCTAAATAAAGTGCAATTGGATATGGCCAAAGAACAGTTACGCCAAAATGGACAACAAGCTGTTGAACAAATGCCTAAATACTCACGAGATTTATCTACAGTTAAACTTAATCAATTAGATTTAATAACGATAGAATCTGATATTAATCAATCTCAAACAATATTTAAAGATATTAAACCATTAACTAATAAGTTGCCAAATGGTGATAAATATTATCTTTATTCTGAGTCCATTGTAAATGATTTTAAAGAGTTTCTTGCACAACAAAAAACACCATTAGATATTAATCAAACAATTTCTGATTATAATGCATTAGTTAAAAATGCAAAAACAAAAATTGGTAATGAACGTCTAATAATTTTTATCAGTAGTTCAATGCCTAAAAAAACTCTTATAAATTTAATGAGCCAAGCTTCTAATATTGGAGCAGTTTTTGTTATACGAGGTTTAATTAATGGATCTTATGTAAATACATATCGTTATTTTTATAATCTCAAAGGAAATAACACGGTTGGCATTATGTTGAATCCTAGTTTATTCAAAGCAATGCAAGTAGATAGTGTGCCAACTTTTGCGCTATACCAAGCAGAGCAGGATTTAATGACTACAGCATGTAATGTAACACCTAAATATACTAAGGTAAGTGGAGAAGTGAGTGTGCATTATGCTTTAGAGCAACTAACTCATAGCACAAATTCTGAATTAGCACAAATAGCTGCTAATGAAATAGATATTTTAGGTAATATAAATTTTTATAAGGGTAAATTGAAATGAAATTAAGAATGTTATTTGCAGGTTTATTATTTATGGGAGTAACTTATGCTGATGGAATATTTAAGCCTGAACTTATAATGGATAAAAAAATAATGGAATTTTTTCATAAATTACTACCAACCACTACGATTAATAGTATCTATTCAACACCATATCCTGAAACATACGCGTTGATTATGGGCAACAATATTATATATGGAAACTTACATTCAAATTATTTGATGGCGGGGCATATGTTTGATGTTTATACCAAAGATGATGTTACTGTAAGGTTATTAAAATCAACTGCACCTAAAATAGATATCAGTAAAATTAATGTTGCAGACTCTATCCAATCAAAAGCAACAAATAAAGTTAATAAGAAACTCATAGTATTTATTGATCCAGACTGCCCATACTGCCGTCAGTTAGAAACACAGATAGATGAACAAGGTATAAATAAGAAAGCAGATATTTATTATATGATGATGCCATTAGCTCAGCATTCGAATGCTAAATTACATACGAATAATATTTTATGTAGTAAATACCCATTAGATACGCTTAAAGAATATATGGTTAACAATAATGACAATCCAAAAGTTAAATTAACTGATGGGTGCAATATTGAAGCTGTGCTTGAAAGAACAGGTTCAATTGCAAGGGAATTAGCCATCAATGCTACTCCAGTAATAGTAACAGGCGATGGTAGCATGATTATGGGTGCTGATATTCAAGGAATAAATGAATACCTTAATAAGAAATAGGGCAATTTAAGTGTTTTTTTGGTGGATTTTTAGTAGGCAAATATAGTGAAAACAGGGATAAAAACGTTGAAATTACTCATGTTTTGTTGGTTAGCAATGAATAGTTATGCTGAACCTATAAAAACACTTGTTGAGTTTTTCTCCTTTAAGTGTCGACATTGCTTTGATATCAATGCAAAACTAGAAAAATTTGTTATAAAGAATAATATTAAGTATTTAGATATTAATATAGATAATGATGATATGGCAACCCCTACTAACATTATGTATTACATAGCAATTGATGCAGGAATTGGGACACAATTTAAGAAAAAATATTTTGAAGCAGTAGCACATGGTATGGGGGAGTATTCCTCAACAACCTTAAATTATGTCGTAAATCAAATTAAGACCCCTAAAATGATGCAGTTACTTAACTCCAAATCTGAACAAGAACATGTAAAACAAAAATTGACTTATGCTAATAATCTTATATTAGCCAATCATGTTCAAGTAACACCATCATTTTTAATTAATCAAAATATTTTATTAGAGGGTGCAGATGTTATTAATTCGCTGGAAAATCAATATGATTAAGAAAACTATTATTCTATGTATAATTTGTTGTTTTACTTATGCAGAGGATGAACATAAAGTACAAGCATTAGAGCAATTAAAGTCTGTATTCGTGTCTCAAGTAGATACGTTAACACCTATATCAGCTAATCCAATTGCTTTACCATCTACATTAGAAATAAGCATTAATAATCAATGGGAGTTTAATATCAAAAGTAAAACCTCAATAACTATTGCAAGGATTGCAATTGCAATTGATGATACAACAGTATCAAATCAAGTTAATATTGAGTTACAATCGAATAAAACAATTCATTATTTTTTTTCAGGCTTAAAACTTCAAGAAGTAATGCAATCAATAACTAATAAGGATAAGTTTATTGGGGTATATAAACAAATAACTGCAGATGAATTGGTGGGGTTTTCAAATTATAGATATAAGAAACTTCAAGTAACATTAACATGGCTAGAAAACAAAATTTATAATCAATCAACAATTAATTTTATGTTGGTATTTTGTAAATGAAAAGATTTGTATTATTTTTAAGTATTAGTGCGTGCTTTGCAGATAATACAGAAATATATAATAAAGCATATAAATTTGGTGAGCAACATCAATTTAATTTAAACCTTAATACAAATAGCACAATAAATAGTTATGGCTATGCTAATAAATTTGAAAGTATTGTTGCCAATAATGCAAACATCGGTAATGCCTCTGCAAAAAATATGTATGATAATACTTATGGTGATAAAGCTGACCCTAACTATTTGTTTAAAGCTGGGGTTAAAGAAATTGCAGATTGTCAAAATGAAAAAGATCCGAGATGTACTACCCTTAATAAATATGGTGATAAAGATACACAAAGACAAATACAAGCATATACTCGAGGGTTTTCAGCTAAATATCAAATATCAGTTACACCAGATCCATCAGATACGCAGTGTATGATTAGTAAACGTAAAGTTCCTATTAATCAAACAATTTCAACATGCGTTGCTGGACTCAAAGAGCATAAACAATGTGATAATTTTATTATTCCATCTTTTCAAATGAGTTGTACATCTTCTCAAATAATATCTGAGCGAGTACACCGTGTAGCCGATCCGACCCAAGGGCAACAATGTGATTTTTTAAATGTAAAATTAAGTTGTGATACTAATGGAGCATATAAAGTATTTTTAGCAACAGAAGATTGTTCACATTCAGGATATTCATCATCGGCTACGACTACGTTTGTGCCCACTATTCATCAACAAGCAGGAAATGTAACATTGACTCCGACTTGGTCTCAACGAGAAGATGGTTGTGGGGGAAATAATATCCTGTCACTGAATTTCAATTACTATTGTATTGAAAACGGAGATTGCTCAATTAGTTTTGTGGCTTCATGCAACAACTATCCATTTATCTATAAAAATCAATTTAATTTTTCAAATTTAACGACTAAAAAATATGTTTATACCTATAACAAAGGATGTAATTAATGATAATTGATAAAAATTATAATATTTATATAAGTTTTTAACTAAATGAAATTACAAAAATTTTTATTTATAGCTAACTTATTTATAAGTTGGAATATTAGTAATGCAGATTGTAAATTATTAAATAAACAATGTTTAAATAAAGATGCTACTAAGATAATTGATGGAATATCTTTTAAGTTAGCTGATGCTTGCGTTGCAAATGGTTTATCAGGTGAGGACTGTTGTTGGGATGTTCAACAACAGTATTATTGTACTGATATAACTGATACATGTGATCCTTATCGAAAAAATCAAAATTGTGATTTAATAGAAAATACCTGTATAGATAAAGATAATATAAGTGGTAAATGTAACAAATTTCAGAGTAAATTCTCATGTGCAGGTGGATATACAGATAAAATAGAAAAGATTTGCACTAATGTTGTTTGTGCTAATAATGACCCAAGCACAGTTGCAAAATGTTTTAATCCAAAACCAGTAAAACCTGAAAATGCAAATGATTTGGCTCGTGTAATTGCTTATCTACAGATGGGGCAAAACATGGCTCAAAATATGACTTGTACTGATATGAAAGATCCGTCAACCTGTACTTTATTTGCAGGTAAATATTTTACTTGCTATATGTATGCATTTAAATGGGGACAGCCTGGTACCTGGAATAATGGTGGGGCTGATTGTATGATTCATCATGATGCATTTACAGAAGCTGGTGTTCCAACAGGTTATGATGCATCGGATCGGAATATATATTCTCAAGCTACATCAGCGACAAATAATGTAATGGGTAGCATCGTAAATTATGGCACATCTAATGATGATGCTAACGCAATGAATACTACAGTTAAATTACAGCAGCAATCTAAAAGTCCAGCATTTAATCAGGATCAAAATATTAATTATGATCCTAATAGTTCGAGAAATCCAAAAGTAAGTATAAAAAATGGTCAAGTAGTGTCTGTAACAATTAATAAAGATATTGTTAGAGATTTACAAGGGTTAACATCATTTAAAGGTTACTTAGCTGATGTTTCAGTGAATCTTGCTTGGAATAGACAAAAATCTGAACCAGACCCAAATAATATTAAAAATATTACATTTGCTGATGAAGGCATATCCAGACCAATTGGAGGAAATTCATTTGGGTGGACAGATACGCCTAATAAACCCGTAATTAATGGGCTTTGTGTTCATTTTGCGGATTATTGTGATGATGGAGATAATGATGCTACATTTAGTGATTTTATCAAGGGGGAATTTATTTATGCTGGTGGATTTACAAATCCAAACTTTTGTGCGAAATGTACTGGTAGAGATCCAATTTTTAATAAATGCATTCTCGGTGAACCAAAACCAGTATTACAACAATGGTGTTGTTTTGATTCTAAAATTGCATTAGATATTAATTTAGCAGCTTATGATCAAGGTTTATTAAATATTTATACTGGAGGTAGTCGTTATGCAGATCAAATTCAGCACCCAAATAATGTATGCGGAGGAGTAACGGTTGCTATTATAAGTAAGATTGACTTTTCTAAAGGAAATTATTTCAAAGATTTAATAGATTCGATTGATATTAATAGAATTATTGATACAACAAATTTTACTAATGTAAATATTCAAAATAATACTCAAAATAGATCAAATAATGATGCGACAAATATGGTTAATGAATGGAAAAAGAAAAATGGAAACTAATAAATTAAAATATTTATTAAAACTAATTTTACTAATAAATTTAGCTTATGAAACGCATGCTGTTGGACTTGAAAGATGTTTTAGTTATGCATCAATAAAATACAAAATACCAGCTAAATTACTAAAAGCAATTGCGAAAACTGAAACTAAATTTAAACCGCTGGCAATTCATATGAATAAAAATCAAACATATGATGTAGGACTTATGCAAATCAATTCAAGCTGGTTAACAAAGTTAAACAAGGTTGGAATTACTCAAGCTGATTTGTTAAATGGTTGCAAAAATATTCAGGTAGGGGCGTGGATTTTGGCAAGTAATATTAAACAATATGGATTTAGCAGCAAAGCAATAGGTGCATATAACTCGCCTACAGAGATAAATCAGGAACAGTATGCTCGTAAAGTTTTAGGTAATCTGTGATGAAAATAATATTTATTTTGATAATAATGATAAATTGTTTTGCTGATGATTTAGGAGTTGTTGGTAAAACATATCCGATTGGTGAACCAGATATGATTGATTGGATAAAAGCTAAAGCAACTATTATGGTGAAAAGTGGACAATGGCAACAAATTCAAAATCAAACGATTGCTAAAGTTAAACAACAAATTAATAATCCTATGCCAGTTTCGGGAATTACAGATGCTCAGGTTACCAATATAAGTTATTATAAACCAATGATACAAGTTAAAGATGATATTACAGATACAAGAGGTCACATAATTGTTAAAGCAGGTAATTATAATGCGCTTCGGTTTAAACCATTTGATATGCAACTTATATTTATAAATGGAAATAATCCGAAGCAAGTTGATTGGGCTTTAGGTAAAAAATCACAGAAAAGTAGAACAAAAATTATATTAACCCAAGGTGCATTTATGGATTTAGATAAGAAACATAAAGTTTGGTTTTATTATGACCAAAATGGAAAGTATACACAAAAATTAAATATAAAACATGTACCAGCTATAGTTGAACAAGAAGCAGAGCAACTAAAAATAACAGAATTATCTAATAATGAAATATAACATGTTTCTAATTAAAAATACTTAAAATTCCCAAAAAGGAATAAATATACATGCCAATTAATGATCTCTCTAGGAACTTTCACACCTACCTACCTAAAGGTATTTGTATTTTTAAGTAACATATTGAAATGGATGATTATAATCGTGGGCTTTCAGTGGGCATTGAGATCAATTGTAATAAAATATTATTGTAATACAATGAGTTATGGTTTTTTGTTAATGGGCTTGAACACCCACAAAAAATTACTATTTTTTAAAGGATAAATATGAAAGAAGAGATGATACGCATACATATAACATTAGAAAAAAAATTATTTGAGGATATTAAAAAAGCTTCTGGAGAAAAAGGCATTTCGAATTTTTTACGTATAGCCAGTAAAAATGAATTAGAACATTCTCATGATTCTGGCAAAGAATTCCGAGAGATGAATCGAAAAATAAACAAGATAGATGCTAACTCATTACACAAATCTTTAAGTGAAATGATAGTAACAACACAGGTAATTTTTGAGGAGTTAAGAAAACAAAATGAGTTAT
>CAYZUJ010000017.1:18224-23095 GCA_964481375.1 uncultured Neisseria sp. | reverse complement strand
TGTTACAATAAATATAATTATCAACTAAGTTCTTTAACAAGTAGAAGCCATATTTTTTGAAAAACTACCCAGGAAATTAGTAAAGATTTATCTTTTCTTATTCCTGTTACAAATGGGTGGATTACTTGAAGAATATTGGCTGCAGTTTTTTGCTCATGTTAGAATCCAAAAAACTCATATTTTACAATATGTTGCAGCCAATTTGTTTTATAAAGTGTAAGGTACTAAGCTGATGCCTGTGAAGCGTCAAGAAGCCTCGCACTTTAGTAGGGGATGTCACAATAAGTTTAGTAGTTATTTGCCCATAATTGATCTATGATAGTATCTGCAGAAATATTTACTTTTGTTTGTATAGTTCCTAAGGTATTGACAATATAAATTGAATTATTACTAGAAAATAATATTAATTTATCGTTAGGAGAAAAGCTAGGCGATATGTCTAGAGAAGTATCTAAGCTAACTGGATAGGCAGTATTATCTACTAAATTTAATACGTATGTTTTAAGAATTCCACCGGTGCGATTAATAAAGGTTATTTTACTTAAATCATGAGCCCAACGAGCTGTGGTATTATAATTACCTAGGTTCATAGTAAGCCTTGTTGAAGATTCACCTGGATTTCCTGCTAAAAATATTTGGGGTCCACCGTCTTTATTAGACGTGAATATTATATTGCCGTTTTTAGCAATTGAAGCTTCAGTATCTATTGTTGCAAAGTTGATAATGTTAGAAGCAGAACTATTAGGTGTAAATGCTGTATTATTTACTAAATAAATATGTGAACCATTATCTTTTGTTAGGGTAACTGCAAGTTTTGAATCGTCAGCAGTGAAAGCTGGAGATGAATTTGAACCCATAAAATTGGCTACTTTATATCGGTTTTTTTTATAAATATCTTGTACATAAACTACAGGTTTTCCTGATTCAAGTGATACATAAGCAATCTGTGAGCCATCTTTATTCCAACTAATAGATGAAATAGGTGATTTAGATAATAATAAAACAGATGGATTATAACCATCATAATCAGAAACAATTAAATTATATTTATTTTTAAAAGTAGCAATATAGGCAATTTTAGTATTGAATATGCCAGGAGTATTGGTAAGTGTTTGATAAATATTATTACTAATACTGTGAGCGTTTTTGCGTAAATCTTTAACATTAAATTCAATATTTTGATCAAGAATGGTTGATTTTGATTCAGTATTATTAATGAGTTTATATGTTAATTTATAAGCTGAAACTGTACTTTCTATTTTTCCAGAAACAATATATTCATTAGCACTTTCAACCATACTTATATTAGGATATTTATTTAATAAAAATTCACCAGTGATTTTTAAATCATTAACGACAATATTTGTTATATCATTATCATTCAAATCATTAGTGAAATCAATTATAGCAATTTTAGGGATATTTACATTGTTTCCCCCTACAATTTCTATATTTTGCTCAGCGAATAGGTAAGATGATAATAATATATTAAGTAAGAATAAATATTTTTTCATGAATTCTCCGTTAAATTAATATGGACGAAACGTTAATTTTATAGTTTGGAAATCAGCCCAATTTGCACCTGCTGGTAAGGGAGGAAAAACGCTAGCACCACGTCTAATAGCATTTTGCACGCTTTCATCATATAAACTATTGCCACTTGAGTGGATTAATTTTAGTTCATAAATTTGCATATTAGGAAGAAGAGTAACTTCTACCAAAGCAAAAGAATCGCTATCCATATTATTTGGAACGTTAACAAATGGGCGAACCCGTTCAATTACTAAATCTGCATAATCAGAAATTAAGTTATTACTTTTAGAGGTGCCATTATTATTGCCGTTAGTAGCCAATCCTTTATTATGTCCTTTTTTTGTATCTATTCCATGTAATAGATCATTAACTTGTTTAGTAGGATCCTTTGTAGGTTTTTTTTCACGTTTATTTTCCTGTTTAATTTGCATTTTTACGTTTTCTACTGGGTTACTTTCTTTTATTTCTGTATTTTGTTTTAATTGTTGTATTTTCTTTTCTTTTTTTTCATTAATATTTATTTCAGCATTATTAATGATAGGTTTAATTGGTTGTGTAGATTTTAGCAGATTATCTTGTTTTACAGGAGTAATTTGTTCAAGAGTTACAAGTTCAACTTGAATACCATTTGACCTAGACGGAACTAAAAAATTAGATTTATGAATTGTAGATAATATTACTAAAAAAAATATTATATGCAATATTATAGAAAAAATAATACCAGATAAATTTTTTTTATTATCCATTTTTTTCTTTTACAACTAAAGCAACTTTTTTAATACCAACAGAATATAGTTTATCAACAACATTTATTACAGTGTTATAAATTACTTCTTTATCAGCAGATATTACAACTGCAGTATCGCCCATAGCAAGAATTTTTACAGCATTAGCTAAGCTGTCTAAACTATTTTCTGATTGAGATTTATTATTTTGAATAATGGAATAATTGCCTTCTTTATTAATATTAACTTGGATAGGACTTTTATTCATTTGCGAAGCCCTACCAACTGTTGGTAGATTAATTATAGCTGGGACAAACATTGGTGCAGTTACCATAAAAATAACTAATAGTACTAGCATAACGTCGATATAAGGAACGACATTCATATTATTAACTAAATTGTTTTTTCTCCTAATTCTACGCAACATGATGATAAATCCTTTTTTAAAGCAATTGTTAGACCGTCTGCAAATGGCAATAGACAAATTTCTACACGGTTATCATTATAAATAAATTGATTAAACTCTTTAATAGCTTTGACAAAATTTGGTGGATTTTTGTCAATTACAAGACCTTGCATTAAAACATTATCCAATAAAATGAGACCACCTGGTCTAACTAGTTTATAACAATAATCATAATACTCTAAATAATCATTTTTATTAGCGTCAATAAAAGCAATATCAAATGTATTTTCCTGATTATCATTAACTAGTTTTTGTAGTGATATAATAGCGTCATCTAACATTATATCGATTTGTTTATCAACATTTGCTTCAATCCAGAATGATTTTGCAATATTAATAAAATCTTTATTATTATCAAGTCCAATAATTTTTCCCGTTTTACCCATACTAAGAGCCATTACTAGTGAGCTATAACCTGTATAAACGCCGATTTCTAAGTATTTTTTAGCATTAATTATTTTTGCTAATAAGCCAATAAACTGCCCTTCATCAACAGAAATCTGCATTTTAGAAGTAGCTAACTTAGATGTTTCCACACGTAATTTTTTTAATACAGGGTGTTCTTTAATACTAGAGTTTATAGCATAATTATATAAATCTTTAGTAATATTTGTTTTAATCTCAAACATTTAGTTTATTTTTTATAAGTAAAATATACATAGCCATTTTGAGGTATATCGCTTTCTTTAAAATCCTTTTGTTCCTCTAAATCAATAAAATTTTTATCCCACCAAGTACTTCTTAAGCTTTTTTGCTTATTTGTTAATTGAGGATTTTTATTTAATAATTCATTAATAAATTTAGTAGTATCGGAAACATAATTAGTATTTTTTTCTGCCACAAATTTTATCCTTTTTTATTGAATTTTTTTATTCCTAATGCATTTAAGCGTTCATTTAAATATCTTTCTGCAGTATAGCGTTTAGATAATACTACATCTGGTCTAGCATGCAAAAATAATGGAATTGAATAGCGCGATTTTAATTTGCTATCTCCAGTTGGGTTTATAACCCGATGAAAAGTTGATTTAAAAAATCCATTTGTTGCTTCTTGTAACATATCGCCAATATTAATAGCAAGCATTCCAGGGTCGACTGGAACATCAAGCCAGTTATTATTAGTATCTTGAACTTGTAAGCCAGATTCAGATGCAGCAACTAATATTGTTAGTAAATTAATATCACCATGGGCACTAGCACGAACTGCATTTTTATCTTCATTTCCTGTTAATGGGGGGTAATGTAAAATACGCATTAAAGTTTGGTTGGAGTTTTTAATCATATGTGATAAAGGTTCAGATAAATTATCACGAATATCAGTAGGTAAATTATTTTCAACCCATTGTAAAAGTTCTATTGCAATATTATTCATTTGGGCAAATAATTTAATGGTTTTATCAGATAATTCTTTGGGAAATTGTCCCCATGGGTAATAATGATAAAATTCTTTTAAATCTTTTGTAGAATAACCTACAGCTGTTTCAGAAACGCTTATAGGAAAAAATCCATCTTGTGTATCATTGTTATATAAGTAATTATTTTTATAGTTGCTATCAAAAAAAAATTCCCATTCAGCAAATACTTCTTTTACTAAAGATTGATCAATAGGATGGTTTTTAAGAACGGCAAAACCAGTATTTTTTAATGAATTGGCAAAATCAGTATTTGTTGAATTTGATTTATAGTCTACTTGAGGGATGTGCATAATGTTCCTTTAAAGTTTTATAATATAATACCACCTCCTAAACAAACTGTATTATCGTAAATGACTACAGATTGCCCAGGGGTAATTGCCCATTGTGATTCATCAAAAACTAGCTTTAATTGATTTTCATCAATATATGTCAAGGTACATTTAGCTTCCTGCATTCGATAACGAGTTCTAGCAGTATATCGACCTTCTGGTGGTTTTTTTTCTAAGATAAAGCTTAATTGATTGGCAATTAATTCTTTTTTTAAAAGTAATGGGTGGTCATGCCCTTGAACAACAATAAGTTCATTAGTTTCTAAGTTTTTATCAGCCACAAACCAAGCGTCACCTAAACCGCCAATACCCAGACCTTTTCGTTGTCCAATAGTATAATACATTAATCCAATATGTTCACCCATAATTTTACCATCTGGTGTAATCATTTTACCATATTTTGT
>CAYZUJ010000017.1:11518-18214 GCA_964481375.1 uncultured Neisseria sp. | reverse complement strand
TATTTTGTAGGCATATACTGTTTTAGAAACTCTCTAAATGGACGCTTACCAATAAAACATATTCCAGTACTATCTTTTTTTTTTGCATTAGGTAAATTTAATTTAGAGGCTATTTTACGTACTTCTGATTTAGTAATTTTTCCTAAAGGAAACATTGCGTGTTTAATTTGATATTGGTTTAAACGATACAAAAAATAGCTTTGATCCTTATTATTATCTAAAGCTTTAGTTAAAAGTGTGCCTTGAGAGGTGGTTATTTTATCAACATAATGTCCAGTTGCAATAGCAAAGGCGCCTGATTTTAATGCATGCTCTAAAAATGCTTTAAATTTTATTTCTGAGTTGCATAAAATATCAGGATTAGGAGTTCTGCCATTTTTGTATTCTTGTAAAAAATAGCTAAATACTCTATCTATATATTCTTTAGAAAAATTAATGATATTAATATCAATTCCAAGAATATCAGCTACGCTAATGGCATCAATACTATCTTGTTTTATTGTACAGTAATCATTGTCAGAATCTTCCCAGTTCTGCATAAAAATAGCACTAACATCAAAACCTTGTTCTTTTAAAAGATAGGCTGCTACTGATGAATCAACTCCACCTGATAGTCCCACTACTACTTTATTCACTAATTTCCTTTAACTTTATAAGTCTACCTTAATATATATTATACAATAAATTAATATAAGGTTAAAATATTTTTCAGTTAAAAACTAATTGTCTATTATGTTAAAATCCTGCTTGTAAAAAATAATTTTTCTTATTTTATAAAGTTTATTATGAAATTAAAATATATTTATATCACCATGATCATTTATTTAATAGCTTCCTATTTTCATGTGGGTTATGTTCATGCAGATGAATATTATCAAATCTTTCAATTTGCAGCTTATAAAATAGGTATGAAAACGCTTCATATGCCGTGGGAATTTCATGATCAAATGCGTTCGACTTTTCAAGTGATGATTATATGTTTTATTTATAAGTTTTATGCATTGTTTACTACGCCAAGCCCTTTTGTTATTGGGTTTATTATGCGTGTTTTTTCTAGTGCTTTATCAATAATTAGTATTCTTGTTTTTATTAAAGCTTTTTTACCAACTATAACAAATCAACAATATAAAAAATGGTTTATATTATTAACATTACTAACATGGGCAAATATTTATTATAATATACATTATTGTTCAGAAAATATTTCAGGAAAATTTTTTCTCCTTGGTTTTTCAATATTATTTCTTAAATTTAATAGATTATATCTAAAATATTTACTAAGCGGCTTATTTTTAGGTTTAGCTTTTACTACTAGATTTCAAGTTGCTTTTTTAATTTTAGGGTTACTTGCATGGCTTATATTTATAAATAAAACACCAATAAAGTATTTATTTATTCTGATATTTTTTATTTTAGTTACGGTTTTTATAACTAATGTTTATGTAGATCATTGGTTTTATGGTGGTTGGCCATTAACTACATGGAATTATTTTAAACAAAATATAATATTAAATAAGGTAAATGGTTATGGTGAAGAATCTTGGTATTATTATATTTATATGACAGCAGCAATTTTACCTTTTGGACCATTTTATGTAATTGGTGCATTATTAGTATTTTTTTATAAACCACAAAATGTATTAACATGGATTTTATTGACATTTATAATTTGTCATGATTTAATCGGTCATAAAGAAATTAGATTTATGGTGCCAATTTTTAGTATTATGCCTTTATGTATAGTATATGGGTTACAGATTTTAGAGGATAAATTTCAATATCAAGTCACCACACATTGGGCTAAAACTACTAAAATTATGTGGTATTTAAATTGTTTTCTTTTACTTTTACTTTTAATACCACCTTCAACTGAACTGCCAGTATTACGCTATATTTATGATACATATAAAACACCAACAGAATATTATTTTTTATCATATGTGGGTAGTGATATGGATTTTTATAAGAATAATTATCTTGATTCTAAAAAAATTAATAATATTAATGAAATTAATTGTGATAAAAATAAAAAATGCATATTAGCTTTAACTTGTTCTCAGGCTTTTGAAAATAGGTTTCCTTTTTCTAATAAAATAGTATTTTCGCAATGTCCTAAATGGTTATACAAAGTAAATTATGGAAATTGGATGGGAAGGACGGCAATATATAATATTTATGAATTAGATAAGTAAGAAAAATAAAATTTTTTGCTACTAGTTTATTTCTGATAAAATTAAAGCTCAAAAGCTGTTTAGTTTTGAGCTTTATTTATAAAGATTTTTTTAATTTATTGGTCATGCTGCATAGATAGGAAATTTATTCCTATTCTTTTTTGTTGTCCAATCTCGCAAATTATTCATTGCTACTATATGCTTTGCAGTATCATTAATGCCAATTATAGCAGAGTCCTTTATAGTATGTTCCCAGCACTCTGTTTTTTTATAATTGCTCTTTTTTATGGATTCATTTTCATTTTTGTAGGCTTGGGTTAATTTAATAAATAATTCTGTTGTAGAGTTAGTGTATTTATTGTATCTATCTCCGCAATCAATGGATCGAGAAATTGCATTAAAAGATAAAAAAATATAAATTCCAAGTCCTTCTATATTGCTTACTATAAAACAAATAAGCATACCAATAGTCGCTATTCCGCCGGCTGCCATAATTATAGGGAGTGCATTAATAGCACCAATAATCATACCCGTAATTGTAGTAGCAATTGAGATACCTAATATTGGGACCTTAAGAATTCTTTTGATAGTCATTCCTTTATGATGCTTATAGTTAAGCATAATGCTATGGTTAATAAATTCAAGTTTATCGTATTGAGAGTTTATTTGTAGGCTGTCAAAAATGCCAGATTTTTCAGCGATTTCAATATAATTAACATAGTTAAATTTTCCATCTGAGAATCTACGTGAGAATACATTAACTATTTTATGAAAATGGATAATCTTTAATATTAAGTCTTGTTTGTCTTCATGGGCAGTTGGGTTATTTTTCTTTTTAGTTTCAATATTTTTAATGATTTCATTAAAATAGTCTTTTGCTTCTTTTTTTAAGTCTTTTACTTCTTCATAAGATAAATTATCTCTAATTGTGCTATTCTTTAATTCCTCTAATGGTCCTAAAATACGGGGTTGCATATTATTATTTGCAACAGAATTAATATCTAAAATAAAATTATTGAGTTTTATGTATGTAGTTCCTTTAAGGAGTTTTATATGCTTAATATATTCAGGTTTAATTTTCTCTATTTCTTTTGTAGTTATCCCACAAGTAAGGCAAAGAAAGTCTATAAAATTATGTTTAAATTCACTCTCAAAAACATTTTTAAATCCACCATACCCGGCATTTTTATCATTTACATCTTCAGTGTTAATAATATATGCGGCATATAAAGTAATCGCTACATCAATTATGCTTTTTGTATAATAGTTTTTATTATTTGATCGATGTTTTTTTAATAAGGCAATACTCGATAGTATATGCTGCAAATTTTTATTATTCTCAAATTCTGTAATAGATTGTTCTTCATTTCCTGAAAAAATATATTTTATTAGTTTTTTGATATTTTCATTTGTAACATGAGTCTTTTCATCTAGCAGTTCTGTGGTATTTGTTATGTTGCTTGTGATTGACACTTCATTTGTTGACAGATTGGTTTTTACTAACTTAGGAAATAAATCTTTTTTAAGTTGATTAAATTCTATTTTTTTTGATCTTAATGTAGGTGTAACTAACGGTAAATTATTACTTATCATAATGTTTTCCTTACGTTTTCCATAAAAAAATTTATAATTTTATTTACAATAATGCTATCCAACATTATAACATTTATATCGATAATAAAAATTTTTTTTAGGGTAAATATTATTAATAAATTTATATTTATCTGATAAGAATACGATAGTAATTTTTTAATTTTTTCAAACTATAATTGCTATAAATTAAAAAAATTTATAGCTAGAATTATGAATATTGAAAAAATTTAGCAATTAGCATAAGAATAAAGGATATTTATTGGTGCTATATTTGGTAAAATGTAATCTTTAGTTTTTATTTTGAAAGGTGATTTAAATGTTAATTCAACAATTTACAGAAATTAATGATGGTATAGAAAATGCAGATCGTATAAAAATTGCTAATGGATTAGCTAATTTATTGGCAGATAGTTATTCATTATATTTAAAAACACTAAATTTTCATTGGAATGTAACTGGGCCCATGTTTAATACATTGCATTTAATGTTTGAAGCACAATATAATGAATTGATTTTAGCAGTTGATTTGATAGCTGAAAGGATTAGGGCTTTAGGATTTATTACACCAGGTACTTGTTCTGAATTTAATAAGTTAACAAAAGTAGAAGAGCATGGTGGAAATATTGAGGCGATAGAGATGGTTAAATTTTTAATTATTGCTCATGAAGTAGTTATAAACACTGCAAGAAAATTAATACCAATAACAGAAGAAACATCAGATCAAGTTACTCTAGATTTAATAACTCAGCGGTTACAGGTACATGAAAAAACTGTGTGGATGCTAAGAAGTTTAACAAAATAAGGGTTATTTTTTTTTATTTGTTAAATAATTTTCAATTGCAAAATTTGCTAGTTCATCAGCTTGTTCATTAAGATCATGTCCATTATGGCCACGCACCCAATGCCATGCTACTTGATGTCTTTGATTAAGCTGATCTAGCTCTTTCCATAAGTCTAGATTTTTTACCCCTTTCCAATTTTTTAATTTCCAAGAGTGAATCCAAGTAGTAATACCTTTTTGCACATATAGGGAGTCAGTATAAATTTCAATTTCGCAAGAGCGGTTTAAAACTTTTAGAGCTTCTATGGCTGCCTTTAATTCCATACGGTTGTTGGTAGTATTTTCTTCTACTCCAGAAATTGTTTTTGTAATAGTTTTATATTGTAGTATTGCGCCATATCCACCTAAACCAGGGTTGCCTTTGCAAGCACCATCACAATGGATTATAACTAGTTGCTTCATTGTTTTAATTTTTCTTAGAATATAATGTTAATTTCGCTGGATATAATTGTGGTTTAATTATTGAGTTTTTTAAATTATTTTTATATTCAACACGAGTCGTAGTAAGAACCTCTTTAATAGCAACTAAAGCATAGTTATTAGCAAAAGTAGGAAACCATCGATCACCAGCTTTCTCCATCCAAGCAAGATTAAGTAGTATTTTTTTATTATTAATTAAAGGACGATAACTAAAAAATTTTCCGCCAATAATTTGAAAGTTTAAATTTTGTAGTTGATGTTTAAGATGGTTTAATTTAACTAATTTACCATTTTTTAGAGATGGTATATTTTTTTTAAATAAATTAAAAAAACTTGTTTGATTAAAACCAGTAATAATAATTTTACCTTCGGGTATTAATACTCTATAACATTCTTGAAGAAAATGATGATAATTAGGAGTGAATTCTAAAGTATGAGGACATATAATTAAATCTATACTATTTTCAGCAAATGGTAAAAAAACAACATCACATTTAATATTATTATCTATAATAAAATGGTTTGATATTTTACTATTTTGTAAAAAATTAATTTGTGGCAGTCCAACTTGAATTGAGTAATAACCAAAAATGCTTTGAATAGTATTATGATAGAAAATTTTTTCATTCATTAAAACATAACGTCCCAGTGGTGTGTATAATAACCACTGTTGTAGTTTATCAGGTTTTGATATCATCATGAAAATTAAATACCTTAAAGCATTTAAAGATAATTATATTTGGTTGATTGAACATGATCAAAAATTAATAGTTATTGATCCTGGACAAAGCCCCCAAGTAATTAATTATATCACAGCTAATAATATGAGTCTATGTGCAATATTATTAACACATGGACATCATGATCATATTGGGGGAGTAGCTGATATCATTGCTAAATATGATGTCCCCGTTTATGGTGCAAATGATTTGGCAAATTATAAAGTAGAAGATAATCAAGAGTTAGTTTTTTTTGAGTTAAAATGCAGAGTAATTGCAACTCCTGGGCATACTTTTGATGGGGTTAGTTATTTATTTAGCTATAATAATAATTTGCATTTATTTTGTGGTGATACATTATTTGCTGCTGGTTGCGGTAGAGTATTTACAAATGATTATAGATTAATGTTTAATTCTCTAATTAAAATAACAAATATAGGTTCAATGATTGATAATAATTTAGCCAATTTCTTAATTTATCCTGGACACGAATATACCATTAAAAATTTAGAATTTGCAATATATATTGAACCTGATAATAAAGATATTACGCAAAGATTATCAAATGAAATAAAAAAGCTAACTGAATTGGGTAATACATTACCGACCAACCTTAAAATTGAATTAATTACTAATCCTTTTTTGCGGATAAATGATAAAAATATTATTTCTGCAGTAGAGCTTATTCTGAAGAAAAAAGTTACTTCAGAAATTGATTGTTTTATTAATTTACGGACTTTAAAAGATAAATTTTAACAGGTATTTTATGATTGCAAATTTTTTTAATAATCATTATTTTATTCTTCTAGTATTTTTATTATTTATAGGGCTTCTTGCTGGTTTTATTGATGCTATAGCAGGAGGTGGAGGATTAATTAGTCTACCAGCTCTTGCATATACTGGGTTACCGATGGTAGAAGTATTGGGGACTAATAAATTTGGCTCAACTTTT
>CAYZUJ010000017.1:4832-11508 GCA_964481375.1 uncultured Neisseria sp. | reverse complement strand
ACAGGAATGGCTACTTATAAATATTATCGCAGTGGGCTAATTAATATATCAACAGTATATAGAGGGTTAATTATGGGGTTTATAGGAGCTTTATTGGGTGCTTATACGGTGAATCATATATCAAATTCTTTTATGCGGGTAATTGTACCTTTTTTATTGCTTTTTGTTTTTATTTTTAATCTATTTAATAAAAAATTGGGGATAGAAGAAGGAAAGAAACGTTTGAATGAAATAATGTTTTTTTCTATTTTCGGATTTATTTTTGGCTTTTATGATGCTTTTTTTGGGCCAGGAGTGGGTAATTTTTGGATTATATCAATAGTTTTTTTTCTTGGATTAACTTTTTTACAGGCTTCAGGTTATGCTAAAGTATTAAACTTAAAAAGTAATATATTTTCTTTGTGCATTTTTTTATTTTATGGAAAAATTAACTATACTTTTGGTATAGTTATGGCTATTGGACAATTTTTTGGTGGCTATTTGGGTGCTAAATCAGTTATTTTAAAAGGTTCAAAAATTGTACGGCCTTTTTTTATGACTATAGTTTTTATTAATATTATAATTTCATTTTATGAATTGGTATAAAAATGGCAATACTGGAAAATAATAGTGTAATTTCAATGCTTAAAACTCCTCCCCATTCAATTGAAGCGGAGCAAATGATTTTAGGCGGTCTTCTTCTAGATGAAGATTCTTATATAAATATTGCTGGTTACATACATGAAGGGCATTTTTATCGTAAAGAACACCAATTAGTTTTTCATCATATAGTTAAACTTAAAAGTTTTAACAGAAATGTTGATGCATTAACTGTTGCTGATTCATTAACTCAATCAAACGAATTAGATTATGTGGGTGGTTTCGATTACATCAATAATTTAGTAGAAGCAACTGTTAGTTCAAGTAACATCAAGAGTTATGCAGAGATAGTAAGAGAGCGTTATATTTTAAGAGAGTTAGCTAAAGCAGGAACTGAAATTACTGAAAATGCTTTTGCAACAAATGGGCGTGATATTGATATTATTTTAGATGAATCAGAACAAAAAATATTTAGTATTAAAGATTTGAATTCTAGCAATAAACAATTTGCGGATTTAAAAGAATTATTAAGTAAAGTAATTGAACGAGCAATACAAATGTCACAACGAGATGATAAAAATGCTGTAACTGGTATTGCTACACATTACTATCAATTAGATGAACATACATCAGGGTTACAGCGAGGTGAATTAATTATTGTTGCTGGAAGACCTGGGATGGGAAAAACATCATTTGCTATTAATATTGCTGAAAATATAGCTTTAAAAAATAAACTGCCGGTAGCGATATTTTCTTTAGAAATGACGGGAGAGCAGTTAGTTCAAAGATTATTAAGTTCTTGTGCTGGTGTTGATCAAAGCTCTATTAAAAGAGGTGATTTAACCTATGACAATATGGATAAATTATATTTGGCAATGGAACAATTAAGAGGGGCACCAATTTATATTGCTGAAACACCTGGAATTAATGTTATTGATTTACGAGCAAGAATTAGAAGGTTAAAAGATCAGATTGGCGATTTGGGGGTAGTAGTTATTGATTATGTGCAAATTATGTCAGGTCTTAGAGAAAATAGAAGTAATAATCGGGCTCAAGAAATTGCAGATATATCACGCTCTTTAAAAGCATTAGCTTTGGAACTTAGTGTACCGATAATTCTTCTTTCTCAATTAAATAGGGAAGTAGAAAGTAGGCATGATAAAAGACCAAATATCGCGGATTTAAGGGAATCTGGAGCATTAGAGCAAGATGCGGATATTATTTTATTACTTTATAGAGATGATTATTATGACAGTGAAAGTAAAGAAAAAGGCTTAGCTGAAATTAATATAGCTAAAAATAGAAGTGGTTCCACAGGAGTAGTAAAATTAGCTTTTGTTAGTAAATATACTAGATTTGAAAATCCATATTTACATTATGAACAAAATTCTGAAGAAGATTAGAATTTAAATATATACCATTCGTAATTGAAAACTGGACTCATGTTATACAAGTTGTTTTATAATACTGCATATGTATAAAATATTATCTCCCGTAACCCGTGCCGAATTTGAAAAATTAGTTCGCAAGACAAAAAATATGGATGAAAGAGTTCGTCTTTGTGCCATTTTGGCGTATGATCTAGGTCATGATGCATCTGATATTGCTGAAATATTACACATTAGTGAATCATCTACATATGATTATATTAATGATTATTTAAAAAAGAATAAAATAGCACACGACCCTAAGAATGGCGCTTACTGTAAATTACCCCTCAGGGAAGAGATAGAATTAATTAAGCATTTATCAATTACGACCTATTTAACTGCAAATAGTATACGTGCATATGTATTAAGTGAATATGGAGTTAAATATACAGTTGCCGGTATTACAAAATGGCTTGAACGTAATGAATTTGTATATAAAAAACCAAAACATGTACCCAGCAAATTAGATGAACAAAAACAGCAAGATTTTATAGATTATTATAATGAATTAAAGCAAAATACAGATGATGTAAATTCAGTTATTATGTTTATGGATGCCGTTCATCCAGAATATCAATCTCAGGCTGTATATGGCTGGATACCAAAAGGTGAAACCAAAACATTACCTACAACAAATACGCAATTTAGACTACATTTTAATGGTTCTATCAACTTAAATACGATGGAGATATTTACCAAGGAATATGATACTATTGACGCACAGTCAGTCATATCTTTTTTTAAAAATTTAGAAGCTAAAAACCCATATAAAACAATACATATCATTTGTGATAATGGTCTTTCTAATAAAAACAAAGATATACAACAATATTTAGAAGCATCCAGAATAAAAATTCATTATCTCCCACCATACTCACCCAATTTAAATGCAATTGAGCGATTGTGGAAAATAATGCGAGAACATGTCACGTATAATAAATATTATCCAAACTTAAAAGAATTCAAAGATAAAATTCATGAATTTTTTAATTCAACCGTTCATGAAATTAAAGGTATTTTAAAATCAAGAATTAATGACAAATTTGAGGTTGTTCGCCACAATCAAATTCAAATTTTATAAATCAATTATTAGAGACAATAGAATATGACAAATGCCAATTTAATAAAAGTATTCGAAGAGTTAAAAAGTCGAGAACCAATTTTTCATCATCCTGAATTTGGAACAAAGAGATCTGACTATGAGAATATGACGGATGTTAATTTTTGGGAGGTAGGAGCTTCTGGCAAGCGTTACGATAGAGAAGATGTTATTGAAACATGTATTGCACGTTATAAAGACAATAATTATTCTAAAAATGATATTTGGGAAGCAAAAAATTTTGAATGTCGTGAAATAGCACTTAACAGCTACTTGCTAACTTATACTTTAATACAGGGTGTAGAAAAACGAACCACACATCGAGCTACCATTTGGCAATTAGTTGATAATAAATGGCAAATCTTTTATCATCAGGGTACAATTATTGAAAACAATGGCTATGTGCTGGCTAAATGATTGCTATTATTTGTAGCGATTCAGTCCAGCTTTCAAGTTAGTTGAGTATATTATGAATAGAAAAGAACAAATAAATAATATTTTTTCCTTATTTAAGAAGCATAATCCTAAACCGACTACTGAATTAAAATATAATTCAAACTATGAATTACTAATTGCGGTAGTATTATCAGCTCAAGCAACTGACGTTAGTGTAAATAAGGCTACAGATAAATTATTTATAAGAGCTAACACTCCAAAAAAAATGATTGATATGGGGCTTTTACAGTTAGAGTCTTATATTAAAAGTATTGGTTTATATAAAAATAAAGCAAAAAATATTATTAGTTTAAGTGAAATATTAATTGAAAAATATAAATCTGAAGTACCAAATAGTTATGAAGAATTAATTAGTTTACCAGGAGTTGGTAGAAAAACAGCAAATGTTATATTAAATACCTTATTTGGTAAGCTTACAATTGCAGTTGATACGCATATTTTTCGGGTAAGTAATAGATTAGGTTTTGCTAAAGGTAAAACTCCTCTTGAAGTTGAAGAAAAACTGCAAAAAGTTATTCCAAAAAAATATAAACACGACGCGCATCATTGGTTAATTTTACATGGTCGATATGTGTGTAAGGCTCGCGTGCCTGATTGTGAAAACTGCTTTATTAATAAATATTGTGATTATTATAAAAAGTTAATGAGTGAAAGGTGATAGATGAAATTTTTACATACAATGATTCGTGTAGGCAATTTAGAAAAATCTATAAAATTTTATACTGATGTATTAGAAATGAAGATATTGCGTACTAAAGATTATCCGGAAGGTAAATTTACTTTAGTTTTTATGAGTTATGGTAATGAAGTAGATCATCATGCAATTGAATTAACATATAATTATGGTGTTGAAAAATATGAGCTTGGTACTGGTTTTGGTCATATAGCTATTGCAGTAACTGATATAAATCAGATATGCGATAGAGTTAAAAATTTAGGCTATAAGGTTACTAAAGAGCCATCGCCTATGAAATTTGGCGGAGTTCGGAATATAGCTTTTATTGAAGATCCTGATGGTTATAAAATTGAATTGATTGAAGAAAAATGAAAAAAAATGTAATTTATTTATCAATTTGGCAACGTCTATTATTAGTGTTACCTTTTATTGCAATACTTTGGGTTTTAGTATATTTTGTAAATTAGATATTTGAAAAGTTAGGGATAAAAATGTTAGATATTAATTATTTACGTAATCATATTGAAGAAGCAGCAGAAAAGCTAGCGGCTAAGAAATATATTTTAGATATTAATTATTTTAATCAAATTGAAAGTAGGCGTAAAGATTTACAGGTTGTAATGGAAGAGTTACAAGCAAAACGTAATAGTATTTCTAAACAAATTGGTATTTTAAAAGCAAGTAATGAAGATATATCTGAACTTTTGAAAGAAGTAGCAAGTATAGGTAATGATTTAAAGCACCAAGAGACAGAGTTCTATTTAGTTCAGCAGGAACTAAATAGTTGGCTATCACATATTCCTAATATTTTAGATAAATCAGTTCCGGTGGGAGTTGATGAAAATTTTAATCAAGAGATTCGTAAAATTGGTGTAGTGCGTGATTTTGATTTTCAGGTTAAAGATCATGTAGATTTGGGTTTTAATTTAAATAAACAAATAGATTTTGAATTAGCGAGTAAATTATCAGGTAGTAGGTTTGTGGTATTGAAAGATAAAATTGCTAAACTGCATAGAGTGTTAAGCCAATTTATGTTAGATACTCATATCGAAGAGCATGGATACTCTGAATTATATGTTCCTTATTTAGTTCAGCCAAAAACTATGTTTGGTGTTGGACAATTACCAAAATTTGAAGAAGATTCGTTTAAAACTAGGCATGGAGATGATGATTTATATTTAATACCTACAGCAGAAGCACCAGTTACTAATATTGTAGCTGATACAATATTAAAAATGGAAGATTTACCGTTAAAATTTGTAGCACATACACCATGTTTTAGAAGTGAAGCTGGAAGCTATGGAAGAGATACAAGAGGTATGATTAGAATGCATCAATTTGATAAAGTAGAATTAGTGCAGGTGGTGCATGCAAGTAAATCATTTGAAGCACTAGAAGAATTAACTCAGCATGCAGAAAATATTTTAAAAAAACTAGTTTTACCTTATAGAGTGATGTTGTTATGCAGTGGAGATACAGGTTTTTCATCAGCTAAAACTTATGATTTAGAAGTGTGGTTACCTTCGCAACATACTTATAGAGAAATTTCTTCATGTTCAAATATGAGTGATTTTCAGTCAAGAAGAATGATGGCTAGATTTAAAAATGAGTTAGGCAAAAATGAGTTGGTGCATACGCTTAATGGCTCAGCTCTTGCAGTAGGTAGGACTTTAGTTGCTATATTAGAAAATTACCAAAATGCAGATGGTTCAATAACTATTCCCGAGGTTTTGCGTGATTATATGAAATGCGATCGTATTTAAAATGGATAAATTATAAATATGTCTCCTATTGTTTTACTAGATTCGCAAAAATTATCTTCTGAGTTTAAAAAAGCATTAGAAGATCATTTAAAAAATCAAAATTGGGATTTTATAAGTTATCCTACCACCACAACTCTTGAAACCATTGAAAAAAGATGTGCTAATTGCGAAATAATATTAGTAAATAAAGATATTTTAACAGAAGAGCACTTTAAATTATTACCTAAACTAAAATATATTTTAGTAATAGCTACAGGATATGATAATGTTGATGTGCTAGCTGCAAATAAATATGGAATAAAAGTAAGCAATATTCCCGATTATAGTACTTTGATAGTTGCACAGCATACTATAGCGTTATTATTAGAATTAACTAATCATGTAGGCAATTTGGATTATTTAGTAAAAAAAGAGAAGAAATGGTATGGTCCTGGGTATAAGAATATAGAATTAGCAGGTTTAACATTAGGGATTTTTGGTTTTGGTAGAATTGCTCAGCAAGTAATTAAAATAGCTATTGCTCTAGGTATGAATATAATAGTTTCAAGCAGAAAAAGTGATTATATTACTAATTTACCTATTAAATTTGTTGATAAAAAAACTATATTTAAAGAGAGTGATATTATTAGTTTACATTGCCCATTAAATAATGAAACAAAGTATTTAGTTAATA
>CAYZUJ010000017.1:0-4822 GCA_964481375.1 uncultured Neisseria sp. | reverse complement strand
TTAATAAAGATACATTAGCTCTTGTGAAAACTAATGCTTTTTTGATTAATACGGCTCGAGGAAGTATAATTAATGAAACTGATTTATATAATGCATTAGTTAATAAACAAATTAAAGGCGCTGCTTTAGATGTTTTAATACAAGAACCAGCAGACCCGCTAAACCCATTATTAAAAATAGATAATTGTATTATTACTCCGCATAAAGCTTGGATAAGTGAAAATTCATTACAGCGATGGTTAAATGAAATTGGAGAATGTATTAAACACTTTTTTAATAATGAGTTTATTAATTTAGTTTAGTAAAAAATATTATTAAAATATTTACCTAAAAATTTTGTGTCATCAGCTTCTTTTTTAAGATTTATTTTACCATTATGGATACTTATTTCATCTAATAGTATCTTTGAAATTACAAAAGGGTACAATACGTGTTCTATTTCAAGAATTCTATTAGCTAAGTCATTAGGTGAGTCTGTTATTTCAACTCTTACAACACCTTGAGCAATGATAGGACCAAAATCCACTTTATCTGTTACAAAATGTACTGATGCTCCACTAACTTTTACATTTGCATTAACAGTATATTGTGGGGCATTTGCCCCTGGAAATGCTGGTAATAATGAAGGGTGTATATTAATTATTTTACCCCTATATTTATTGACGAAATTATTTCCTAATATACGCATAAAACCTGCAAGTACTATTAATTTAGGTGAATATTTATCAATTGAAATCATTAATTGATTTTCAAATTCTTCTCTGGATTCAAAGCTATTGTGGGCAATAATTTCAGTATTTAAACCATTATTTTTAGCAAATTCAATTCCTAATGCATCAACTCTATTACTAATCACACATTTAATTTTATTTTTTAAATTTGTGTTATATATAGCTTTTAAATTAGAGCCGCGTCCAGAAATTAATATTACTATACCGTCCATTGCTATTCTTTCTTTATTTTAGTTGCAATATCTTAATTAAGAGCTGGCGATTATATCATAAATAAAAAAAACGCTTTTTATAGAAATAAAATTTTACAAGAAATTATTTAATATTTAAGCTTTTATCTTTATTTAAGTTATTGATATTACCTTTGTGACAAAAATGTCACTAGTCAAAATAAGTTAAAGCATGATTAAATGCGTCCTATGAATCTTAAAAGTTAATTTAATTAATGTTTGTTAGGTGTAAATTTAATATGAGAAAAGTAACATTACCGCGTGATTTTGATAAATATGATTTTTCAGCATTAGCTAAAAAAGAGAAAAATTCTGCCTTGAAGATAAGATATTTAGCATTATCTTATTTACAAATGGGAAAAACTGTTTTAGAATCTGCTGAATTAGTGTATAAAAGTAGTAGAATGGTGCATAGATGGATTAGCCGATTTAATCAAGCTGGAATTGAAGGGTTAAAAGATAAGTCTGGACGTGGTCGTAAAGTTCAATTGTCGCATGACAAAGAGGATGAGTTTAGATCAATAGTTTTAGAATTTCAAAGAACAAAGCCATCTGGAAAATTAACTGGGCGTGATATTCAAAAATTGCTTTTGGATAATTATGATATTGATTGTACTTTGCCAACAGCTTATAATACACTGGCACGTTTAGATTTGCAAATTGTTTATGGGCAATATAAAAAAATGCAAAAGCCTTCAAAAACTATTCTACAAACTAATGAATTTAATAATAAATTGTAAGAAAAAATTTATTAATATTCATATTCCACAAATTAAATTAGGATGCCATTTATTGCCGGCATCCTAATTTTTTATCTATTTGAGTTATAATTGCACCTTGAGATTTATATTTTAGGATAAAAAATGATAGATATTAAGCGTGCATTAATTAGTGTTTCTGATAAAAATGATATTATTCAGTTTGCTCAAAAACTAAGTGATTTAGGTGTAGAAATTTTATCAACTGGCGGTACTTCTAGCTACTTAAAAACACATGGTATAAGAGTTACGGAAGTTGCAGATATAACTAATTTTCCAGAAATATTAGATGGAAGAGTAAAAACTCTACACCCTAAAGTGCATGGGGCAATTTTAGCTAAAGCTGATAATATTCAACATAAAGAACAACTAGAAGAACATGAAATTAGTAAAATTGATTTAGTCTGTGTCAATTTATATCCATTTGAATTAACAATATCTGATCCTGATTGTAAATTAAATGAGGCAATTGAAAATATAGATATAGGTGGCCCTGCAATGATTAGAGCTGCTGCAAAAAATTATCAAGATGTTTTAGTTCTTACAGATAATAATGATTATAATTTAATTTTAGAAGCATTGGAATCTAATACTATTAACGAAGTATTAAGGTTAAAATTAGCCCAAAAAGCATTTAATCATACAGCATATTACGATAGTATAATTAGTAATTATTTAGCTAAAATTATTTCTAAAGAAGTTATTTTTGCTAATGAAATAACTATTCCAGCTAAATTAGTACAAGAATTACGTTATGGAGAAAATGCGCACCAAAGAGCAGCTTTCTATAAGGATAGTGGAAATATTGACGGGTTATTAGCAGGCTTTAAGAAACTTCAAGGAAAAGAATTATCCTATAATAATTTAGTAGATAGCGATACTGCATGGGAATGTGTTAAACAATTTACTGCTCCAGCTTGTGTGATAGTAAAACATGCAAATCCATGTGCAGCTGCAATAGCTAATAATGCAGTATCAAGTTATATAAAAGCTTTTGCCACTAATCCAAAAAGTAGCTTTGGTGGTATTATTGCTTTTAATACGGAAGTAGATGAAATAGCGGCTCAACAGATAAGTCAACAGTTTGTAGAAGTATTAATTGCACCAGCATATAGTAAAGAAGCATTAGATATATTGAAGAAAAAATCTAATATTAGAGTATTGAAAATTAAATTGGTTAATAATTATAATTCTTTAGAATATAAACGTATTGGTGGTGGTTTATTAGTTCAAACTCCTGAAAATAAAACTATAGATAGACTTTTATTCAAAACAGTTACTAGAAATAAAGCCACTGAATCAATGCTTAATGATTTAGAATTTGCTTGGAATATAGTTAAATTTGTAAAATCTAATGCTATTGTTTTAGTAAAAGAGCAAGCTACAATTGGAATTGGGGCTGGGCAGACTTCAAGAATAGATGCAAGTTATATTGCTATTAATAAAGCACTAGCTTTTGGTTTTGATATAGATAAAGCAGTGTGTGCGTCAGATGCATTTTTTCCTTTTCGGGATAATATAGATTTATTAGCAGAACATGGGGTTAAAGCTATAATTCAGCCAGGGGGCTCGATTAAAGATGAAGAGATTTTTAAAGTAGCAGATGAAAAAAATTTAGTTATGGTATTAACTGAATATAGAGTATTTAAGCATTAAATGATTAAGCCCATTTTAAAGCTTTAGATTAACAAAGATATCAAATAAAAACCATAAAATTCATGTTAAAAATTTATATAAAAATTTCTTTTTTTTATATTGAAATTGTGTTATTATGATTAATTGCTTTTAAGTTAATTTAAAAGTGGAGTATTACCTAATACCAGGACGGTACACTTCGTAGATTAGGTTTTCAAGGTATCACAAAAAATACATCAGCAAATATCAATATCCCAACCAAGAAACCTCCAAAAAAAGATCTCACAGATTTACAAAAAGAAAATAACAAAATCATTTCAAGTGTACGTATTGTTGTAGAACATGCAATTAATGGCATTGAACGTTTTTCAATAAATTATGGGACTTTCAGAAATAAGAATGGTCTAGATGATACATCTACTAGATTATGTGCTGGACTATAAAATTTTTATATCAGATATGGAATATAAATAATTTTCTGAATAAAGAATTGGATTAATTTTTTCAAATATAGTTATTAGGCAACAAGTCTATTGAAGTAATGTTTAATAAATTTAAAACCAGTAGCTTTAATATGGAAAATACTCACATTACAAACAATAGAAGAATTATTACTTTATTTGCAGTTATATAGTTAGCATATGTTTATAGTTGTTACATTTGTAATATTAGAAATCAAATAAGACCAATAAAACAAAAGCTAATTAGAAATATTGCCACTAAATCAGTTTCCATATTTAGATATGGTTTTGATTTTATAAAACATATAATCGCAATTTCTGCATTTAACAGAGCACAACTATTTAAAGAATTGCTCAATATATTCTTGGGCAATCCAATAAAACCAAGCCCTTGCTTGTATAAACTAATGTCGATTTTTTAAAGATCTAATGACTTTTTGTCAGGTATTGAGATAAAACAGCTAACAAATTTATTTAATAATGACAGCTCTCTCAGCATTTCTGAGAGAACTAGATTATACCAAATTATTACACGGTTTTGAAAAAATGAAAGGTAGTAAGCGCATCCGATATGAAAGAAATCCTCACTAATCCTTATAAAAACTTATAAAAAATTGCTCCTTTATTTGTTTCTGGGTTTTTGGGGTTTATAGCCAAGTAATTTAATAAAGATTCTGGGTTATAATATTTTATAATATTTTCATAATTAATAAGTCCCAAAACATAACTATCATTATTAAATTCTTCAAAACTAATAATACAAAACTTATTATTATCTTTTGCTTCTTGAGTTAAAGTTCCATATTTTATCAAATATTTACTCTTGATAAAATTTAATATATTTTCATTTTTTAATAATGATCCCATTAATTTTTTTGCATCTTTATCATCATTAGATAATAATATTTTTTGAATCCATTCAAAGGCTTTAATTTTATCTTCAGTAACTCCTTCACCTTTATCATAGCAAATAGCTAAATTATACATTGCATCTAGATGACCATTTT
>CAYZUJ010000016.1:0-23519 GCA_964481375.1 uncultured Neisseria sp. | reverse complement strand
CAATTATTGGATGATAAGATTTTATTTTCAGCGATTTTATTAATAGCAATAAGTAGATATTATTAAATTAGCAAGTAATGAAAACCCGCTAGGTAGTAGTCCAAAAGCAATAAGTGCGGTAATAGATATAATTAATGAAGCTCATATATATCCTGATGCAAGTTATTATAATTTGCGGTTAGCTATTGCAGAATATAATGGCGTAGATATTAAATCAATTACAGTGGGTAACGGTTCAGAAAATTGTATTGAATTTTTAATAAAAGCTTTTTTAAATTCCAAAAGTAATGTTATTGTTGATCAATATTGTTTTGCGACAATTCAAATTTTAATAAAAAGCTATGGAGCTGAAATTATTAAAATTGAATCTATAAATTATCGGCAAAATATAGAAGAGACCATTAATAGAATTAACTCAGACACAAAAATGATTTTTGTAGTAAATCCTAACAATCCAACTGGAACTTATACTACTCATGAAGAGCTTGTTTATTTGTTAGAAAATATCCCATCTGATATATTGGTGGTAGTTGATGAAGCTTATTATGAATATGTAGATAAAGTAGATTACCCAAAAACATTGGATCTAATCAAAGTATTTCCGAATTTGATTATTTCTCGTTCATTTTCTAAAGTATTCGGTCTAGCTGGGCTACGTCTAGGATATTTGATTAGTAGTATAGAAATTGCTGATTTATTGAATCGTTCAAGATTACCTTTTAATGTAAATATTACAGCAGCAGTAGCTGGAATTGCAGCATTATCCGATTATGAGTTTTTAGAGATTACAAAAAAAATAAATAAAGATGGCTTAATTCAGTTAGAAAAAGGTTTAGAGCAACATGGTATAGAATATATTCCATCTGTAGCAAATTTTATAACAATTGATACTAAAAGTGATGGTGTAAAAGTATTTAATAAATTATTGCAAAAAGGTATTATTGTAAGACCCCTGATTCCTTATGATTTACCTAAGCATTTAAGGGTTACAATCGGTACCTTTTTGCAAAATGAACGCTTTTTATCTATTATTAAGGATGTTTTAGTTTGATGAGTTAGGCATCATATTAGCGTTCATGCTCTCATGCATCATGCCCATTTTATTCATCATGTCTGCCCCGCCATTTTGGTAACATTGAACCATATGGTATATTGAGCACACCATTAATATGATAGCAAATAAGCTACATACTGCTCCTATTAATTTAGCTAACATTATGCCAGTACCAATATTACGCATAGACCAAATTAATAGACTCATAGAAGCTACTAACGCTAATATTACAAGCGAAAGTGCTATATTACAATGACATATGTGCATCATGATATGACCCCTTAAAAAATGGTGAAATTAAAAAAGAGCATACAAGAAAAATTTCCCATGAATTTTTTAATTCTTTAAATTAAAATTTTCCTACAAAAATTATAGCATAACCAAAATAAATTATGTAAATTTAAATAACTAATTTTCTTTAAATTAAAATTTTACTATGTTCATAAATAGGAATATTTTTTCTAATAAATTTTCGTTTCCAAATTAATACTAGCACAAAACAACATTATAGGAACTTTGTAAATGTCAAGCCCGATCTTAAATCGGGCGTAATACTATTCTACACAATCTTCTAATTAAACATCTGAAGAAAGCGGGCATGTATTAGACGACAAAAATATAAAGGAAGTTGCCAATAATTTAGGTTCGGTATCAATAATAATCTTTATTGCTTTCTTAGTAAGTGCATTATCCGGTGTTGCTAACACTTGTTGGGTAAGGAGGATCAAGAAAGCAATCGTTTAATAAATAATCATATAATTACAATCTCCAATTAACTGACAGCTTTTGTAGGATTACTTAAGTTGTCAGCCTTATCTTATAGCTAAATTCTAAGTCTTTAACCATGCTTTTATATTCAGCAATATACTGTGAATATATTTAAATAATGTTAATTTCATAATTATTATTTCTGATATATGCTAATTATAATACTAATGTTTAAGAAATATTTTTTAAACAGAGAAATTAGTTTGCCGTATAAGGCTAGTAAGTTGTGGAACATTGTTTCCTATACCAATTCTACAGCAATTAATTGATATTTATGGATTAAGAATTTTTTATATAGGGTAGATAAAATAAATAATTTTTTTAGTTTAATAGTTTGTTAAAATCATTATCGCAAAATTAAATTTAGAAAGAGGTTATTAAATGCAAGATTATTTATCTGGTTTAGGTAATCATTTTAGTAGTGAAGCAATTGAAGGAACGTTGCCACAATTTCAGAATTCACCACAAAAAGTAGCACATGGTTTATATGCAGAACAATTAAGTGGTAGTGCATTTACTATGCCAAGACATAGTAATTTAAAAACTTGGTTATATAAGATTAATCCTTCTGTCAAGCATACAAATTTTGTTCATATTGACAAACCTGAAAATTTAATAACTGCACCTACTAAAGGGGTATGCCCTCCAAATCAAATGCGTTGGAATAGGTTAAATTATACAACGAATGTCGATTTTATAGATAGTTTAGTAACTATGGTGTCTAATGGTGATGCAACTAGTTTATCAGGTTCAGCAGTACATATTTATTATGCTGATAAATCAATGGATAGATTTTTTTATAATGCAGATGGCGAAATGCTTATTGTGCCTCAAGAAGGCAAATTGTTAATTCGAACAGAATTAGGAGAACTAGAGGTAGCTCCTTTAGAGATAGCTTTAGTTCCTCGGGGATTAAAATTTCAAGTTAAATTATTAGATAATAAGTGTTATGGTTATATATGTGAGAATTATGGTTCGCCTTTTCGCTTACCTGAATTAGGTCCAATTGGAGCTAATGGTTTAGCTTACACTCGAGATTTTTTAACCCCAGTTGCTAAATTTGAAAATATTAAAAAAGAGTTTGATTTAATATGTAAATTTGAAGGGGAATTTTGGGAGGCAAAAATTCCATATTCTCCATTAGACGTGGTAGCTTGGCATGGTAACTATGTACCTTATAAATATGACTTACGAAAATTTAATACAATAGGAACAATTAGTTTTGATCATCCTGACCCTAGTATTTTTACTGTACTTACTTCTCCCACTAGTATACAAGGAATGGCAAATATTGATTTTGTTATATTTCCTCCTCGTTGGTTAGTTGCGGAACATACTTTTAGACCGCCTTATTACCATCGTAATATTATGAGTGAATTTATGGGGCTTATTACTGGGCAATATGATGCAAAGCCAGATGGTTTTATGCCTGGAGGGGCAAGTTTGCATAATCGTATGTCAGCGCATGGACCAGATGCTATTGCTTGTGATAGAGCAATTAATAAAGAGTTAAAACCTGAACATCTAGTTGATACAATGGCATTTATGTTTGAATCAAGTCAGACTTGGAGATTGACGGAGTTTGCTTTAAAAACTGAAGCTTTACAAAAAAATTATTTAAAATGTTGGCAAGATATTCCAGTATTGTTTAATTAATAAATATATACATTTACAAATTAATTATCAGCTATTAAGTTATTCATCTATATATAATTATCTTATTAGTAGGATAGGGGTATATTATTTTAAAATATTAAAATTTTGTTCTAAGATATTCCCAAATAGATAATTAAAAACTTTATAGTTTTTTTATAAAAAATAAATAATTATATCTACTAGTTTTCTAATATAATAATCAATTAAAATTTTATTTATGGTAAAGTTATGAAACTAAAAAATCGACATATACAAATGATTGCAATTGGTGGAGCAATCGGAACAGGATTATTTTTCGGAGCTGCTAAATCAATTCAATTAACAGGACCGTCAATTATTTTATCTTATTTAATTGGTGGAATAATTATGTATATTATTATGCGAGCGCTTGGTGAAATGACTGTACATGAACCAAACTCTGGTGCATTTAGTCACTATGCTTATCAATATAGTGGAGATTATTTAGGTTTTTTATCTGGCTGGTTTGCTTGGTTTGAATATACAATTGTTTGCATGCTTGAAGTTACAGCAGTTGCGGTTTTTCTTGATTATTGGATGCCGGGAATACCACATTGGATTACTATAGCAGTAATTTTAGGATTGTTTTTTTTAATTAATTTATTGCAGGTTGGGATTTTTGGCGAGTTTGAGTTTTGGTTTGCTGGGATAAAAGTAGCAACAATAGTTTTAATGATTTCATTTGCAGCTTATCTAATTTTTTTTCATGCAGACACTCATGTAGCAGCTTTAGCAAATATTAATAATACTTTTTCAAATAATTTATTTGCTAATGGGAAAAGTGGTTTTTTATTTTCTATGGTTTTAGTAGTATTTTCATTTGGTGGTGTGCAGTTTTTAGGTATTGCAGCAGCAGACGCAGAAAATCCAGGTAAGACTGTACCAAAAGCAGTTAATGGGGTTATTATTCGCATTATAGTTTTTTATGTAGGAACATTTTTAGCTATAATATGTTTATATCCTTGGCAGAAATTGCATTCTAATATTAGCCCTTTTGTTGATGTATTTGATAAAGTTGGTTTTCATTTTGCAGCGCAACTAATGAGTATAGTTGTAATAACAGCGGCATTGTCAGCATTTAATAGTTGTTTATATGCTGCAGCAAGAATGATGGCTAATTTAGCTAGACATAGCAGTGCTCCAAGTATTTTAGCAAAAACTAACCAGCATAATGTACCTAAAAATGCAGTTTTATTTACTTCATTAGTTATTGTAATTACAGTTCTTATAAATTATTTATTTCCAGAAAAAGCGATTATATATTTAATTGCAATAACTACAACTTCTATAATTATTACGTGGACTACGATTTTATTATGTCATATGGGCTTTAGGCGTAAAATTGTAAAAGAGTTATTTCAGTTTAAATTACCGTTTTATCCATTATCCAATATTATTGCTTTACTATCCTTAACGGTAGTGGTAGTTGCAATGTTATTTATGGAAGATATGAAAATGGCTGTTTATTTGATGCCAGTATGGATATTAATTGTAACTGTAATGTATTTTATTTTGAAACCTGCAATAAAAAAGAATAGAAGTTAATTTTTTAAAAAGTTTAATATGTTAGAAAACAAATTTATTATTATTGATTTTGATAGTACTTTTATTCAAGTTGAGGCTTTTGATGAATTAGCGCGTATCAGTTTAAGGGGGCATTTACAAAAAGAAGAGCGTATCAAACAAATTATAGATATTACTGCAAAAGGAATGGAGGGTGAAATAGGATTTAGAGAAAGTTTAATGCAGCGAATTAAATTGCTTCATGCAAAAAAAGAGCATTTGGAAGAGTTGATTGAATGTTTAACTAATAAAGTATCTTTGTCAATTCAAAGAAATGCTAATTTTTTAAAAGATTATACTAATCAGATTTTTATTATTTCTAATGGTTTTAAAGAATTTATTGTTCCAATAGTAACCAAATATGGAATAAAAGAGGAAAATATTTTAGCTAATACCTTTATTTATGATGTTAAAAATAATATTATTGGTTTAGATGAAAATAATGAATTAAGTAAAAATCAAGGTAAAGTTGTCGCTGTGAAAAAACTTAATCTTAATAAAGAAAATGTATACGTAATTGGTGATGGTTATACTGATTATGAAATTAAACAAGCAGGTGTTGCTAAATATTTTTATGCGTTTGTTGAAAATATTAAACGTGATTCCGTAATTAAAGTTGCTGATTTTGTGATTCCTAATTTTGATGAATTTCTTTATCAAAATAAAATACCTATATCAGTATCTTATCCTAAAAATAGAATAAAGATTTTATTATTAGAAAATATTCATCCACATGCCTATGAGCTTCTTAAACAAGAGGGTTATGATATTGAGCGAATTAAAGGAAGTTTAAGTGAAGAGCAGCTTTGTAATAAAATTAAAGATATAAGTGTTTTAGGTATTCGTTCAAAAACTTCAATAACTAAAAAAGTACTTGATTGTGCAGAGCGCTTAATAGCAGTTGGCGCATTTTGTATTGGTACTAATCAAATAAGCTTGAATTATGCAGCAGAAAAAGGCATTTGTGTATTTAATTCCCCTTATGGAAATACGCGTAGCGTTGTGGAAATGGTTATTGGAGAAATAATATTAATTTTAAGAAAAACTATTAGTAAAAATAATGATTTACATAATGGAAAATGGGATAAAAGAGCAGATAATTGTTTTGAACTTAGGGGTAAAAAATTAGGTATAGTTGGGTATGGTAATATAGGGTTACAGTTATCAGTATTAGCTGAAGCATTAGGAATGCAGGTATATTACTATGACATTATAGAAAAACTACAAGTTGGTAATGCAAAAAAATGTAATACACTAAATGAGTTATTATCTAGTGTAGATATTGTTACATTACATGTTGATGGGCGTAAGGAAAATACTAATTTGATTGCAGAGCGAGAAATTGCTTTAATGAAAGATAATAGTATACTGATAAATTTAAGTAGAGGTCATGTTATAGATATAGAGGCGTTAGTAAAAAATCTGCAAAAAGAGAAATTTCTCGGGGTGGCTATTGATGTTTTTCCTGATGAACCCAAAAATAATGATGAAGAATTTATTTCAAAATTACGTGGTTTTAAAAATGTGATTCTTACGCCTCATATTGGTGGAAGTACAGAAGAGGCCCAATTTAATATAGGTGATTTTGTTGCTAAAAGAATTATAAATTATATAAATTTAGGCGATACTACTCAAAGTGTAAACTTACCAAATGTGCAGATGCCTATATTAAATGAAGCACATAGGCTTATACATATTCATGCAAATGTGCCGGGAGTTTTAGCACAAATTAATCAATTATTTGCAAAATATGAAATTAATGTTTTATGGCAGACTTTAAAAACAAATGAGCAAGTTGGTTATTTAGTAACCGATGTTAATAAACAGTTTGATAAAAAACTTACAAATGATTTGAAAACAATTGATAAAACAATTAAGTTTAGAGTGTTATATTAAATGAGCATAGGTTATGAATAAGATCTTATGGAAGCCTTCAACTGATTTTATTAAGAAATCACAGATGGATAAATTTAGACTTTATGTTAATTCTAAACTTAAACTAAATATAAATGATTATCAAGAATTATATAGTTGGTCTATAAATGAGTTAGAGCATTTTTGGGCTACATTTTGGGATTTTGCAGATTTAATTTATACTAAAAATTATACTAAAGTATTAAAAACTGGAGATCATATAAGCCAATGTAAATGGTTTATTGATAGTAAGCTTAATTATGCAGAAAATTTATTACGTTACAAAGATGAAAAAATAGCTATAATTTTTGTTAATGAACTTGGAGTTCAGCAAGAAATTAGCTATAGTCAGTTATATGAATTAGTAGCAAAAGCAGTTCATTATTTAAAATCTCAAGGGGTAAAAAAGGGTGACAGGGTTGTTGGCTATTTACCCAATATGCCGCAAGCAATAATTTTTATGTTGGCAACGCTAGCGCATGGGGCAATATGGAGTTCAACGTCACCTGATTTTGGTGAACAAGGAGTAATTGATAGGTTTTCACAAATAGAACCTAAGGTTTTAATTACAACAGATGGTTATATTTATAATAATAAGAAAATTAGTAATGTTAGTAAAATAAAAGTTATTTTAAATGAAGTTCATACTATTAAAAATATGGTAGTTATTAATTACATTGAGCAAATGGAGGATTTATTAGACTTTAAAAATAGTATAAATTATAATCAGATAGAAAATATAAAGTTATATGATCCTTTAGAGTTTGTTCAAGTACCTTTTGATCATCCGGGGTTTATTTTATATTCATCTGGTACAACTGGTTTACCAAAAACAATTGTTCATAGAACTGGTGGAACTTTATTAACTCATATTAAAGAGCATAGGCTACATCTAGATTTAACAAGAGAAGAAGTGTTATTTTATTTTACCACTACTGGTTGGATGATGTGGAATTGGTTAGTTTCAGCCTTAGCAACCGGTTGCACTATTGTTTGCTATGATGGTTCTCCCTTTGTACCTACAAAAAATGTATTATGGAAATTAACAGAAAAATTAGGAATAACTGTATTTGGAACTAGTGCCAAATATTTATCTAGTATAGAGCAGTTTGCTGTATATCCAAAAAATTTATTTAATCTAACTAAATTAAAAATGATATTGTCAACGGGTTCAATTTTATCTGAAAATAATTTTGAGTTTATTTATAATAATATAAAAGAAGATCTTTTAACTTGTTCGATTTCAGGGGGAACCGATATTATTTCTTGTTTTGTATTAGGGAATCCAACTTTACCGGTATATAAAGGCGAATCTCAATGTAGGGGTTTAGGTTATGCGGTAGAAGCTTTTAATGAAGAGGGTAAATCTCTTATAAATGAAGAGGGTGAATTAGTTTGTACAAAACCATTTCCTTCAATGCCTTTAGGATTTTGGCAAGATAAAAGCAATGAGAAATTTATAAATGCTTATTTTAGTGTTTATAATAATGTATGGTATCATGGAGACTATATAATTATTTATCCAAATGGAGGAGTTAAAATATTAGGCAGAAGTGATACTACTTTAAAGCCCCAAGGTGTGAGGATAGGGACTGGTGAAATTTATCAAGCATTGGAAGGTATAGAGGAGGTAGTAGATAGCTTAGTAGTGGGGCAAATGATAAATAATGATGAACGTATAATTTTATTTGTGCAGTTATTTAATAAGGTAAAACTTCAACCAGAATTGGTATATAAAATTAAAAATAAGATTAAGATGCAGTGTTCTCCACGGCATATTCCTGCAAAAATAATTGATATTGAAGATATACCGTATACTATAAATAATAAAAAAGTTGAATTGGCAGTTAAAAGTATAATTAATGGTAGGGAAGTAAAAAATTTAAATGTGCTTAGAAACCCCGAATCTTTAAAACTATACCATAATTTAAAAGAGTTAGAAAATTAAAATTTCGGGTTTTAAAAATTAAATGATTTGCAGTTTAATATGAAATTCTATTATAATACCTATAATTTTGTTTAGGAGCTTGTCATGTTTAAAAAGATATATACTCCGGTTGATAATTCAGATATTTCAGATAAAGTAGTTCAAGAAGCTATTGATTTAGCTAAAGCAAATGGTTCACAGTTAAGAATAGCTCATGTTGTGAATTTAGAACAAATCACTTTTGGTATTGAAATGGTTGGAGTAGCTGAATTAAAAGATACTTTAATTGGTATTGCTAATAAACTAATTGATCATATTAAAGTAATATTAAAATCAAAGGGTATGGAAAATGCAGAAGTAGTTTTATTAGAAAACTATGGTGCTGATTTAGCGTCTTTAATTGCAGATGATGCTAAAGAATGGGGGGCGGATTTATTTGTTTTGGGTTCTCATCACTTAGGTTCATTTTCTCATTTTATAACAGGTGGAGTGGCAGAAGATATTGCACATGATACTGAAATACCGATATTAATTATTACTAAGCATAAGCAAGATTTATAATAGATGTATTTAATCACTCTATAATTAAATGAATTAGGGTAGCTTAGCTACCCTTTCTTATTAAAAAAGAATTATTTTATGTCTAAACTTACTTTTACTAATCATTCTCGTAAATTTGATGATTTAACTTATATTTATCCAGTTTTATCTAGGCGTAGTCAAGGGATATCATTAGGCATAAATTTAAATGTTAATAATGCTTGTAATTGGCGATGTATTTATTGTCAAGTGGAAAATTTGGTTCGTGGTAAACCAGAGGAAATTAATCTTAAAAAATTAGAATTAGAATTAGATTATATGTTAAATAAGATTATTAATGAGGATTTTATTAAAAATGTGTCGCCTGACTCTTTACAGAGGTTTAATGATATTTCAATTTCAGGAAATGGTGAACCAACTTTATCAAAACAGTTTTTACAAGTAGTAGAAATAATTGCAAAATTAAGACAAAAATATAATTTGGAAAATAAAGTAAAAACGATTTTAATAACTAATGGAAGTGAGATTGAAAGAAAAGATATTCTTTTAGCTCTTCAAACTTTAAATCTAAATAATGGTGAAATATGGTTTAAAGTGGATTGTGTTTCTGAAATTGGGATGCAAAGAATTAATCAAGTAAATTTGTCACTAGAAGGTGTAATAAAAAGATTAAGGTTAGCATCAGGTATTTGTAAGACATATATACAAACATGTCTTTTTAAAACAAATAAAGAAGATCCAGATAAAAATGAAATAGAATTATATTTAGATTTTTTATCACAAGTTAAAAATAGTATTGCAGGTGTTCTTTTATATTCTATTGCACGCCCTCCGGCACTTATTGAGGGCAAGATGTTATCTAAGGTTAGTGAGCAATATTTAGAAAGTATTGCTCTTAGAATTGCTAAGATGGGTATAAATGTTAAATTTTATGAATGATAGTTTTAACTGGAAAAAATTAAATGAAAATAGCTTCTTGGAATGTAAATTCGCTAAAAGTAAGATTGCCACAAGTTTTAGATTGGCTAAAATATTCGCAATGTGATGTATTAGCATTGCAGGAATTAAAGATAGACAATGATAATTTTCCTAAAGAAGAATTTAATTCACATGGTTACTATTTTGCTTTTAATGGGCAGAAAACTTATAATGGTGTTGCCATAATTTCTAAGTTTCCTCTAAATAACATAGAATATGATATTCCTGGGTTTATTGATCCACAAAAAAGAGTGATTAGTGCGACAATAAATGAGGTTAGAATTGTTTGTGTATATGTTGTTAATGGTGAATCATTAACAAGTGATAAGTTTACTTATAAGATGACTTGGCTAGATAAATTATACAATTTTTTGCGTAATGAAATAGAGGCAAACTCTAAACTTGTGGTTTTAGGCGATTTTAATGTTGCGCCAAAAGACATAGATGTTTATAATCCGATAGTTTGGCAAAACCAAGTTTTGTGTTCTATACCTGAACGGGAAAGCTTTGATAAACTTTTAAGTTTGGGATTAGTAGATAGTTTTAGAGTAGTTAATACGGATAAGGGTGCGTATACATGGTGGGATTATAGAAGTTTTGCATTTAAGCGAAAAATGGGTTTAAGGATTGATCATATTTTAGTAACTAAACCATTAGTCCCTGAAATTATAAATTGTGAAATTGATATAATGCCAAGAAAACATGAAAGACCTTCGGATCATGCACCAATAATATTAACATTGCGAGGTTAAAGCATTTATATAGTATGCGCAGTGTTATAATTATGAGTTAAATATATAAAAAGGAAAAAAAATGGCGAAAATTTTAGCTACAGAAATTCGCGTAGGTCACTTGCTTGAATGGGAAAAAAAACTATGGAAAGTTTTAAAATGTTATCATGTGCACGTTGGTGGCAGAGGTGGTGCATATATGCAGGTAGAAATGAAAAATATTGAACAAGGCACAAAAGTAAACCAAAGGTTTAGGACTGATGAAAAAGTGGATAAGGCATATGTTGAGTCTAGAGAAATGGATTATTTATATAATGACGGTGAAAACTATATATTTATGGATAACGCTACATTTGAGCAATTGAGTGTTCCTGCAGATTCTTTAGAGGGACAAACTGGTTATTTAATTCCTAATACGGTTGTGCAAATAAATTTTCATAATGAGAGATTAATAGGAGTGCAATTACCGCAAGCAGTAATTTTAGAGGTGATTGAAGCTGATCCCAGCATTAAAGGAGCTACAGTTACAACATCTTTTAAACCAGCAATTTTAGAAACCGGTATTCAAGTGCAGGTGCCACCCTTTATTGAGAAAGGCGAGAAGATAAAAGTAAATACAGATACAGGTGAATATATGGAACGAGCATAACTAATATTTTAAAAATAAATTTAAGAAGTAAAAAAAATGACTAAATATATTTTTATAACGGGTGGTGTAGTGTCAAGTCTAGGTAAAGGAATATCGGCAGCATCAATAGCTGCTATTCTTGAATCTAGAGGGTTAAAAGTGACTATGCTTAAATTAGATCCTTATATAAATGTTGATCCGGGAACAATGAGTCCCTTTCAGCATGGAGAAGTATTTGTAACAGAAGATGGTGCAGAAACGGATTTAGATCTTGGTCATTATGAAAGATTTATTTCTACTAAAATGCATAAAATAAATAATTTTACTACTGGGCAGGTTTATGAGTCTGTTATAAAAAAAGAACGTAGAGGAGATTATTTAGGAAAAACAGTACAAGTTATTCCGCATATTACTGATGAAATAAAAACTAAAATTAAAACTGCAGCGAAAGATTTTGATGTAGCATTAGTTGAAGTAGGTGGCACAGTTGGTGATATAGAGTCGCTACCATTTTTAGAAGCAATTCGTCAATTAAGAAATGAATTAGGTAGAAGTAAAACTTGTTATATTCATTTAACATTAGTTCCATATTTACCTGGTGCTGGTGAAATAAAGACTAAACCAACGCAGCATTCGGTTAAGGAATTAAGGGAAATCGGTATTCAACCAGATATTTTGTTATGTAGAATGGATAGACCATTGCCACTTTCAGATAAACAAAAAATTGCGTTATTTTGTAATGTGGAAGAAAATGCAGTTGTAGCTTGTTATGATGTGATTAGTATATATAAAGTTCCTAGAATGTTGCATGATCAAGGAATTGATAATATTATCTGTGAAAATTTGCACCTAGATGTTAAAGTAGCGAATTTATCTGTTTGGGATAATATTGTAGAGGCAATTGAACAGCCGCTACATACTGTAGATATTGCATTTGTTGGTAAATATGTTGAATTGATTGAGTCTTATAAATCTTTAAATGAAGCTTTAATTCATGCAGGTATTCATACTAAGACAAAAGTACGCATTCATTATGTTGATGCAGAAACAATAGAGAATGGGGATTATAGCCTTTTAGAAAAAGTAGATGCAATTTTAGTTCCAGGTGGTTTTGGTAAGCGTGGTGTTGAAGGAAAAATATTAGCAGTGCAGTTTGCTCGAGAAAAAAATATTCCTTATTTAGGGATATGTTTAGGTATGCAAATTGCTATAGTAGAATTTGCACGCAATATTGTTGGGCTTGCTGGCGCTAACTCTACGGAGTTTAACAAAGATACCCCGTATCCTGTAGTCGCAATGATTAATGAATGGGAAGATAAAGACGGTATAATAGAAAAGCGTGATGAAAATTCCGATTTAGGTGGTACTATGCGTTTAGGAGCTCAGGAATGTAAATTATTAGTTAATTCGTTAGCTCATGAAGTTTATGCTACAGACACAATTTTTGAGCGTCATAGGCATAGGTATGAGGTAAATAATAATTTTATTGAACAATTGAAACAAAATGGTTTGGTAGTGAGTGGAGTATCTACAGGTAAAGAAGGATTAGTTGAAATTATTGAATTACCTGAGCATCAATGGTTTTTTGCTTGTCAATTTCATCCTGAATTTACCTCAAATCCTAAAACTGGGCATCCATTATTTATTTCATATGTAAATGCAGCATTGAATAATCGTAAGCGAAGGAAATTTTAAAATGATAACAAATTGGAGATTATTTGATTTTGAAATTGGTTTAGAAAAACCGTTATTTTTAATTGCCGGGCCATGTGTTATTGAATCAAAACAATTGGCTATTGATACTGCAGGATATTTAAAAGATATAACAGATAAATTAAAAATTCCATTTATTTATAAATCTAGTTATGATAAGGCTAATCGTAGTTCAGATAAAACTTTTAGAGGTCTTGGAGTGGATGAGGGGTTACGAATATTATCTGAAGTTAAATCACAATTAGGAGTAAAAGTATTAACTGATATACATGAAGAATCACAGATAGATCAGGTGGCAGATGTTGTTGATATATTACAAACCCCCGCGTTTTTATGTCGGCAGACTAATTTTATAAAAAAAGTAGCAAAATCAGGTAAAGTAGTTAATATTAAAAAGGGGCAGTTTCTAGCTCCTTGGGATATGAAAAATGTTACGGATAAAGCATTAAATGTTGAAGGACATGGATTAATTATGGCATGCGAAAGAGGAGTTAGTTTTGGTTATAATAATTTAGTTTCTGATATGCGTTCATTAGTGATAATGCGAAATACAAATTGTCCAGTAGTTTTTGATGCAACTCATTCTGTGCAGCTTCCCGGAGGTCAGGGAAATAGTTCTGGGGGGCAGAGAGAGTTTGTGCCAACATTAGCTAAAGCAGCAGTGGCAGTTGGCATTAGTGGAATTTTTATGGAAACCCATCCTAATCCAGATGAAGCTTTATCTGATGGACCTAATTCATTCCCCATGGGTAATATGGAAGATTTCTTATTAGAAATTACAGCAATAGATAAATTAGTAAAAAAGATTAAATAAGGGTAGTAATTAAAAATGCACTATAATGTTATTGTATATGTATTAGTAATTGATTTTTTAGCTATATTAAGTCCAGGTCCAGATTTTTTTATGGTTTTAAAGAATTCATTAACTAATTCATTAAGGGCTGGTTTTTTTACTACTTTGGGAATATCAATTGGTAGTACGATAATGTTTTTCCTAGGGATTTTTGGCATTGGTATAATTGTTGCTAGTAGTAAATTTTTATTTACTTTAGTTAAAGTTTCAGGGGCTGTATATTTATGTTATTTAGCTTTAAAATCATTATTTGCAAAAGTTTATATTAAAGAACCGCAACTAGTCTATTCAAATATTAACACTTTTAAATTAAAAGATAAAGAGTTTTTTAAGATAGGGTTAATTTGTAATTTAACAAATCCAAAAGCTTTTATGTTTATTGTTTCATTATCTACTTATGTTAATCAACATGGTAATGCATTTAAAGATGGTATAGTAATCATTTTAGTTAGCTTTATTGCAACTGCATCATGGTTTATATTGGTATCATATATTTTTGGTAATATTAGAGTTAGAAGATTTTTTTACAAAAGACAAAGGATTATAAATATTATTTTTGGTATACTTTTATTATATGTAGCATTTGGAATTATATTTTTGTAATAAATAATTTTTTTAGAGGTTTGTAATGTCAGAGATTATTGATGTTCATGCAAGAGAAATATTAGATTCAAGAGGGTTTCCCACTGTTGAAGTAGATATTGTTTTAGATTCAGGTGTAATAGGTAGAGCATCAGTTCCATCAGGTGCATCTACAGGCACAAAAGAAGCACTGGAATTACGAGATGGTGATAAAAATCGCTATAATGGAAAAGGTGTATTAAAAGCTGTTAAAAATGTTAATGAAACTATAAAAGAGAAAATTATTGGATTGGACGCGTTTGAGCAAACTAATATAGATGAAACTCTAATAGAGTTAGATGGGACTGACAATAAAGCAAATTTGGGTGCAAATGCTACTTTAGCGGTATCAATTGCAGTAGCTAAAGCAGTTAGTAAAGAATTACAAATTCCTTTTTATCGCTATATAGGTGGAGTTGGTAAAAAAATATTGCCTGTACCAATGATGAACGTTATTAATGGAGGGAAACATGCCAATAATAATTTGGATATTCAAGAATTTATGATATTACCAGTTGGGGCACCATCATTTAGAGAGGCTCTACGCTATGGAGTAGAAATATTTCAGGCTTTAAAATTAATATGTAGTGAAAAAGGTTATTCAACTTCAGTAGGTGATGAAGGTGGCTTTGCGCCTAATTTATCTACTAATGAGGAAGCATTAAAACTTATTCTAGAGGCAATAGATAAAGTAGGATATACAGCTGGAAAAGAGATAATGTTGGGATTAGATTGTGCGGCATCTGAATTTTATAAAAACGGAAAATATAATTTAGGAGCTGAAAAGTTGCAGTTAAATTCAGAAGAGTTTGCAGATTATTTGGATAATTTAGCAAATAATTATCCAATTATTTCTATTGAAGATGGAATGAGTGAGGATGATGAAGATGGTTGGATAAATTTAACAAAAAAATTAGGTGATAAATTACAATTGGTTGGCGATGATATTTTTGTAACTAATCCAAAGATATTAGCTCAAGGCATTAAATTAGGTATAGCAAATTCACTTTTAGTAAAAATTAATCAAATAGGAACTTTAACTGAAACAGTTGAAGCAGTTGAAATGGCTAAAAGTGCTGGTTATACTACAGTAATGTCACACAGGTCAGGAGAAACAGAGAGTCATGTTATTGCAGATTTAGCTGTAGGTTTAAACTGTGGGCAAATTAAAACCGGTTCATTATCTAGATCAGATCGTATTAGTAAATATAATCAATTACTCCGCTTAGAAGAAATGCTAGGAAAAAGTGCCATTTATCTAGGAAAAAATGCATTTTTATAATATATCTTTTATAATAATATAGGGCTTTATATTTAATATAAAGCCCTATATTATATCTCTAATTAAAAACTTTAATAAAAACAAATCTATAATAGTAAAAATTAACTATTTACAGTTATTGTTTTGTAGCTATATAATAGGATTGTAAGATATTAATAGAGGGAATATAATGAATGGCAGCGTTTTTTCAATAAAAAATAATAGTCAATTAAATAATCAAAATAATATTAAACAAGAAAAGATTTTAGATAAGATTAAAAAAATTAGAGATTTTATTAAATATTCTTGCAATTTAACTAATGAAAAAAATATTAAAGATTTTATAAATAAGCAAATAAAAGATGATGAAATTCTTAATAAAAACTCAAGTATATTTAGAGTTACAAATACTCGCAGTCAGACTTACTTATATATAATATTTTATACTTTAGTAAAGGATAATAATTTAGATATTAATTATAATGATTTTATAAATTTTTATAAAAAATACGGCATAGAATTAAATACTAGAAGGGTAAATGTTTATTTTGAAGAAATGATAAATGATGCTAAAAAAAATAATAAATATGATCTTAATTTAATAAAAAGGAATACTTTATTAAGTTACCCTAATAATAAACTTTTTATGAAAATCTCTGAAATTAAAGAGGATAACAAGAAAAAAAATAAATTTAAAGAAAAATTTGATATTTATAAAAGTGAATTATTTAGCATTCTTACAGCAGCAAAAGTTACTGAATTAATAAGTAAAAAACAATTTGATATATTTTATGATCCAAAAATTAATAATGGTATTAAATTTGCTATTAATGAAAAAATAATAACACCAGATATTTTAGAGAGTTTGAATTATGATCAATTGAAAATTTTGAATAAAGAATTTTTTAATTTAATAAAAAATGACAGATTTAATTTTATTGAATTGATAGAAAATTTAAACAGGACAAGTTGGTTATTATTACTAGAGTTTAAAGAATATAAGAAAAAGATTATGGCTAGTAAAAAGTTATCTGCAGATGAAATAATAAAACAATTTGATGACTTTAAAGATGATGATAAAGTTAAAATTTATTTGTCTAACTATTCGCAGAAAATAACATTTGATGAGTTTAAAGAAATCGTGGGAGAGTTAGATGAAGATAAAATTAAATTATTAAATGAAAAAATAATTAAACTACAAAAGGATGAAATTGAATTATTTAAGAAATATGATATTCAAACTTTAAAACTATTTTTTGTACAAGGTAAGCATTTATTGCTTAAAAAAGACATTTTTGACTGTGAAAGCTTTTTAAAACTTTCACAGAGTGAAAAAGAAGCCTTATTAAAAATTTTATCTATTGATTCAAGTTTTGAAAATGATTTAATAAAAGATGAAGATAATAGTTTTAGAAAGTCTGTTAGCTCTATTGAAACTAAAGGCTCAGATAATGAAAGTAGTGATACATTAAAAGAGAAATTAATAATGCTGATTCATTCTCATAAAAATTTATATAATCAAATTAATAGTTTGAGTAAAATTAAAGGGGTTTCAGTAAGGTTTATTATAGAAAATTTTGAAACAATAGAACCAAATGCTAATTTTTTAATTAAAGCTAATGATGAATTAAACAATAATTTAAAAATGAATATAGATTTTAATACATTAATAAAAATGAATGAAGTACAGTTAGAGATTATTAAAAATGAAGAATTTATTAAAAATATTTCTGAAATTTTTATGGTTAGAATTTCTGATAGATTATTAAGAAACTTATTGGGATATCCATCTAATAAATTAAAATTATTATTTGATTTTTTAAAAATAGATATAATAGATAAGAAAAAGATTTTTTCTGGGTATAGTTTAGAGGGTTTATTAACACTTAAAGATGAGGAATTAGAACTATTATTTTCTAGATATTCACAAGATCTTTATAAATATTATGAAATTAATGCAAAAGAAATAATTAATTTATTTGATAAACATAAAATAGCTTTTAATAATTGGAAACAAAATAATTATATTATACCATTCCTTTTTGCTATAGATAAGCAAATGTCGCCTAATGGCGTAAATTATAATGGTAGTATTTTATTTAGGTTATTAAATAATGATGATGAAAAAACAAATTTACTTACTAGTAAAAATGGTGAAGCATATTGGTTAGATTATCTGGCTCAAGACACTGATAGGTTTTTTAAATTATTAAAATTTAGTAATGAAAAACTATCTTTATTATTTTCAAAAACTAATATTGAATTTTGGGAGAATTTTTCTAAGCGTAATTTAAATAAAAGGGCTGTTGAAACTAAAAGAGTTTTTGAGAATTTAGATAAAAATAAATTAGAGTTATTTATAAATAATAAATATGTTTTTCAAGTTTTTAAAAATATTATGTATAATTGTAGTGTCGATGAAAGTTTATTATTTAAACTGGATCTTCCAAAACTCAGATTAATTGCTTCTCAAGAAGGTAATGATTATATTTTTAAAACACATATTTATAGAAAGCAGGATAAATTTGAAGAGTTGTGTAAATTAGAGCATCAAACTATTAAAAATTTATTTAATCTAAATATTATAAATGTGTTAAATTGCGGTTTTGATCATGATTTTTTTATTAAGCTTTCTTCGCAGAAAATTGAAGTTTTTGCTAAAAAAGTTTTTGTTGAACATATAAACGCATTTAAAAATGAGTTACTGATAAATGATATTAAATCTATATTTAATGATGATAAAGAAATTGATATTGAATTACTTAATTTAATTACAAGTGAAAATGCAATTAAATTATATGAAAAAGGATTAACTTCAATAAAAGAATTAGCATATTTAAAAAATGATTTTAAAAAACTTAATTCTATTAAATCATTATCAGAAAGAAAAGAAAAACTAACTTTAATATTAAATGAAGAAAATTTTAATGAGTTATGTATGAAATTTGAAAAAAATAAGAATATTAAAGTGCATGATATAAGTACTAAATCTTTAAAATTGTTTAATGAATTATTAAATAATGAGCGGCAAACGAGAGAAAGTGAAGAAAAGGCTATTCGTCAAGAAGCAGAATTTAAAGAAGAAATGAGTTGTATATTTGATCAAACATTTCTAAATAACTAAATTTTTAAAAAGAGTATTGTTCAAGAATATTTTGTAACTCTAATAATTTGCCGTGAAAGAAATGATCAGTATTAGGTAGCCATATAACTGGTTGCTTATTAGTTCGAGCCCAATCTAGCACGGCAGTTAATTCAACAACATCATCATTTTCCCCATGCATTACTATGGTTTTATTATAATTAGAAATAACTACCTTATATCTAGTGACTGCTGGAGCTATTAGAATTAATTTTTTGTAATCAATCTCAGAGGCTAATTGGCTAGCTATAGAAGTACCAAAGGAAAACCCTGCTAATACTATGGGTAAGTTTGGGTAAAGAGTGCGCAAGTGTTTATATATAGCTATTGCATCATCAACTTCGCCTATTCCATTATCATGTTTGCCCTCACTTAAACCCACTCCGCGTAGGTTTGGGCAATAGCAAATATAACTCTTTTTATTAAGGGTAGTTGCTATGGTTTTTACTATTTTATTAGTATAGTTTCCTCCAGCATTAGGGTCAGGATGAAAAATAATAGCAATTCCATTAATATTTTCTGAACTAGGTTTTAATTCTAAACAGTCTAATTTACCACTGGGACCATTAATAAAAAATTGGGTTGCATTTTTAGGAACCAAAAGTAATTTACTCATTAGATTGTTCCTTCATGGGTATTTTAGGTATTTTAATGACTTTACGAGCTGATAAGCCAAATAAATTATCTAATGTTTGGCGAAATTCATCTTCAGTTAAAGTAATTATATTGTTATTATTATACATGTTTTCAAGGTTTAGAGTAGGACTTTTAATATATTCTGTAATTTTAATTAGTTCTATATTATCATTAATATTATAGTTATTATGAATAAAATCTATAATTAAAGCAAGTTCTTGAATTTCTTGAGAATAAAAATTAATATTTTCTGGTAACTTGTAATTAATAACCCAAGAGATATTATGGAGTGCGTGGCGTATAATTATTTCTACTAGATTAATTTTAATAATATTTTCTTTTACTGGTAGTTGAGGGTTATTTTTCCATTGGTTATTATAAAAAGCATAACGAGAACGGTTATTCAAAATACTTTCTAAGACATTAGGTTCAAGTTCGACAATTTTTGCTAATTGCTTTTTAAGTATTACTTGTAGGGCTATTGCTTTTGTTTGTTCTAAAAATGGTTTTGCTAAGCTAATTAACCTTGCTTTTCCCTCTTCAGTATTAATATTAACTTCAGAAGATAATTGGTTTAATAAAAAACTAGAGAGAGGAACAGAGTTATTATTTAATTGATTTATAAATTCATTAACTCCTTTATTGCGAATAAAGCTATCAGGATCATGTTCCTTTGGCAGAAATAAGAAATAGCCAGCTTTAGTATCTGTGATATTAGCTATTGAGCGTTCTAACGCCCGCCAGGCAGCTTTTCGACCCGCATTATCTCCATCAAAAGCGTAATAAATATTATCACATAAACGAAATAGCTTTTTAATATGTTCATCAGTAATAGCAGTACCCATTGTTGCTACTACATTATTAATACCAAATTGATTTAGCGCAATTACATCCATATATCCTTCAACTATTATTACTTGATTTTTATTACGGATAGATTTTTGGGCTTCAAATAAACCATACAATTCTTGAGACTTATTAAATAAAATTGTTTCAGGGGAGTTAAGATATTTAGGTTCACTCTTAGTAATAACTCTACCACCAAAAGCAATTACATCACCTTTTGTATTACGAATAGGAAAGATAATGCGACCTCTGAATCTATCATAAATTTTATTATTAGCCTCATTTTTAATTACTAACCCACTATCTATTAAAAATTGGTTTTTAGCATAATCGGGAAATAACTTTTCCAGTAAGTTAAAATCATTAGGAGCAAAACCAAGAAGAAATTGATTAATTACTTCATTAGTTAAACCTCTATTAAGTAAATAGTTTTTAGCTATATTAGAATTTACAAGATTATTGCGAAAAAACTGAACTGTTTTGTTGATAGTATCTTTAAGAGTGGCTTTATGTTCTTTTTTTTGCTGCAATTCTTTAGGTGTAAAAGTTTCATTAGATTCTGGAATATGAACCCCATAAGTATCGGCTAGAATTTTGATAGCATCAATAAAATCTACACCGTTAAACTTCATTACAAAGGAAATTACATCTCCAGATTCTTCACAGCCAAAACAATGAAAAAATTGTTTAATGCTATTAACAGAAAATGAAGGTGTTTTTTCTTTATGAAAAGGGCAACAAGCTAAATAGTTGTGTCCTGAACGTTTAAGTTTGATACTTTTGCTAACAACATCAATTATATCAGCTCGAGAAATAATTTCATCAATAATACTTTGATTAATCAGCATAATATTTTGATTCTAATTAAAACAATAGTTATGTAAGAATACGGTTTTTTATTTCATTGTTTCTAATTTGTTTGGCAAGTTTATCAACTAAACCATTAATAAATTTATAAGAATCTTCAGCTCCATAAAGTTTAGCTAGTTCTACAGCTTCATCAATAATAACTGTTGAAGGAACACTTATATTATTCGCTAATTCAATGGCAGCAATTACTAAAATTATCTGTTCAAGTAAATTAATCTCTGATAATTTACGAGTATTTAGAAAATTTGTATACAAATTTAACATTTTATCAAATTGATTAACACCTTGTTCTAATAAAAAATGCAATAATTCTTGATCAGCTTTAAGATAAAGAGGATGTCCATTGCTACTTAAATAACGCTCAATTTCAATTGCGGGGCTACAATTTAATTTAAAATAATATAATCCTTGAACAGCAATACTTCTAGCTAAATGTCGTGGAGATTTTTTATTTTTAATTATTTTTCCTATTTTACTCATTATATTAATTTCTTTTAATAAATAAACTATTTATATTTGCATTAGATTGATTAATTAAATCAATTAAACTAATATTATATTTATTAGCTACAATTTGTGCATATAAAAATAAATCTTCTACCCTAGATTTTTTTTTATTAAAAGCAGCCATAAAAGGCGCATCACTTTCTAATGCAATTTTATTAAGGGCGATAGAGTTAATGCATTGATTAATTTGAGTATTTTTTGCTATCAGACCACCAATACCAAGAATTAAACCTAGATCAGTTAATTGTTTTGCAATTTTAGAATTTGCATTAAATGCATGAATTATCCCTTTAGCAATTTTATATTTTTTTAAGATAGTGATTATATCATTATACGCATGGACACAATGAATAACTACAGGTAAATTAAATTTTCTAGCAATTAATAATTGACAAATAAAATATTCTTTTTGCTTATCTTGATTTGGTTTTAAGTAATCAAGTCCTATTTCTCCAATAAAATCTGGCTGATATTTATTTATAGCATCAATAAGATCTTTTTTAAATATTTCAATTTCAGAATAATTTTCAATATACCATGGGTGGAGACCAAAACCAACTTTATATGCAATATGATTTTTACGAATATTATTTAATTCAACAGTTTCTTTTAAAGTTATTGCCGGTATTAAAGCACAAATATTATGCTCTTTCAAATTAGAAATATATTCAAGATGACAGTGTGAATCATAAATAAACATTTATTTTTCCAATTTTTTTTTAATGCAAGTTAAATATAAATTAATATCTAGTAATGTTTTATTTTTTTCAGCCTGCCAAAGCATTTCCCCTAAACATTCCATTAATTCATGTTGAGCATTGTGAGGTTTACATTTAATTAATAATTTATTATAAAGCTCAATAATACCTGTAGGCTGATTAATCGATAATTGTTCAATTATTGACATGTGCATACTAAGATGGAGAAATGGGTTTGTTTCTCCCATTTCTGGAAGCCATTGAAATTGTAAGTATTTTCCTCTATTTTCTAATATATAATGATATTCGGGATGTTCAAGAATAATTTTATAAGCAATTTTTTCTAATTCGGATAAAGGTTGTTTTAATAAAGATTTAGCATATATATCAAAAAAGAAATTACGAACATCATTTAAACTAGGATTAAACATTTGCATTGCCATTAAATTTTGATAAATATTAAATCCCAAACATTATGCCCTAAGTTTATGCCACGCTCTTCAAATTTAGTTAAAGGGCGATAATCTGGTTTTTGAATAAATCCTTGAGATTTATCTTTATTAACCAATTTTAAGTTATTAGTTAATTTGTTAAG
>CAYZUJ010000015.1:16583-23963 GCA_964481375.1 uncultured Neisseria sp. | reverse complement strand
ATGTAACATTAACTGGTGAGGAAGAAAAATTAGCATCTATAGCTATAGGAATTTGTCTAGGACATAAAAAAGGACTTTTTCTATCAATCTCATTACTAGGAATCTGCATTGTATTATTTTTGGTTGGAATATAACAATAATCTTTACTTTCATTTTTATTATTAAGAAGAGTACACATAATTGGGGTGTATGAACATACCAAATTTGAGTAGGCAATCTCATAAGTGCTTTCTTTATCACTTATGTTTCTTTTATATATTTTTCCTACCTCATTCTCTAAGCAACTCTCTCCAATTCCCATACCACTATATGAACGCAAACTATTAGCAGCAAAACCACCCCCTTGAACATCAATTTCATTATCACTATCTCTATTTACTTTAATAGATGCCCCAGAACCAAACTGAATTGCATTATAAGATTTACCATCACTTGATTCTGAATTTAAATAAATATCGCTTGTAAGAGTATTTCTATTTGCGTATGAACCCAGTTTATTTTCTAAATCAATTTCCCTACTTAAATATGTATCTTTAATAGCCATTTCAGAATTAAAATAAGAAAACATTGCTAAATTTAAAAAAACTGAGTAATCAGCAATATTACTTTTACATTTATTATATATTTCTGCAGATTTATTCTTTAAATAAGGAGTTGTATCATCAATTTCCCAGCCTCCGCTACTTCTAACTATATAGCTATTATCTTTATTCTTATCTTGATATCCACCTTTAGCACCTAAAATTAGAGCAGCTTTTTGAGCTACATGTTTATCTGATGAACCCCCTACATAAAATAACATGGGAAATAATTTACCAGAGTTATTTTTGGTAATTGATAAACATGGCACTTGCCCATAAATATTTGTCTTTGTAAAAGTTTTAGGAAGTGGAATATTAATAGCTCCTGGTACACCTTCCAAAGATACTATTATTGAATCATCATTTTTTATTAATGAAAAAATTATATTTTTATTATAATTAATATAATCACTAAAATATTTAGCATAGGCAATGCTTTGATCTGCTAGCTGTTTAGCCTGTAGATTTTTAAAAGTAATACTAGCATAAAAAAAGATTAATGTTGCAAATATACCTATTACAGCTATAGCTAACAATAACTCTATAAAAGTGAAACCTTTATTAATTATCTTATTAACTATTTTCATTACAAATCTCTATTATTTTCTTATTAATGCTGGGTTTGATGTGCAAGTAATTGAAACAATGCTAGCTGGCCTACCATAAACAGTAGGAGCTAAACTTTTATAAATAACAAAACTTCTAAGATCTTGAGCATCTGAAAAATTAGGAGTTACTTGATCATTTTTTGAATCAATTGTCTTTCCATCAATCATTACTAAAAACGGTGTTGTTACATCAATATAACTACCATTAGGACAACTAAAAAAAGTTTGAGTATCTTTTAAATTATAAGTAATTGTCATATCCGATATTGGTAGATAACAATAATAATTAGTGTTCGATGGACATACTGGACTATAAGAGCATAGCAATTGGTTCCTTATTAAAATAGGGTTATCTGTTGATGATTCCTCTTTAACTATTGTACCTAATTCAACTAAAGAACAAGACTCATATTGATTTTTATAAAGCATAGGGCGAAGAGTATTTGCCGCAAATCCACCACCTGCTAATACTACTTCATTACTAAGTGCCTTAGCTTGTCTTTTACTAATATCATCATTATTATTTCCTGATGTTAATATGGGACCAGTATCTATTGCACTTCCATAACCAAAATTAATACTATGATATTTAACAATACCATCGCTTCCCTGACTATTCATTATAATATCAGCTTTCATGGTATTTCTATTACAGTCTTTTCCCACTGGACAATTATAATTATCATCAGGAATTCTATATAAATATTTATCTGTATCAATTTGTGACTCATTATGTTGTTGTAAAATATAATCTGATAATAAAGATAAATTAATTACTAAACTATTTGCTGGAATTTGTGAATAGTCACATCCACCAGTTTTAAAGTACGAATCATAATCATTACCATTACTATTATCAATTTTCCAAGCCCTTCCTGATCCATAAACTTGCTTTTTATCTGTGTCAATCACTCCTGCCGCTATTCCAGCTGCCATCATAGCATCAGCACCATCTCTAAAGGTAATTTTTATATTACTTTCAGAAGTTGTAAAAAACATAACCGCTTGGATAGAATTTAAATCATTATCATGAATTATAGAGATACAAGGAGTATAGCCGTAAATATTTTTTTGGTTTTTCATACCAATAGGTAAATAATTAGCATCACTTAACTCTTTATACTTTATATGTTGGGTATTAATCTTTGAACTATCATAATATTGCTTATAATGATCAGTAATATATCTTGAAAAAGCTTTAGCTAAAATAATACTTTGATGCCCATATTGCTGACTTTTTTCTTTTTTAAAATATTCATTAACTTGATTCATTATTATAGTGGTAATCACTCCAACAATTGCAATTACCAATATAAACTCGAATAAACTAACACCTTGCTGATATTTTATTTTTTCCATTTTTACTCTATTGGATTTTATTAAAAATTACATATAACCAATCTTTTGAACTACTTTCAGAAACACATAAATCTTTAAATATTTTTCTATATTTTTTTTCCATCTCGTAATCTTTTACCGTTGAATTTATACTAATATTGCAATCTAATTGGTAATTTGTTCCTATTATTATAGGGTTTAATCCTGCTGGCTGTTTAGTTGATATTTGTACTAAACTACCAATTACATTACTTTCAACTGGGCTTAAAACCATTATTTTTGGATTAACCGAATTCCAAGTTACCAATGCATATTTACTATTTGCTTGCGATTCATTATATGAGAGTAAATATGCTTTAAATTCTGCTAAATTATCTTTCTTTTTATCTTTATAAAGCGGTTTATAATAAGCTGAAAGCTTATCAGATTCAATTAACCCCTCATCTGTTATATTTTTTTTAGCATATTCATTCGCCATATTTAAATCAAATAATAAGTCTTCAGCAATATCATTAGCAACATAATTTACCATATTAACTGAGTCAGTTGGGTTAGCCTGCTTTGAATTTAGCATACTAACCCAAAATAATGAAGTTGCAATAATTACAACCAATAAAAATGGCATAAATTAATTAGAAGTAAATGATGGTTTACCATCATCACATGTATTGTCATCTGCTGTAAAACCAGTTAAAAGAGCTTTGGCTTTAGCAAGTAAACAAACACTTTTATTCATATTAGCATAGGAAACCTTAAACTTTGAACCATCACCATCACTTGGTTCTAATTTAATTACTCCACCAACATTACTAGTGTATGTATCTCCATTTTTTGTAATTGATGGAGGCAAATCACCTAAATCGGCAAGTTTAGCATTTTTATATTTATCAGGATTAGACTGATATATTACACGTGCTACTGATTGTATAGTATTTAATTCAGTTACTATAATTTGTGAATTTGCCTGATTTTTACTTGGTAAATAAATATTATATATTGCTAAAATAACAATACCAACTAAGGTAAACCACAGCACAAAATCAAATAAAGACACCCCTTGTTGCGATTTAGGAGCATTCCTTATATTTTTATTGAATTTCATAATAATTTCCTTTAAAAACTAACCAATTCTATAAACTATTTCTAGTTATAGAAACCACTGTTACCACTATCCTCTAATGATCAGGATAATATATTTTCATTACTAAAATTCGCTTTTACAAAAATAATAATGAGAATTCTGTTATGCTATATCATACTGACTGCTTGCATATCTTCTACAAGTGAAAATAAACTAAACAATAAAAATACAATCACCAGTACAATAATCCCCGTGCAAATATATTGAGCAATTTTTGCTTGAATGGTAATTAATTCAAATCCATCTTCATTTAAATTATTTATTACCATATCTATTGCCGAATCCATATTGCCTGACTCTAAATACATTGATAACTCATCAATAGTTTCTTTATCAGGAAAATTTAAACGAGTGCTAATTAAAGCATGACCAAATGTCATACCTCTATTCATAAAATATAAAATTTTATCAATTCTATATTTTAAATAGGGGCTAGCAAATTTTGCCATCCTATGCAATGTTTTTACTTGTGGCACTCCTGATTTTGTTAATGCGTTAAAAGCATGTAAAAAAGAACAACCTATGACTAATCTATATAGGGAAAATGGTGGAAACTTTTCTAATTTCAACCTAAAACCTGCTTTATAATTTGGTAATGCCCATATAACAAAAAATATTAAGGAAAAAAATAGCCATATTGACAAAGGAAACCAAACATTAAATGATTTTGTTATATGTAAAACAATTAATGAAAAATTTGATAATTGTTCAACCTTTAAAGCATTTGCTATTCCTGGCAAAACTCCATTACAAAAGAAACTTAAAGTTAAAAAAGCAATAGTTAATGTAACTAATGGAGCAATAAGAGCATTTCTAAATGCATTTATAAAATTTGCTTGTGATTTAGCTATTTGAGCTGCTAGAGCAAATCCATCAGAAATTTTGCCGGATGTTTCTGAGAAAGATATAATCATTGCCTCAGAATGAGGAACAAAATCATTAATTATCTGACCAAATTCACGCCCTTGCGTTAATTCTTTTATCCATAATTTAAACATTTTATAGATGAGAGTTTTATCATCATTAGCTTTTTTTTCTAAAACCATTAAATGCTCAAGAGCTGTTTTAATTTTTACACCTTGATGTAGTTCATTAGTTGCTTTAGATAATATCCGATAAATCTTAATTCTTTTTTTTAAATTAAAATTTAATCGCATTATAGTTTTAATAATCATTCAAACACCTATCTAAATTCTTTTGTGGGGAAATTAGCTTTAATTTAGCCTCCAACGCCCTTGGGTCTATTATTCCTTTTTTAACTTTGGCTAACCCATGACACATCATAGTTACGCCTTTTTGCTCTTCAAGCCAATATCTACTGGCGTTAAATAAATCATCTTGACGCAAATATTGTAAAAACATTTCATCTGGCACTACAATTTCTGCAACTACTGTTCTATCAATATGCCCATAAATACACGACTGCTTGGTTTGAGAATTATAATAATTACAACCTTTACCACGAATAAAAATATTTGTTAAATCATTATCAAAAGCTTCTAATAATCTACTTACTAAAGCTCTATTATTTTTTTCTAAATCAGGTAAATTATTTATTAAAGATTCCTTGCATTTTGGACACAATATGGGAACTAATTGTTGAGAAATTAATCCTGATAAAGTTCCTGGCGCTAATAATAGCTTTCTATTTGCCCCAATAGTAATTAATCTATCAATAATCATTATGGCATTACTTGCATGAACAGTTGAAGCTACCGGGTGTCCTGTAATTGAAGCTGTAATTGCCGCCTCAGCTGTAATTGGATCACGAATTTCTCCAATCATAATAACATCTGGATCCTGACGCATAGCAGCAACTACTGCATTATTAAAATATTGCTTTCTTAATTCCTTATCTTGAGTAGAAGGAACTGCAATTTGTCTTGCAGAATAACACACTTTCTTACCATCAACAATATCCTCAACTACAATAGGATACTCTACAGGGTCTTCTATTGAAATTAAATTAATTCTACCTTTATATTCTTTCAAAGTTTCTTTATTCATTGCTTGCAATGACGTAGACTTTCCTGAACCAGTAGGACCAGAAAAAATAACAATCCCACCATTCCTAACTGCTTTAAAATCACGGATATATTTCAACTGAAATTTACTATAACCTATATCTTCTAAAGTACTATTTGCTCCTTTTGGTAATAATCTAAGCACAATGAAATAATTTCCACCTTGTGTAGGACCAGTTGCAACCCTAATACCGCTAAGATCTTTGGGTAAAAATGCCTCTTGAATATTCGCATCTTGCTGAGTTCTTGAGTTAAAATTTGTACCAGATGTAGTAGTCATTGTATTATATAAAGTTGTACACATTAAATTACCTGAATCATAAGTTAATGTTTTATATAATACTAAATCCCCTAATATTCTAAACATTATAAAAGTAGAAGAAGTATTAAGTTCAATATGTATATCAGATGCGTTTTTTTGATGAGCTATTTGTATTAAATTAATAATTTCTCGCTGCATTTGCGAAGCACTATCGGAAAAAGCGTTTGCCGAATCTTCTTCATAAAAACCGCGTATTACTTCAGGAATAGTATATTTAATTTTATCGCGCGTAGTTAATAAATCACCAGTTTCATCATTTATATTACAAAAAAAAGTAATTTTATTTAAAACATCAACATCATTTTTATAATTTTCATTAACATAAATAGTGCCATCCATTAAAAGTACCATTTTTTCACGAAGAGCTTTACTTAATTCGTACTCTTTGCCTAAACCTGTTAATACCATCGAATCCATTATATAACCTTTTACCTATTAGTAATAATTGGCGGAACCATTTGATTATTTTTTTCCATAATCTCTGGAGTTGGCATATATTTAATTGGTGTATTAGTAGTCACTACATCATTAATTTTTGAATAAAGGCGTTTAATAATTACTTTCTGAACACACCTGCCTTTTCTACAAGATTTTTTCTTAAGAGTAACCCCAGTCATAGAAATATCTAATACTTCATAATCTCCAATAAAAGAACCAATTTCTATATCTAATGTTGAACCATCGATAAATTGCAAAGTAGCATATTTTGCACCATTTTCTTCTATATAAACTGAGGTAACCGTAGTTTCTTCCAACCCTTTGCCTAATGATGAATTATCCGAAGTATTCATGGTTTTTTGAATGTCAGCCTTAACTTTTTCTACTTCCAATTTACGCTTTAGTGTATTAATATTTTCTGAGTCTAAATCCACTTTATTAATAACATTGCTATCAACATTTAGTGATTTTTTATTAATAACCACTGGAATAGATTCATTAATTTTTAATTTTTCATTTACTATACTAGACTCTATTGCAAAACAATAGTTGCAAATAATTAATATAAATAATAATAATTTACCTACCATTTAATTCCCCTCTAATTATCCAATTAAAAAAGCCATTACTATTTAACTGCATGGATATTTCTAAAATATTTATATTATTTATAATATTATTGTTATATAAAAATATTGGTGAAAGTGATGAACTAATTTCTACCTTTTTTAAACCATTTACTTTTATTAATAATCCATATTTATCTGCCATACCTTTTAAAGTTTCAATTTGCTCTACATATGGTTGATAACTTTTATTTGGTTGAATTTTAGTTAAATCAAAATCTTTATTTAATCTGGCAGTTTTATCACCAACTATCAAACCTTTATCATTAATTGCAGCTTTTATTTCCGCCAACGTTCCATTT
>CAYZUJ010000015.1:13285-16573 GCA_964481375.1 uncultured Neisseria sp. | reverse complement strand
ATACTTATCCCTTTTAAAATACAATTTAATGAATCAATCTGCCAGTTATTAATAGGATTAATATATTTATCAATATTACTAAAACATGAATCAATAAAAGTTTTTGCATCAATTCCTACATCATTAACAAATATATTTGTTTTATCTATCACAGAATTTTGCAAAGCCTCAAGATTATCTAAATTTTTATAGTAACTCTTTTGCATTTCATTAAGTAATAAAGCCATACTAATAATAAGCAAACTTATTAATATAGTTTTATATTTTTTTTTCAATAATGCAATCGGCTCAATCTGTGAATTTCTCAATATACTTTTAAATGATTTATTCTGCCATAAATAATAATCAGAAGCTCCCAAAACCTTACCATTTTCACAGAAGGATTTAATAACTGTAACTTTCAAACCTGTCTCATCAATAAAAGAAGATGAATTAAAAAAAGGAACGTCTTCAAATATTTTTGCTGTTTTAATATTATACTCAACTGCCAATTTACTTATTTTTGCTTTTACTTCATATTCAGAACCAACAAATTCACCTTCATAAGGAAAAATAGTCCCTTTATATAAAAGAACATATCCAAAAAGATTTTCATTAAAACGAAAGCAAATAAATAAATCTTCAGTTTCTTTATTTACTTCAGATGCATTTACTATAAATAGCCCTAAAGAAGTTGGTTTATTTAATTTTATTTTCTTCTTTTTTATTGTATTGTCTTCAGCTTTGTCCTTTTGCAAATTTAATTTTACAAAACCATAAGTAGTAATAATTTTATTAGTTTTACAATAAAAATTAAAACCACATTTTATTTTCATTTGTTTTAAATTAACTTTATGCTCTTCATCGCTTTTTTGCCAAACCATACCGGTAATAAAATCAATTTTATTCTTTTGATAAATTTGCATCAATATTCTTTTTAAATATTTACAATACGTGGAGTTACTAAAATTACTAATTTAGTTCTATTTTTATTTGCTGTTACCCCACCACCTAGCAACCAATTTTTTGTTCCGCCAACTCCACTATTTGTAATTGAATTAGTGTCACTATCAAAACCAGTAATTACATAAGTATCACCAGAGCGCATAGTTGTTTTTTGCATCGTATTACGCTGAATCAAATTAGGCAACTGCACAGACGATCCATTTTTCTCATCACCAACAGCATACTTTTCAAGATTTTTTAAATCAGAAAGATTTATAGATATTTGCAAATTAACTAAGTTATTTGCTTCTATCACAGGCAAAATATTTAAAACAAATCCATAGTTAATTTGACCTGTTTGTAGAGAAAATTGCGTTTGATTATTACCATTCATAGTAGAAGTAGTATTAGATACATATCCTTGTTGTCTTACTACTTCAACAGGAACTGGTTGATTATTTAAGGTAGTTGCAGCAACTGAAGTTACCATGGACATTTTAGTACTAGAACTTAGCGCATTAATAATTAATGAACTGCCATCTAGAAATCCCCCTGTTGTTCCACCAATTGTAAAGGCTTGAGTAGTAACAGCTGGAGAAAAAACATTAACATCACCTTTAGAACCTAAAGGAGCTTGCCCATTAATTGAAAACCCCACTTTATCTCTTAAAAGAATTTTCCAATTTATTCCATAATTATCATCAGATTTTGTTTCAACACTTAAAACTTGCACATCAATTTGTACTTGCTTACTTAACATTTCATTTTGTTGTTTTATAAAGCTGCCCACCTTAATAATAACAGATGGCTTATCGGTAACAGTCACCGAGGAAGTTGAGGATAAAATTGATAGCTTTCCTTTATTTGATAACATAGACTGAATTGCATTTTTCATATTATCCCATAAACTATTAGCTAAATTAAATTGTATATTTTGTATGGTATTCATTTGATTATTACTTTGTGATTGGTTGCCACTACCACCACTACCGCCACTGCCTTGTATCCCATTATTTGAATTTATTTGATTTTGTACTTGAATATCACCTGGAATACCTTTAATAAACCATGTCTTTGTTTCAGTACTAGAGAGTATAATCTTTCCTTCTTTAAAATTCCAAGAAGTATCCGTTTTTGCGCAAATATTATTTAATAAATCCACTAGGGTTCCTGAATTTTGTGTAACTCGAATACTAATATTTCTAATTGAATCATCATCAACTAATACAGGATATTTTGTTACTTTATTTAATGTATCAGCTATTTGGTTCATAGAAGTAAAACTTCCATCCATTTTGATTTGATTATTAAATTTTACCGGTAAAAAATCTGTATCTTTCCTTTGAATAGATACATTACTAATATATAATGTATCCATATCATAGTTAAAATTATTATTTTTAACTTTCATTTTTGCACTAAATTTTTTATTTACTTTATTAATTGCTTCATCAGTTGAATTAATTGATTTTTTAACATCATTTGGTAATGATGAAAAAGAGCAACTACTAACTAAAAAAGAAAAGATTAATAAAGCGATCCCTAATTTCCTAACTTGCATAAATACCTCTTTTTATAATCTATTTGTCTTTTAAACCCACTGCATCTAAAGAAATAATTCTAATTACTTTATTTTTATACCAATTTGCTTTTAATGGACTATCTGTATCTTTAAATGATCTTAATACTTCATTGATAGCACTTTTAAATGTCCCTCTAATTACTCCCGAAGTTTGAATCTGAAAATCCGTTTTGGAATCCCATATTAAAGTGTATCCTTCTCTAAATGCCCATTTATTAAGCGTTACACTAATTACTTTGTCATCAATATCAATATTCCAAATTTGAGATTTTTCATTCGGCACCGCAATAACTAATTTATTTCTATTTAGATTTTTTACCGGCTTTACTAATATAGAGTTAGATTCTACGGGTTTCAAAATCCTTAATTTTGCATTTTTTGCTGATTCATAGTTAATCGACATATTTAATTTTTGATATAAAGATGACTGCATTGATATTTTCTTAATAGAAGCATTTACATCCTCATCAGTAACAGCCTGCTTTGATTTTGGTTTTAATGTAGAAACTGATTTAGAATTGAATGATTTTTTAGATGTAAATGATTTACTTTCTTGTAACTTGTGGGCTGATTTAACCTTAACGATTTTAATAGATTCTTTATTATTCGAATTTTGAGCTATTTTTTTTAACCCTACTGATTTTATAGGGGGTTCTTTGGGCTCTAAAACATCATTATCAATCAAATCAGATTTAGGAATAGATGGCAAATTAGCTTTTAAAGTCGAAACTAATTTATTTCTATTTAGATTTTTTACCGGCTTTACTAATATAGAGTTAGAT
>CAYZUJ010000015.1:9378-13185 GCA_964481375.1 uncultured Neisseria sp. | reverse complement strand
ATGATTTACTTTCTTGTAACTTGTGGGCTGATTTAACCTTAACGATTTTAATAGAAGAAGATTCTTTATTATTTATACTCATGTGCACTGGTTTTTTTGATTTTGCCAATATAGGTCTTTCCTTAGCAACTAACTCGTTATTTTGAACCTTATTGGCTGATTTTATCTTTACCATTTTAATAGATTCTTTATTATTCGAATTTTGAGCTATTTTTTTTAACCCTACTGATTTTATAGGGGGTTCTTTGGGCTCTAAAACATCATTATCAATCAAATCAGATTTAGGAATAGATGGCAAATTAGCTTTTAAAGTCGAATTTAATTTTTTTGATGATTGAACCTTTATTAGGCTTGGTGAGTTTTTATTAAAATTAACTTGTTTAACAACTAACAATGCTTTTTCATTATACCATTTTACCTGTAAATAATATTCATTGCTACTAAATGACTTCAATAATTTTGAAACAGCATCTTCTAACGAACCATGTATTACTCCTGGTGTTTGAATTTGAAAATCTACTTTTGCATCCCATATTAAAGTATATCCTTTTTGATTAATCCATTTCTCAATAGTCTTGCTAATTAAGCGGTCATCACTACTTATAATCCACGATGTATCTTTATTCTCCTGAACATCTGACACTTTTGAAGTTTTAGAATTTTCTAAGGGCAACTCAATAGAATCAGCATAACTAAATAACATATTCAAAAATAAAAATAAAATAAAAAAAAGATCTTTTGTTTTCATAAACTACCTTATTAATTTTTTCACTAAATCTAAAACCTATTGCGGACATCATTTAATCATATTTTATAAAAAATAAACTAGTGACAAAAATGTCACTAGCTTGATAACACTTAGATTTTATTCAAAATATTTTTATTAGATATATTTAAACAAATCCTAGATAATAAAGAAAATTTTAAGTATATAAATACTCAAAATTACCTTATTAAAATTTTATGATTTTATATGATATTTATTTTAAAAATTAAAAAATGTTTACTTTAGAGGAATATAAGGAGTGTCACTTTTAGCATTATAAATCACCTTATCAACATAGCCATTATAAAAACCTCTATGATAATTACCGGTATTATAAGCACTAATGGCTTTTAATAAAGCTTCTTGTTGCGTCTTTGAAGCTTTAATAGCTTGAGAAAAATTAGATTGTAAAATATATGCCCCTAGTTTTAAATTTAAACATGGATCTAGTGCATCAACTGCCCTAAAACCAAATTTATGGATATTTTTTATATTAACCTGAGCAATGCCTACATCAAAATTATATTTATACTTTTCAAGGTATTTAACCCAAGCAACTGCTTGCTTATAGCTTTTGGGTTGATACATAAGCCGATGCCCACGATTTAAGCTAATAGCCCAAGGGTTACCATTACTTTCAGTTTTTATAATCGCCATCATTGTATTTTCTGCCACCTGTGGTGCACACTGATTAATATACTCTGGAATATTAATAATCATTTTTTCTCATTTAAATACTTAAGAGTCATATTATATCATAAATTTTCTCATTAGCTTTAATCAATTTACTAAGGGTACGGTTTAAACTATTTTAGATTTTAAGGTTCTAAGATTTTGAAAAAATTTAATAAAACGTCATAAATTAATTAAGCAATTTAAAATCTTAGAAGATAAATGTTACAAATCAGGAAAAAACTGGCTCATAGGTAGATTCTAAAATGAAAGGAAAATTAAATTATAATAAATTAAAAGTGTTAAAATAATGGAAGTTTACAAAGCATAACTTCCTAGCATTACATTAGGCATTACTCCATATTACAAAATTGAGGATTCAAATAAGTGATAACAAATATAAGTTATTTGAAAGGATATATAAATGAAAAATTTTTTAATAAAGCTTTTGTTTATTTATGTGATATTATTCTTTTGTGGCTGCAGTGGAAAGAATAGTAATATTTATTCAAATGGTATAATTACTTTTAATAAATCCTCAGTTACTGTAACAAATGGAAGTGTCGCTGAATTAATTTTAACATTATCTGGTAGTTCTAATGTTAATGGGTTAGTGGTAAATCTGTCTTCATCTAATCCAGCAGTAGCAACCATAATTCCTGCTATATGTACTCTTTCAAGCTTACCAGGAGCTCCACAATCATGCGAAGTTCAAGTTCGTGGTTTATCAACAGGTAGTGCAAATATTATAGCAAAAGCATCAGGATATAATATTTCTCAAGTTGCAGTTACATCTTCATCTTCAGCAGTTCCGGGAATATTGGCTTTTGATATAACCGCTGAAAGTGTTAGTGTAAATAGTTCAAATCATGTATTATTAAGTTTAAATGACAGCTCTGGCGTTTCAAATTTAGTGGTTAATTTAAAAACAAGCAATCCAAATATTGCTACAGTTTCTCCATCAACCTGTACTTTATCTAGTGGTTTAACACGCTCATGTGAAGTGACAATTAATGGAGTAGCTATAGGAACAGATATTATTACTGCTACCGCTTCAGGGTATAGCCAGCCCAGTCCAGTTAATGTCAATGTAGTTAATGTATCAGTTCCTGGTACCATAAGTTTTAAAAATACTTCTGTTTCAGTTGGTGTATCTATTTCTACTCAAGTTATACTTAGCCTAAATCATAGCTCAGGCATTACAAATGTGTCAGTTTCTCTAAATTCAAACAATACAAATATTGTAACTGAAAGTCCAAGTATTTGCATGCTTTCCAGTGGTCCAACAGTCAGATTATGTACAGTTACATTAAACGGTATAGCAATTGGCAATGCTACAATAAACGCAACAGCATCAAATTATAGTATAGCTCCAATAAATGTAAATGTTACTCAATCCTATGTACCCCAAACTCAATTTGGGGTTTATAATAATTGTCCTTATGCGGTATGGATGCAGGCTATAAACCCTCCAATTGCTTCTGAAACTTTGATTATGATTAATCCTAATAAAGGCTATGATTATAGTATAAATGGGCAGCTTTTAAATTCATTTAATGTATTTCCTAAAACTGGATGTGACGAAAGCGGAAATAATTGTATAGTTGGACAATCTCTGCCTCCAGCTCCAATTTACAATGGTATTACATATGGACAACAACCACCAATAGATAGTTTATTTGAAGGAACATTTAATAATAATGGAAATTACTATGATGGTAGCGCTGTTAATGGTTATACCATTCCATTTGCTATCAGCGTATCTAAAGCAACAGATGAAAATAGCCCTGCATGTATTGGTGCCGATGCTTCCAAACTGACTATTTCAGCATGTCCTACTAATGATGACATTAGTACTCCTACAGCTTTAATGTCAGTTTATGGATCGTATGCCTTTGGACCATTTCCTATTGCTTATGAAAGTTATGATAATAATGGTAATGGAGTTTCTGGGCCACATAATATGACAAGTGTCAATTTGCAGGTTACTAACCCTTCAACAAATCAAGTAATTGGTTGTGCAGCTCCAGCAACAATTGTTAATAATTATCCAGGCTGGGGGGCTTTAGGTATAGCAAGAAATAGCTTAGGTTATGCCGCAAATTGGTCTACCCCAGTAATAATGTATACTTGCCCTTACACCACATCTCAATTATTAACACCATCTACAGCACCTAGTATTCAACCTGGCTTGGGAGCAGGCTTTAGCGCTATGAGTAATTATTGTTTAACAACTGGAGCTTGCCTTACAAATACTAATCCGCTTGGTCCTCAAGCTAGCCAAACTTGTAATTTAGGTCCAATTAATCATACTAAATACGTTAATTATCTAAATAACTTTACTACCGCAATTTATACTCAAACATTTA
>CAYZUJ010000015.1:0-9368 GCA_964481375.1 uncultured Neisseria sp. | reverse complement strand
GTAATTCGACTTCTTCAAGAATCACATTTACACTTTGCCCATAATTTAGATTTCAAGATAATTAAGTTTTTATTGACTGACAGATAAAGAGTTTTTGAAAATTAAACTCTCCAAAAGTATAAACAGAAAAATAGCAAATAATTTTTCTTTATATGCTAATAATACTCTATTTAAAAAGATTAAATAAAAATTTAGATACAGCAAACAATCTATATTCGACAGCTTTTTTTAAAGTAAAGGAATACTCAAATTATAAATTATCAATAAATCTGCTAAAATTCTACTATACCTATACATAAATGCCCTTGCTATTATTACATTTAAAAGTAATAATATTATCAAAAAATTTTCACCATAACCCTTTTTATTTTATAATATTTATTTCAGGAGTTGGTATTTAAAAATTTCTATTCAATAAAGAAGTAAATAAGTTATAATTAAACCTTAATTAATATTAAAATATGGCATTATACAGGTTAATATTTTAAATAAAGAATAATGTATGTTTAAAAAAATATTATTTATTTGTTTTTTCTTATTATATAAACTTACTTTTGCTAGCATTGATAATAATATAGTGCAAGCAGATAATTTTTTTAACTCTGGTAAATTTATAAAGTTAGAACAGCTATATTTAAATAATAAAAACAATTTAGTTATTAATTATTTAAATGCAAAAGCACAGTTAGTTCTTAATAAGCCTTATAATGCACAATTATTTATTCAATATACCCATGATAGTTTTATGAGAAATGATTTAATTCATCAGTTATTAATATTTTATTTTCAATTTAAAAGATATAAAGAATATCAAAACACTTATTATAAATTATTCCCACTTTCAGCATCAATAAATGAAACCTGTGGTCTTGATATTTCTAACACTATGTTATTTAATAATAAACCTATTCTTTCTAATATTAATTATTTAATTGCAAATAACCCTACTCCTTGGTGTTCAAACTTATTATTAATATTAGCTAAAAATCACAAAATTACTGACATTCAAAAAAATATAATGTTATTTAATTTATTAACTTATAATCAAAGCAACTTATTTAATCAATACCTTAAATATCTTAATATTGAATATAATATGCATGATTTAAAAACAAACAGATATGCTATAGCTAATTATGTTATAAAAATTTCTAAAGTTGACCCTAATAAAGCACTAGATAAATTAAATAAAGTAAAACTCGACCCTGTAACAGAAAATTTTCTCAAAAACTATTTAGCTTATCAATTTGCTATTGACTTAAATTTTTTAAAAGCTAAAGAATTGTTTTCATTTACAGATTATAAATATTTTAGCAATGATGAATTTGAATGGCGCACAAAAACTTTTCTCTATTTTATGGATTGGGAAATGGTTATTCAAAGTATTGAACAAATGCCTAATGAATTAAAAAATAAAAATGTTTGGTTATATTGGCAAGCTAAAGCTTTCGATAGTATTAATAAAGCGGATAAAGCTAATAGCTTATTAGAAAAAATCCCTAATGATTACTCTTATTATTCAATGCTAGCAAGAGCTGAACTTGATAAAAAAGTTGGTTTTAAAACATTACCTAGCAAAATTTCTGAATTAAAGCCTAACCCATTTTCAAATGAAGTTATTTCTATATTAAATTTATATAAATTAGGTGTTAATAATGACAGTAAAAGCTTGATTAATTTAGCAACTTATGAATGGTATTCTATAGCTAAACAAGCTTCAGAATCTGAATTACTCTCAATGAGTAATATGGCTTATAGAAATCAATTTTACGACCTTAGTATTTTTGCTTCTAATAAAATTAGTGTACGTTATATTGATTTTAGCTTTCCTACTCCTTTTGCTAATTTATTTGATGAATATAGTCGTTTAAATAAAATTGACCCAACATATGCATTTGCTATTAGTAGGCAAGAGAGTAGATTTAATAAAGATGTAATTGCAATTGACGGCGGTGTGGGTTTAATGCAATTAATGCCACAAACTGCTAATCATATTAGGCAAAAAGCAGGATTTGGAAATTGTTATAGAGCAACTGCAGCTTGTAACATTAAATTTGGAACATGGTATCTTGGGAATTTATACAAAAAATTTTCAGGAAACTTAATTTATTCAACTGCTGCTTATAATGCTGGACCTAGTCGAGCAAAACGCTGGAAAGACAACCTTTTTAAATTAGATAATAAAATTCAAATTGAATTAATACCTATTAGTGGCACTAAAGATTATGTTCAAAAAGTTCTTAGTAATAAATCAATTTATGATTATAAATTAAATAAAGATGCTACCTCATTAAATTTATTAAATTATATAAATAATTTACCTAATACATATAAATATTTTAGATTTTCCAACTTTTTCAAAAAAGATAAATCATAAAATGAAAATATATAAAGTGGGTGGTTGTGTTAGAGATAAATTATTAGGAATAAAATCTTCAGATAATGATTACGTAGTAGTAGGTGCCACTCATGAGGATATGCTTAAATTAAAATTTAAACCAGTTGGTAAGGATTTTCCAGTTTATTTGCACCCAATTACAAAAGAAGAATATGCCTTAGCTCGCCTAGAAAAAAAAACAAATTCTGGGCATAAGGGTTTTAGTTTTACTACTTCAAAAAATGTTAGTTTAGAAGATGATTTAAAACGTCGCGATATTACTATAAATGCTATAGCTGAAGATGAATTGGGCAACTTAATTGACCCCTTTGGTGGCATTAATGATTTAAATAAAAAACTAATTCGTCATGTTTCTGCTGCTTTTATTGAAGACCCTTTAAGAGTTTTTCGAGTTGCTAGATTTGCTGGACGTTTCAATTTTATTATTGCGCAAGAAACCCTAGATTTAATGAAAAAAGTTGTAAATAACAATGAACTCACTAGCATTAGCAAAGACAGAATCTGGTTAGAATGCTATAAAGCAATTGCAACTTCTAATTCTCTACGCTTTTTTAAAATCTTATATGATATTAAAGCCTTAAAATATATAACCCCTGAATTAAACTTTCTTTTTAGTAACAGCAGTTTAACTGAGAAATTGTCAAAAGTTTTATCTTTTGCAATTATAAATCAATTAACAGTATCAGAAAAATTCTGTATAATATATTATTATATGGGCATAAGCCTTCCTAAAGAAAAAAAAACAGATATAAAAAAAATTATTGTGGATACTAAACTAGATAAAAAAACTAAAGACCTAATATTATTGCTTTACAATGTCTATTTTCAATTATCTAATTTTGATAACTTGAATACCCTGCAAATTTATAATTTAATTAAAAAAATTGATTATATGAGAAAAACTGATCGTTATAATTCATTATTTAAAATTGTAAATATTTTTGCTATATGCGATAATTTAAACTATATAAAAAATAACATTAAATTGCTCCAAAATATAATAAAACAAGCATCAAATATTAATTATGCAAGATTAGCTAAAAAATATCCAAACCAAATGAGTAGTCAAGTTAAAAATTCAATAATAAAAATTATTGATCATACTCTTGAAAATAATTCATAATAATTCTATCCTACATTATAAAATAAAGGAAATTCAATGATTCATCACCTATATGAAATAAACTATCTACTCTATATATTTATGATTTGTGGGGTTATTACTTCAAGCATTAGCGGTGCTTTAAGAGCCATAGAATCAAAAATGGATATTACCGGTGCTATTTTATTAGCATTTCTTACCTCTAACGCTGGAGGAACTATTCGTGATATTATACTTGGCACTACAGTTTTTTGGATAAAAGATCAATTCTATATTTGGATAACATTAATAATAGGTTCTTTAAGTTTTATTATAGTATATTTTGAAAAACAGGTTATAGGACGAAAAAAAATTCATACCATACTTATAGTGACCGATGCAATGGGTTTGGCTGCATTTAGTTTAGCTGGTGTAGAAAAATCTTTAGTTATGGGGCAAAATGATATTACTGCTATATTAATGGGAGTTTGGACTGCTATTGGCGGTGGCATAATTGCCGATATTATTTCTAATAGAATACCCCTTGTATTCTCACAAGAATTATATATAACCGTTGCATTTTTTGGTGCGATATGCTATTTAACTTTAATCAATTTTTCAGTTATTCATTCCTTTGCAAGTGTAATTGCTGCCTTATTAATGATATTATTACGCTTATATAGTGTTAAATACAAATGGAAATTTCCTATAATTCCTTAATTTTTGAAGGAATTTTAATAAAATATTTTAAAAAAATTATCAAATTAATTCAATAAGTTATGTGGAATATTAGAAAAAGTATAATAAAATCTAATAAAAATCATTGACATAATGCGAAACAGTTTGGTATAACAATGCCTGTGTAACATTAAAAAATTAACCAACTTTATTTGGAGTTTATTATGAACAAATCTCAATTAATCGAAGCTATTGCCTCTAAAGCAGACATTTCTAAAGTTAAAGCTGGCGACGCAATTGATGCATTTATTGGAGCAGTAACTCATGCTTTAAAAGGTGGTGATGTTGTTACTTTAATTGGTTTTGGTTCTTTCTCAACAGCTAAGCGTGCAGCTCGTGTTGGCCGCAATCCTAAAACTGGTAAAGAAATCAAGATTGCTGCAACTACTACACCAAAATTTAAAGCTGGGAAAGCATTAAAAGAAGCAATTGGCAAAAAGAAAAAGTAAATCATTTTTTATAATGAATAATGATTACCACATATAAAGATGCCTCTAGTGGCATCTTTTCTCATAGCACCTCATTCAAATTCATTTTTAGAAAAGATTGGCGAAAATATATGAGAAATACTATTTACTATTTACTATTAATAGGTTTGGTAGGTTGCTCTAGTTTTAGTTCAGGACCATTACCTACAGTACCTCAAGCTCAACTTCCTGGGGGTAAAGGTGATAATTGGCGTTATGTTGGAACTACTAATGATGGTCAATTAATTATTGAAGTTAATAATGATAGTATAAAATCTGCTTCACCTCAAGTTTATTCTTTTCAAGAACGTAAAACTGTAAAAGATACATCTCAGTTTCAATATTTGAATAATCAAGTTCATTATAAATATATATTATCTGATTGGCTGATGGATTGTACTAATAAGCAATATATTCTAAGTAACGTTTCTATTTTCAATGAATTAGGAAGTCAAATAGAGAAAATTGATTATAGTAATAATAGCAACATTAAATGGTTAAAATTTGGTAATGGCACCATAGCAGAATTAGAATATAACTATATATGCTTAAATAAAAATAGACAACTAGGTTATTAAAATATTAGTCAACAATTTTTCTAAATAATTTATTTATATAGTATATAAATACTATAATTCCAATAATTATCATGCAAAGCGTAATAATTAAATAGTTACCGTAAATTTCATAAGGAGTACTACCGTCCATCCCTTGTACAGTATCTTTTAATACCAATTGCTGAAAAATAGGCAACATTGATTGAATAGTTCCATTTGGTCTAATTATCGCCGTTATACCTGTATTAGTAACTTGAATAAAATAGCGCTGATTTTCTAATGCTCTTGCTTGAGATAACTGTAAATGCTCATCCTTAGCTATTGATGTTCCATACCATACCATATCACTTAAATTAACCATTATAGTTGACTTTCTAGCAGTTGCTATTAATTCACTACTAAATCCATTTTCATAACAAATATTAAAAGCTAACTTTTGATTAGCTACTGCTAGAGGTTCTTGATTCTTTGCTCCAGAGCTAAAGCCTACCATTGGTAAATCTATTTTTTTATAAAGTTTACTTAAAATTGGTTTTATAAATGATGGTATATATTCTCCATAAGGCACTAGATGATATTTTGCATAATACGCTTTTTTAGGATCAGTTAAAACTTCTACCGCATTTACATAATTAAGAAAATCTTTGCTAATATACTTTATGGTACCAATTATTAGATTTGCTTTGTTTGCTCTAGCGTAACCTTCTATTAAATTTAAATAACCATTAGGTAGAAATTCAGCTGCTTCAATTGCTGTCTCAGGAATAAAAACTAAATCAGCACTTGTTTGTGCAATATTATTAGCATAAATAGGTAGAGCATCTTCCGAGCGCCACTTTGCACCTTCTGCAATATTACCCTGAATTAAAGCCACACTAATTGGTTTATGAATTGGTTTTGTATATTGAATATCCTTTAATTTAAAACCAATAAATAAAACTAATATAACATATGCTAAAGAGACTAAAATATTAATTGTAGATGTTTTATAATTTAGTATACTAAAACGCTTAAATATTAAGTATATTGCCCCAGAGATACTCAGAACTAACCAAGATACACCATAATTACCTAAAATGGGAAAAAAGCCTTTTAAAAACTCATTATTAACTTGCGTATAACTTAAATCACACCAAGAAAACCCTGTGAGTAACCACCCCCGTAACCATTCCAATAATACCCAGATACTAGGAAATAAAAATAGCAAATTAATTAGATCAGATTTTAATTTAATTTTAGTATATACAACAATGGTTAAAGCAATATAAAGAGCTAAAAAACCAGAAAACAAAACCCATGCAATAATAGACACAAAAAAGCCTGCCTGAATTACCTCATACAAAGAAGGAAATACCCAATATAACTGAGTAATAAAATAAGCTAACCCGTATAAATATCCATGTTTAAAAATATGAGATTTTCTAATTGCTCTTGGTTTGTTATTTATAATAGAAATTAATAACATTAAAGAAACAATAATAACTAAAGATTGGTTGAAAGGTGCAAAAGCTAAAATACTAAGGGCTCCTGCCATTATTAAGATTATATATTCTATATTAATTATTTTCATTTCAATTCAGTTATAATAAGAAGTTTAATTCTACGGCTATCAGCATTTATAATTTCTACTTTAATACTACCCATATCTAAAACTTCATTATTAAGAGGAATTCTACCTAAAAATTTTATTAAAAACCCCCCTACAGTCTCTACTCTCTCATCTATCCAATTAAGATTTAATTTGTTGTTTAAATGGTGTAATTTACATTGCCCCTTAACTCTATAAACATGCTCTCTTAATTTTATTATTTCTTGCTCATCATCTACAGCATCATATTCATCCTCAATTTCACCAATTATTTGCTCTACAATCATTTCTAATGTAATTATTCCCACTACATTAGTAAATTCATCAACAACAATGGCTAAATGAGAATGCCTTAGCCTCATTTCATACATCAAAGCATCTAATTTTTTAATTTCTGGAACAAAATAAGCTTGACGTAAATGCTCTTTAAGTTTAAAATTATCTTCTTCTAAAAAATATCTTATTAAATCTTTACTATGGAATATGCCCATAACATTACTAATCTCTTTGTCAATTATAGGAAAACGTGAATGACCAGTAGTAATAATTTTAGTTGCAATTGCCCTAATGTCATCATTAATATCTAATACATCCATCTGCAACCGAGGAATCATAATGTCCCTTACTTGTAATTTGCTAATCTGTAATACAGCTTCAATAATTAACATACTCTCAAAATCTATAATACCAGTATCTACTCCCCTACGCATAATAGCTATCAACTCAGTCTTGTCTTTAATTTCTGTTTTAAACAAATTATTTAGCAAATCTTTCATAATTTTTTTCTCCTATAAGGATCCGAAAAACCTAACTTTTGCATAATTATTGTTTCTAAATCTTCCATTTTTTCAGCATCTTGTTCATCTATATGATCTATTCCTTGTAAATGAAGAACTCCATGAATCACCATATGAGCATAATGCTCTAATATTGATATGTTCTGCTTAACTGCTTCTTCTACAATAATATCATCACATAAAATCAACTCTCCATTTAAAATATCAAAACCTTTCCTGGTTTGTTCATATTCCAAAGAAATAACATTTGTCGGATAATTTTTATTACGATATTTACTGTTTAATTCTTGTGATATTTTATTTGAGACAATTATAACATCAATATAGACAATTTTGTAATGTTTAATTAATGAAGAGGTAATCCATTTTTTTATATCAGCACGTTTTGGCTGATATAACTTTCTTACTTGTTTAGTTAAAGAAAATTTTACCATAAATATTTTTAAAGAATAGTGCCAAATGATGGCAATAAATTAAAATTATCTAATAGTTGAACTAATATTAAAAAAATCACACCAAACAAAATAAACCAAATAAAACTTTTATTAGGTTTAACATCTAGTTTATCATATTCTTTTAAACAACATAATAATACCAAAATATTAGTCATCAATAATAAAATTACTGCTTGCTGTAAAATGAACACGAAACCATTCGGAAAAAATAAAGCAAAAAAAGCTGGTGGAGCCATAGTTATTACTAATGTTATAAAAATCCCTAATTTATTTTGCTCAATTTTTAAGGTATCACGAATATAATCATAAGTTGAAATACCCACTACAAGAAATGATGTTAATAATGCAACATTTGAAAATAATGTTAAAGAAAATTTCATAATAATTGGTAGTTTAGGATTGTTATGAATGGCGAGATTAAGCATAAACCCTACAGATTCTTTATTCTTTAATAAATAGAAAAAAGAATTATAAAAACCATCTCTTGGTACTAAACTTAACATAACTCCTACCCACATTATGTAAAGTACTACAGGAATTAAAATACCAATAAAAAACGCTTTCCTACATTGAATTCGATTATAGTCATTAATTTTAGCAATAACCGGAATGGAAAAATGAAACCACAATGCCCCTATAAATATAGGTAATGCTTTTAAAACATAAGGAGCTTGCTGTGTTGAAATATTTAATAGTTCAGTAGAAAAAAATTTCAAACCAACAAATATTGTCACTAAAAAACTAAATAATTTAATGTAAAATATGATTTTATTTGATTTAACTACTATTTCCACACCTTTAAGAAAAATTGGTAAAAATAGAATTAAAAATATTAATAATGAAATTTTATCAGTTACTTTTATTCCAATTAATGGCAAAACTGTTTTACTTAAAACATCTGCCCCCCCAGTCATATAAATTGAAAGTAGAGCATACATTAAAATACAATTTATTATGCCTGATACAACTACCCCTAAACGACCAAAGGAAGCATTTACTATAGTAGAAACATTGGAACTATTTTTATGGGTTAAAAAAATTTCTAGGGAAATGGATGCCAAAAAATAAGAAAATAAACCAAGAATAATTAGACAAATACTTGAAAATATAAAATTTGGCCCAGCAGACAGCATAGGAATAACAAGACAACCTGCCCCCATTGCACAGCCCGACACCATAAACACACTACCAATAAAATTTTTTGCTTGCGACAATTAAACCTCTTATAAAATGAAATAATCCAATAATAAAGAATTTATGGTGCCGCGAGCCGGAATCGAACCGGCA
>CAYZUJ010000014.1:0-24984 GCA_964481375.1 uncultured Neisseria sp. | reverse complement strand
ACTTTATGGTTTTATTTATGATTTGTAGTATAATATCGGCAAATTAATAATGGTAGATTATTTTAAGGATTATTAAATAATGATTGCAAATCAGTACTTTCCAATAATTTTATTTATGTTATTGGCATTGATATTGGGTGGCGTGTTGGTCATTGCAGGTAGGGTATTAGGTAGGCATAATCCAGATAGTGAAAAAAATTCACCCTATGAATGTGGGTTTGAAGCATTTGAAGATGCGAGAATAAAATTTGATGTTAGATATTATTTAATTGCAATTATTTTTATTTTATTTGATTTAGAAATTGCTTTCTTATTTCCTTGGGCATTAGTATTTAAAAGCTTGGGCTTATATGGTTTTATTGTAATGACAATATTTTTAATAATTCTAATTGCGGGCTTTATATATATATGGAAAAAGGGAGCATTAGAATGGGAATAGAAGGTGTATTTAAAGAAGGTTTTATTACAACCACAGCAGATAGCATTATTAATTGGGCTAGGACTGGTTCATTATGGCCTATGACCTTTGGTTTAGCATGTTGTGCAGTTGAAATGATGCATGCTGGTGCAGCAAGATATGATTTAGATAGATTTGGTGTCGTATTGCGTGGTTCGCCAAGGCAATCAGATGTTATGATAGTAGCGGGAACATTATGTAATAAGATGGCACCTGCATTACGTAAAGTATATGATCAAATGCCAGAGCCTCGTTGGGTTATTTCTATGGGGTCTTGTGCTAACGGTGGTGGATATTATCATTATTCGTATTCAGTGGTGAGGGGGTGTGATAGGATTGTTCCTGTGGATATTTATGTTCCAGGTTGTCCTCCAACAGCAGAAGCGTTATTGTATGGAATTATTCAATTACAAAATAAAATTAAAAGAGAATCTACGATTGCTAGAAAAATAGATGTTTCTTAATAAGAGTAAATTAATGAGAAAAGTAGAAGTTTTACATGAAATAGTTAATAAAATTTTACCGGATAAAATTTTATCTAGTGAGATTTATCGTGATGAGTTAACAATTATTATTGATGCAGATAATCTTATTGAAGTAATGCAAAATTTATATTCTAATCCTGAAACTAAATTTGAACAATGTGTTGATTTATGCGGAGTTGATTATTTAGATTATCACGAGGACTATGTTGGTTTAAGGTTTGCTGTTGTTTATCATTTATTATCTCTAACAAAAAATTGGCGTATTCGTGTTAGAGCGTTTGCTAAAGATAATAATTTTCCAGTAGTAAAATCTGTAATTAATATATGGAATTCAGTAAATTGGTGGGAGCGAGAAGCTTTTGATCTTTTTGGAATTATATTTGATGGTCATCCTGATTTAAGAAGAATACTTACTGATTATGGTTTTATTGGTTATCCTTTTAGAAAAGATTTTCCTATATATGGGTATATGGAAATGATTTATGACGAAGGTGAAAAGCGAGTTATTTATCAACCGGTAACTATTGAACCACGTCAAATTACGCCGCGAGTTATTCGTGAGGATCAATATGGCAGAAATTAAAAATTACACCCTAAATTTTGGTCCGCAACATCCAGCAGCACATGGGGTTTTGCGATTGGTTTTGGAGTTAGATGGGGAAGTGGTGCAAAGGGCAGATCCTCATATAGGGCTTTTGCATCGAGGGACAGAAAAGTTATCTGAAAATAGAACTTTTTTGCAAGCATTGCCTTATATGGATAGATTAGATTATGTCTCTATGTTATGTAATGAACATGCGTATGTATTGGCAATTGAAAAATTATTAAATATAGAAGCACCTATTCGGGCAAAATATATACGGGTTATGTTTGATGAAATTACGCGTATATTAAACCATTTATTATGGGTGGGGGCTCATGCATTGGATATTGGGGCAATGGCAGTATTTTTATATGCATTTCGTGAACGAGAAGATTTACTAGATTGTTATGAGGCGGTTTCAGGTGCTAGAATGCATGCATCTTATTATCGGCCTGGTGGAGTTTATCGTGATTTACCAGATACAATGCCACAGTATACACAATCAAAGATAAAAACTAAAAAACAACTAGAAAAATTAAATAGTAATCGTCAGGGTAGTTTATTAGATTTTATAGAAGATTTTGCAAATAGGTTTGATAAATGTATAGATGATTATGAAACTTTATTGACAGATAATCGAATTTGGAAACAGCGTACAGTTGATATTGGCATAGTTTCGCCAGAAAGAGCGTTAAATTTAGGTTTTTCTGGGCCAATGCTTCGTGGTTCTGGAATTGCTTGGGATTTACGTAAAAAGCAACCTTATTCTGTTTATTCAGATATTAATTTTGATATTCCCGTTGGCAAAAATGGTGATTGTTACGATAGGTATTTGGTAAGAATGGCTGAAATGAGGCAATCAAATAAGATTATAAAACAATGCATTAAATGGCTCAGGGATAATAAGGGGGCAGTAATTATTGATGATTATAAAGTGGCACCTCCATCCAGAGAAAAGATGAAATATGGTATGGAAGAAATGATTCATCATTTCAAGTTATTTACTGAGGGAATGCATGTTCCACAAGGTGAAGTTTATCAAGCAGTTGAACACCCTAAGGGTGAGTTTGGTATTTATTTAATCTCTGATAGCGGTAATAAACCATATCGTTTAAAAATTAAAGCACCAGGTTTTGCCCATCTTGCATCGTTAGATGAAATGAGTCGTGGGCATATGATTGCTGATGTAGTAGCAATTATAGGCACTCAAGATATTGTTTTTGGTGAAATTGATAGATAAAATTAAAGTTTATTGGGTTTTATTATGCTCAAAAAAGAATCGTTAGAAAAAATAGATAAAGAGTTGGTTAAGTATCCTGCTGATCAAAAAAGAAGTGCGATAATGTCTGCATTAAGAATTGCGCAAATGGAGCATGGGTGGTTATCAAATGAATTAATAAAATATATAGCTGATTATTTAAGTATACCGCCAGTGCAAGCTTTTGAAGTTGCTACCTTTTATGGAATGTACAATATAAAACCGGTGGGTAAATATAAATTAACAATATGTACTAATTTGCCTTGTGCTTTATCAGGTGGAGTTAATTCTGCTGAATATTTAAAGAAAAAATTAGAAATTAATTTTGGAGAGACAACTCTTGATGGTAAATTTACGTTAATGGAAGGTGAGTGCATGGGTGCTTGTGGAGACGCGCCAGTCATTTTAGTAAACAATCATAAAATGTGTAGTTTTATGACACCTGAGGCAATTGATAAAAAATTAATGGAGCTGCAATAATGGCTACTTATAAAAAGGGTGTGATTTTTGCAGATGTAGATACTCAAGAAAAAGATTGCTGGAAATTAGAAAGTTATATTAAACGTGGTGGATATTTGGCGTTAAAGAAAATTTTAGCGGAAAATATTTCTCAGGAAACGATTATTGCAGAAATGAAGGCTTCAGGTTTAAGGGGTCGAGGAGGGGCAGGTTTCCCAACAGGTTTAAAATGGAGTTTTATGCCTCGAGCAATGCAAGGGCAAAAGTATATTGTTTGTAATAGTGATGAAGGAGAGCCTGGTACTTTTAAAGATAGAGATATTATGGCATATAATCCTCATTCTTTAATTGAAGGCATGATTATTGCTGGCTATACTATTGGTGCTAGTGTTGGTTATAATTACATTCATGGAGAAATATTTGAAATATATGAGCGATTTGAAGAAGCGCTAGAGGAAGCTAGAAAGGCTGGATATTTAGGTAACAATATTTTAGGTAGTGATTTAAATTTTGAATTGTATGCTCATCATGGTTATGGGGCTTATATATGTGGTGAAGAAACGGCATTATTGGATTCTTTGGAAGGTAAGAAGGGGCAGCCAAGATTTAAGCCTCCTTTTCCCGCTAGTTTTGGTTTATATGGTAGACCAACAACAATTAACAATACTGAGTCGTTAGCTTCAGTTCCTTTTATTATTCGTGATAGTGCAAAGGTATTTCAAGAAAAAGGAATTCCTAATAATGGTGGGACTAAGTTTTTTTCTGTTTCCGGTCATGTAAATAGACCAGGAAATTATGAAGTTCCTTTAGGTATACCATTTATTGAGTTATTAGAGTTAGCAGGTGGTATGAGAGGTGGTAAAAAGTTAAAAGCTGTTATACCTGGGGGATCTTCAGCCCCAGTATTGCCAGTCGATGTTATTATGTCATGTACAATGGATTTTGATTCTATAGCTCGTGCCGGGTCAATGTTAGGTTCAGGTGCAGTAATTATTATGAATGAAGATGTTTGCATGGTAAAAGCATTAGAGCGATTAGCTTATTTCTATCATGAAGAATCGTGTGGGCAGTGCACTCCTTGCAGAGAGGGGACCGGTTGGCTATATGAAATAATACATAGAATTGAAAATGGTCAAGGGCGTGAAGGGGATTTGGAGTTATTAGATAGTATAGGTAATGAGATGGCAGGTAGGACAATTTGTGCCTTAGCTGATGCTGCAGTATTTCCTGTTAGAAGTTTTACGAAGTATTTTAAAGAAGAATTTGAGCATCATATTAAACATAAAAAATGTTTAGTAGACCACAAGTGGTGTTAATTTCTAAAGAATTTATGTAGGATAGTACATGATTGAACTAGAATTAGATGGTAAAAAAGTTAGTAGTGAGCCAGGTTCTACTATTTTAGAAGTAGCTATACGTGAAGGAAAATATATTCCTCATTTTTGTTATCATAAAAAGTTATCTATAGCTGCTAATTGCCGTATGTGTTTAGTTGAGGTTGAAAAAGCACCAAAGCCTTTGCCTGCTTGTGCTACACCTATAACTGAAGGGATGAAGGTTCAAACGTGTTCTAAGCTTGCAGTTGAGGCGCAAAAAGGAGTGATGGAATTATTATTGATTAATCATCCTCTAGATTGTCCAATTTGTGATCAAGGGGGAGAATGCCAACTTCAAGATTTAGCTGTTGGTTATGGGCGTTCACAATCGCGTTTTAAAGAAGAAAAACGAGCAGTTACTAATAAAGATTTAGGGCCATTAGTTGCAACAGAAATGACTCGCTGTATTCATTGTTCTCGTTGTATAAGATTTACTGATGAAATTGGCGGTTATCAAGAGCTTGGCATGGCTTATCGTAATAATCATGTAGAAGTACTTCCATTTATTGGTAAAACAGTTGATAGTGAAATTTCAGGGAACATTATTGATGTTTGTCCTGTCGGGGCATTACTTTCAAAACCATTTAAAAATAAAACTCGAAACTGGGAGTTATCTAGAAGAAAAACAATTGCACCCCATGATGGTTTAGGTAGCAATATTATTGTTCAAGTTGATAAGTATAGTAAGGTATTAAGGGTTTTACCTTTAGAAAATGAGGCAATTAATGAATGTTGGATTTCTGATAGAGATAGATTTAGTTATGAAGGCTTGAATCATGAAGATCGTGCAGTTAATCCAATGATAAAGCAAGACGGAAAATGGATTAATGTAGATTGGGAAACTGCTATTATATATGCAGCAAAAAGCATTAATGGAGTAATGATGGATTATGATGCTAAAGCTATTGGCGTATTGGCTGGTGCTACATCCACTGTTGAAGAATTATATTTATTACGGAAGCTTATGCATTCTCTTGGAGTTTATAATTTAGATTATCGTCTAAATCAAGAAGATTTTAATCTAGATGGCAAGCAAAAAGGGGTAAATTATTTAGGTTCTGAGATTAAACAATTTACTGCTAGTAAATCTATTTTTATAATTGGTAGTATTTTACGTGAAGAACAGCCATTATTAGCACACCGTATCCGTCAGGCGGTAAAGAATGGTTGTGAACTTAATGTTTTGGGAGTCATGCAACAAGATTTACTTTGTTTGGTAAAGAATCAAGTTACAGTTGATCCTAGAGAATTAGAGTACTTTTTAGCACAAATAGTTAAGGTAACACAAAGTTTTGATGCGGACAAAGATATTAATTTAGATGATGTAGAAGTATCAAAAGAAGCACAGGATATTGCTCAGAGTTTAGTGCATCATCATGGATACGTAGTGTTAGGAGAAATGCTTAAATCTTTACCAAACTATAGTAAACTAGTATTATTAGCGCATCAATTAGTTAAAAATATAAATGGTACATTTGGCATTTTATCCGGAAAAGCAAATGAAGTTGGTGCACAAGCAGTAGGATTTCTACCGTATTCTAATGCAAGAGAAAATGAAATGGGCATGAATGTTAAACAGATGCTTGAGACTCCAAGAAAGGCGTATGTATTATTTAATACTGAATTAGAGCATGATGTATATAATTCTAATCTTGCTTTAAATGCCTTACAACATGCTCAAACAGTTGTTGTAATGTCTTCGTTTGTTAGTGATAAAATGAAAGAGTATGCAGATGTAATATTACCTATAGTGCCATTTACGGAAACTCCTGGCTCTTTTATAAATATGGAAGGTAAGTTGCAAAAATTTAATGCAGTTAATAAACCTTTGCAAGAAGCAAAGCCGGCGTGGAAAGTTATTCGGGTATTAGCTAATCAACTTGGGATTGATAAGTTTGAGTATGATAATATTGAAGACATAAGAAATGAACTAACTCATTTAAATGAATTTACTAATTTATTTGATAATTCAATAGAGCATATAAAGTTTATTGTAGAAAAATCTAACTCACTAGATAACAAACCACTTATTCGGTGTGGTATACAAGGAATTTATGATATTGATAGTATTACTAGAAGGGCTAAATCATTACAAGAGACTAAATGGGCAAAAATGCCAACAGTTGCAGTATCAAAATCATTTGCCCTTAAAATGAAAATTGAAAATTATGATGAAGTAGTGGTGACGCAGGGAGATACAAGTAGGAATTTTAAAGTTGGAGTTTGTGATAAACTGCCTGAGACTGTTGTGATTTTAGCAGTTAATAATGAAACACTTGAATTTGGTGGACGTTTTGATAAAATTGAAATCAGTAAAATATAATCTAATAATTTTAAACTGGTAATAAGAATGGATTATCTACAACACTTTTTTGGTAATAACCTTGGTTATTTAATTTGGCAATTTTTAAAAGCAGTAGCTTTAATTGTACCGATAACTTTGTTTGTTGCTTATTTAACTTATGCTGAAAGAAGAATATTAGCATTTATGCATGCAAGGATTGGAGCTAATAGAGTTGGCTATAAAGGTTTATTACAACCATTTGCTGATTTAATAAAATTTGTTTTAAAAGAACTGATAGTACCTTATAAAGCAAGTAGTAGAGTGTTTTATTTGGCACCTTTAATAATTCTTGTTTGTGCCTTTTTAGTTTGGGCAGTTATTCCACTTTCGCCAACATTAATTTTTGCAAATGTAAATGCTAGTTTACTTTATGTAATTGCTATCTCTTCATTAGGGGTATATGGAATAGTTCTTGCTGGTTGGTCTGGAAATTCTAAATATTCGTTTTTAGGTGGTGTGCGTGCTACCGCGCAAATGATTTCATATGAATTAGCTATGGGTTTTGCTTTAGTTGGTGTTTTGATGGTCTCTAGTACTTTAAATTTAGTAGGAATAGTAAATCAGCAGGCTAGTGGAATATTTGGTGGTAGTATTTTTTCTTGGAATTGGTTACCTTTATTTCCGTTTTTTTTAGTTTATTTGATTTCTGGGGTTGCAGAAACCAACCGTTCGCCATTTGATGTTTGTGAGGGTGAATCAGAAATTGTAGCAGGATTTTTTGTAGAATATTCAGGAACTGGGTTTGCACTGTTTATGTTAGCTGAATATGCTAATATGATAGCCATTTCAGCACTTGCTTCATTATTATTTTTAGGTGGTTGGTTATCACCATTTCCTATTTCTTGGGGGTTAATTGGTAGTGCTAATTTTGCGTGGCTATTAATAAAAGTTTTAGGATTACTTTTTGGTTTTATTTGGTATCGTGGTACTTTTCCTCGCTATCGTTATGATCAAATTATGCGTTTAGGTTGGAAGGTATTTTTACCCGTGACTTTAGTTTGGATTTTTGTATTGGGGGCGTGGATGATATCACCGCTTTCTCTGTGGAAGTAATATATGATTAAGAAGTTTTTTAAAACCTTTTTTTTAACAGAATTATTAAAAGGGTTAGCAGTTACTTGGCGTTATATGTGGAGGCGTAAAGCAACGGTACAATATCCTGAAGAAAAAACTCCTTTTTCTCCAAGGTTTAGAGCATTGCATGCATTACGTAGGTATGCTAACGGGGAAGAGCGTTGCATAGGTTGTAAGTTGTGTGAAGCAGTGTGTCCAGCATTAGCGATTACTATTGATTGCCATGAGAGAAATGATGGAACGCGAAGAACAACTAGATATGATATTGATTTAACAAAATGTATTTTTTGTGGATTTTGTGAGGAAGCGTGTCCTGTAGATGCTATTGTAGAGACGCCTATACATGAATATCATGGGGAAAAACGTGGTGATTTAATTTATACTAAAGAAATGTTATTAGCTATTGGTGATAAATATGAACCAATAATTGCTAAAACTCGAGAAGTTGATCATAAATATAGATAAATCTAGGAGTATGTAATTGTGAATTTAGCTAATGTTTTATTTTATATTTTTGCAACAATTTTAATTTTATCAGCACTAAGAGTTATAACTACAAAAAATCCTGTTGGAGCTGTATTGTTTTTGGTGTTATCTTTTGTAACTTCCAGTTGTCTATGGTTAATGTTAAATGTTGAATTTTTGGCTTTAACTTTAATTTTAGTATATGTAGGGGCAGTAATGGTATTGTTTCTCTTTGTAGTTATGATGTTAGATATAGATGTTGAAGCAATACGTAAAGGTTTTTGGAAAAATTTACCTTTGGCTTTAATTTTGGGATTATTAGTTTTTATAGAAATATTATTTGTTTTAATTACTAAACCTTTAATTAATGCAGTAATTAATTTATCAACAGCTTCAAATAATGATGTATATATTAGTAATGCTAACTTTTTAGGTTTAACTTTGTATAAAGAATATAGTTATCCTGTTGAACTGGCGTCAATGATTCTTTTATTGGGATTAGTGGTAGCTGTAGCTTTAACTTTACGTAAAACTCATAAAAATGCAAAATACCAGAATATAAATAAGCAAGTAAGAGTAAGGGCTAAAGATAGAATAGATTTAATAAAAATGGAACCTGAAAGTAACGAGCAAGGGGTAACAAAAAAATGATTACTATGAATCATTATTTAATATTATCGGCAATTTTATTTACAATATCTGTGATGGGAATTTTTCTAAATAGAAAAAATATAATTGTTATATTAATGTCAATTGAATTAATGTTACTTGCAGTTAATTTTAATTTTATTACATTTTCTAGTTTTTTACATAATATTGCTGGACAAATTTTTGTTTTTTTTACTTTAACAGTAGCAGCGGCAGAAGCTGCAATTGGCTTAGCAATATTAATTTTACTTTTTAGAAATTTGCGTTCTATTAATGTTCAAGATATGGATAAACTAAAGGGATAAAACATGACTGGTACATCTTTATATCTAACTATTATTTTAGCACCATTATTTGCAGCAGTAATTACTGGATTATTCGGGTTTATTTTAGGAAAAAAAATTACTCATACAATAGCTATTATAGGAGTATTAATTTCTACTATATGTTCCTATATGTTATTATATAAAGTGCAGGTAGAAGGGGTATATTATAATGGACCACTTTATACATGGTTGACGATGCTTGAACAAACTTATTCTGTAGGAATTCTAATAGATTCATTAACTGCAGTAATGCTAGTAGTAGTTACTAGTGTGTCTTTAATGGTGCATATTTATACTATTGGTTATATGGCACATGAAGAAGGTTATCAGCGATTTTTTAGTTATATCGGTTTATTTACCTTTATGATGATTGTGTTAGTTATTTCTAATAATTTTATACAATTATTTTTTGGCTGGGAAGGTGTTGGGGTAGTTTCCTATCTTTTAATTGGTTTTTATTATAAACGCGAATCAGCAATATTTGCTAATTTAAAGGCTTTTTTAATTAATCGTATTGGTGATTTTGGTTTTTTATTAGGTATAGGAATTATTCTTGCTTATTGCGGTTCACTTAATTATTCTATTGTTTTTTCTAAAATAAATTCTTTAGTAGATATTAATTTTATAGGTACTTCTTGGAATGTAATTACTGTAATTTGTATTTTATTATTTATTGGAGCAATGGGAAAATCAGCACAGTTTCCGCTTCATGTATGGTTACCAGATTCAATGGAAGGTCCAACACCAATTTCTGCTTTAATTCATGCAGCAACTATGGTAACTGCAGGCATATTTATGGTAGCGCGGTTATCACCTATATATAATTTATCACAAGTAGCACTTTCAGTTTTAGTAGTAATAGGTGGAGTTAACTGTTTATTTATGGGTTTATTAGGAATTATTCAAAATGACATAAAGCGAGTAATTGCTTATTCAACGCTTTCCCAATTGGGGTATATGGTAGTAGCTCTTGGTTGTGGTGCATATTCAATTGCAATTTTTCATTTAATGACACATGCATTTTTTAAAGGGTTGTTATTTTTAGCAGCTGGTTCAGTTATTATTGCTATGCATCATGAACAGGATATGCGACAAATGGGAGGTTTGGCTAAATATATGCCTATTACCTATATTACAATGTTAATTGGTAGTTTGGCATTAGCAGGTATTCCACCTTTTGCTGGTTTCTTTTCTAAAGATATGATTTTAGAATCAGCAAAAATTGCATATGAAAATGGCTTATCAGGAGGACTATTTGCAGTATTTGCTGTATATGCTTCAGTTTTAATAACAGCTATTTATAGTTTTAGATTAATTTTTATGACTTTTCATGGCCAAGAAAGATTTAGACATCATACATCAGATAATACAGCTCATGATTATGAGGGAGATGAAAATACAGAACATCATCAGGTTACAAAGCCCACAGAATCTCCTTGGGTAGTTACATTACCGCTTATATTAATGGCAATTCCTGCAATTATAATTGGTTGGCTAGGGTTAAATTTGTTTGTTAATAATACAATGTTAAGTAATTCAGTGGTAAATATTTCATGGTATATTAAACACATACAAGATGAAGTAGTGCCGCCAATACAGATGATAATTCATAGTTTTACACAACTACCGGTATATTTAGCATTAAGTGGAATTTTAATAGCATGGATTTTTCATATAAGGCCTAGTTTAAATGATAATTTTGTTAAAGCAATAAAACCACTTTATAATATATTAGATAGAAAATATTATATGGATGATTTATATATAAATGTTTTAGCACCATTTGCCCGAGAGCTTGGAAAGTTTTTCTGGAAAATAGGCGATATATTTATGATAGATGGTTTAATTGTAAATGGCAGTGCTAAGGTAGTTAATTGGCTAGCATTTTTATTTAAACGGTTACAAAATGGCTATGTAAATAGTTATGCAACATTTATGGTTTTAGGAATATTGGTTTTATTAACCTTTAGTACTAAATTGATATTTGCTTAGGATGGAATTAATGACAAATTATTTGCTAAGTTTAACAGTTTGGATACCTATAATAACAGGAATACTAGTTTTATTTGTGAGTAAAAATATTGCTCGAATAATGGCAGTAACAGGTGCATTTATAGCGCTTTTTCTATCCTTAATTATATATTATAAATTTGATATAAAAGATTCAGCACTACAGTTTACTGAAAATATAGCATGGATTAGTAGTTTAAATATTAATTATCATATGGGTATTGATGGTATTTCTATGCCTTTTATTTTATTAAATAATTTTATTACATTTTTAGTAATTATAGCTAGTTGGTCAGTTATAAAAGAAAAAGTAGCGTTATATAATAGTATGTTTTTATTAATGACAGGTTTTATTTCAGGCATATTTTGTGCATTAGATGGGATATTATTTTATATATTTTTTGAGTCAATGTTAATTCCTATGTATTTAATTATTGGTATTTGGGGGAGTGCAAATCGTATATATGCGGCAATAAAGTTTTTTTTATATACATTGCTAGGCTCATTATTAATGTTAGTGGCTTTAATTTATTTATATTATAAGAGTGGAAGTTCATTTGAGATTTTTACGTATTATCATACTCAATTATCTATTAGTGCGCAAATTTTGTTGTTTATTGCTTTTTTCTTTGCTTTTGCGGTAAAAGTACCTATGTGGCCAGTACATACGTGGTTGCCTGATGCGCATCCTGAAGCCCCTACAGGTGGTTCAATGGTTTTAGCTGCTGTTACTTTAAAAGTTGGTGGTTATGGTTTTTTACGTTTTATTTTACCTATAGTACCTGATGCTTCACGTTTATTAGCTAGTACAATGGTTATTTTGTCATTAATTGCAATAGTTTATATTGGTTTAGTTACTGTTGTGCAAAAAGATATGAAACGTTTAGTAGCGTATTCATCTATTGCTCATATGGGTTTTGTTACTTTGGGTTGTTTTTTATTTGTTGGTTCTATTCTAAACCCATGGGGATTAGAAGGAGCAATAACTCAAATGGTTTCGCATGGATTTATATCAGCAGCAATGTTTATGTGTATTGGTATAATGTATGATAGAGTTCATTCACGTAATATTGCAGATTATGGTGGTGTAGCTACGAAGATGCCAATTTTTGCAGTATTTTTTATGTTATTTGCTATGGCTAATTGTGGTTTACCGGGAACATCAGGATTTGTTGGAGAATTTATGATAATTATGGGGGCGTTGCAAACTAATTTTATTTATGCATTCTTTGCTGGCCTAACTTTAATTTTAGGTGCAGGATATACCTTGTGGATGTATAAAAGAGTGGTATTTGGCAAAGTTGTTAATCATAATGTGGATGCAATGACAGACGTTAATTTACAAGAGTTTATAGTATTATTTTTATTAGCAGTTAGTGTATTACTTTTAGGTTTATATCCAGAAATATTAGTAGCTAAAATGCACACATCGGTTAGTGAGTTAATTAAAACTGTTGCTAACTCAAAATTATAAGGTTCAAAACATGGGTATTAATTTATTTCCAGCATTACCAGAAATATTTATAGCATTAATGATTATAGTTATATTATTAGTAGATGCTTTTATAAATGAAAATAAAAAATCAATTAGTTATATTTTAATTCTTAGCACATTAATATTTATGTGTTTATTGCAATATATTGTATATCAACCATTTGAACAAACAACTTTTAATAATATGTTTGTTTTAGACAGTTTAGCATCAGGAATGAAATTTATTATATATATTACTGCTTTAATAATAATTATTTATTCACAGCAATATATAAAAGATAAAAAGTTTTTATGCGGTGAATTTTACGCAATATTTTTATTTGCTATATTGGGTATGATGGTGATGATTTCTGCAAGTAGCCTATTAATTTTATATGTGGGTTTAGAATTATTATCATTAGCACTATATGCGTTAGTTGCGCTTGATCGCAATAATGTTAAAACTTCTGAAGCAGCAATGAAGTTTTTTATTTTAGGCGCTCTGGGTTCAGGGATACTTTTATATGGAATATCATTTATTTATGGCGCAACAGGCGGGCATTTACAATTAAAAGAGATATTTTTTGCAATTCAAAACAATTTAGGACAGGATCATTCAACTTTAGTATTTGGTTTAGTATTTATAATTGCAGGTTTAGCATTTAAGCTAGGTTTAGTACCTTTTCATATGTGGGTACCAGATGTATACGAAGGTTCGCCAATTGTAGTTACTACCATTATTGGTACGGTTACCAAATTAACTGCAGTGGTATTTATGATTAGATTTTTAATAAATGGTTTAGTTTTATTAAGCGATTCTTGGTCAGTAATGCTTGCTATTTTAGCCTATATTTCTTTATTTTTAGGTAATACTGTGGCAATAGCACAAACAAATATTAAAAGAATATTAGCTTATTCAGCAATAGCTAATATGAGTTTTATAGCTTTTGGTTTAATGACAGTATCAATTGATGGGATATCAGCCGCAATATTTTATATTGTGACGTATGTTATTGCAGCATTAGGGGCTTTTGGTGTGCTTTTATTATTATCTCATGATGATTATGAATGTGAAAAAATAGAAGATCTTAAAGGTTTAGGTAGTTCCCATCCAGTTTATGCGGGTATATTAATGCTTGCTATGTTTTCATTGGCTGGTATTCCACCATTTGTTGGGTTTTATGCTAAATTTAAGATTTTAGAAGCCTTAATCAATTTAGGTTTTATTAAAACTAGTATTTATATAGTAATTATGTCTTTAATTGGTGCATTTTATTATATACGTATTGTAAAAATTATGTATTTTGATATTAAACAAAATACAGTAAATATTGTGCAAATACAACCTAATTTAGTGAGTAAAATTATTTTAATATCAAATGGTGTGTTACTTTTAATTTTGGGAATTTTGCCAGCAGGTTTGATGAATATTTGCTTAAATTTTTTAGTTAAGTAGATATTGAAAATATATGTTGACAAAGGAATGGTTTTTACAGTAAAATCGCTCTCTCAGTGAGAGATTTTGGGCGAATTAGCTCAGTAGGTTAGAGCGACGGAATCATAATCCGCAGGTCCGGGGTTCGAGCCCCTGATTCGCCACCAATAATTCTCCCAGATTCAAAGTGATATATGCCGGAATAGCTCAGCAGGTAGAGCAGCTGACTTGTAATCAGAAGGTCGAGGGTTCGATTCCTTTTTCCGGCACCATTTATCTATCTTTGGCCAGGTAGCTCAGTCGGTAGAGCAGAGGACTGAAAATCCTTGTGTCGGCAGTTCGATTCTGCCCCAGGCCACCAAATTTCTGAAAATGAAGCTAGTTATTTCATAAAAATATTGCCTAAAATATAAGGTAAGCAAAATTTAATGAAAACTCTTTTTTTTCTATTATTTCTTATCTTATCTCAAGTATGTAATGCTGCGTGTAGTGATTTAGTTCCATGGGCAAGAAGTGTTTGTGAGCGTTTTAGTAAAACTTTATGTGAAGGTAATACTGATGTATACATATCAGGATATGCCCAACATGTAGATTTTCATGATCCATTAGGTGAGAATTATCCAGAGAATCAATATGCTTTAGGGGGAGGTATTGGTAGAGGGCGTATGAATGATTCAGGTAACGAAGATATGCTCTTAATAATGGGAATTGAAAATTCGCACAGAAATGCCCAATTTAGCATAGGTTATGCATGGCAAGCATATTGGCAACCCATCGATAAAGCACAATGGTTTAAATTTGGTTTAGGATATACTATTGCTATTTTACAACGACCTGATATTGCCAATGGCATACCTTTTCCTGTTATATTAGATTTAGTTAGTGTAAAATTTGGTGATTTTACTTTATACGGAATGTATATTCCGATTCCAAAAATAAATACAGGAATGGGTTATGGCACGGTATTTTATTTTTTTGCAAAATATAGTTTTTAATTATTCCACAAATAACAATAATTAGTGCTATCGGTGTAATCATAACCGTCAATTGCAACAAAACCATCAGGGTTTTTATTTTGAGTGTCGCCACAGTTAGTATGAACCCAGTGTATACCATTTTCTGGTTTTGCAAATTCTAATCCACATAAATTAACTTTTTGATTTATAGTAAAAGCATTTTTAAAAGATAAAGGTATTTGATCATTATTTGGATCAAAATCACGAGCAAAAACATTATCAACAACAACATTATATTTATTCCCATCATCAGTTTGAACATAAAATTTAGTATGTGATAGAGGAATTGCTTTTATAGTTTTAGTTGCCTTTTGAAATTGCAGTGAGCTAATGATAGTAGCTTCTACATAATCACCATTTACACAACTAGAAATATCAAATTGACTAGCATTGGCATAGCCAATTATAAGAAAAATTATTGAAAAAAATTTTAACATAATACTTAACTTTATAAAAATGTTAAAACGGTATATTACAATATATTTTATTATTTGTCAAGTATTTATATTTGAGGTAATATAAAAATCTGATAATTAGTGCAACCAGTCAACTAAATTATTCAAAATTGTTTGAGTAGCCATGTTTGTCGCATCAACAAATCCTTTGGGGTTAGCTGGTGCACTTATTGACGCTGATAATGTTTTACTTTTTATTATTTGATTAGAATTATTATTAATTAATTGAAACATTATAGATAAATCTATATGTGAAGTAGAATCATTTATAGTTTGTTTTAAGTTAAGTAATTGACTACTTAATTGGTATTGGTAAGTAGTTATAGTATCTTCACTAATAACATTACTATATAAGCATGATTGTAAAATTTTATCTACAATAGCGGTAGTTAACATTTTTTGTGGTAGAGTTGCCCATTTATTATATGAGTAGTATCCTAATTCATATTTAGAGGAAGTATAGAGCATTTTTTCAGTATTAAATGGGGGATTAGCTTGCATTTGTAGTACTTGTAATACTGGCAAATTGTTTTTATTACAAGATATTTTAGAAGTATCTATGCCAGAACTTATTTGGTAGCTATGTATTTGTGGTTGATCAAGGGGAGAAAAAATACCGCAGCTATATGATAAACAGATTGCTGTTATTATTAAAGTCATTTTAAATAAGCGATTTAGTAACATTTTTTCCTCCTAATTTTATTCTCCGGGACCTGGTTTAGCGGGTGCAATTCCGCGAATTAAGGCTGAAGGATTTTGGTTTATTGTATTTAATAATTGTTCTAATTGATATGATGATTGATTCATATTATTTATAGTTCTATTAAGATTGGGTAATAAAATAGTGTTAATATTTTGTAAAGTGTTATTTCGCATACTTTGAAGTAATGAGTTAGCATTTTGACTAGTTTGGGATATTGATTTAGTCATATTAGTAATACCATCTATAGCCCCCCCAATATTATTAGAGCTTTTTTTGAGATTATCTAATATTTGTGTAATGGAGTCTATATTTGCTCCAATTTTATCTGAGCGATTGGCAACTTCAGTAGTTACTTGATCTAGGTTATTTATAATATTGGAAAATTTATCAATATTTTTTTTATTCAATAATATTTTAATTTGTGTAGAAATTTCTTGTACATCTTTAGCAATAGACTGAGCTTCTTCAGTTAAACTCGTTAATAAAGATAAGTGTGTTGGTATTTGTGGATAAGGTTCTGAATTATGAGGGGTAAGAATTTTTTTATTACTAGATTCTTTGGGTAGTTGCAAATCTATATAAGATAATCCTGTTATTCCCTGTATTTTTAATACGGCAAAAGTATCTGTGCTTATTGCAATTTCTTTAAAAACATTTATATAAATAAAAACATTACGTGGGTCTTTTGTATCTAATTTTATTGATTTTATCTTGCCTACTTCTACACCATTGTACCTAATAGTTGAATTAGCAGTAATACCATTTATTGGTTCATTAAAAATAGTTAAATAAGTATTATAGCTTCCATGATTACTTGCAGAAAACCATAGCCAGACTATAGTTAATATTGCAGTGCTAATAACTACAAATAAACCAACAATTAAGTACTGTTGATTATTTTTTATCATTTTAAATCTCCATTATTAGTTGTTTTTTCTAAATGAAACTTTTTAATTGCTAAACCTCTAGGACCATTAAAATAGTTGTATAGTTCAGGAATTTCTTTAATATTAGCAGCTTTTTCTACTGTATCATGAAATAATACTTTTTTATTACCAAGATATACTACTTCATTTGATATATTCCAAATGCTATCTAAATCATGAGTTATCATAATAACTGTTAAATTTAATTCTTTTTGTAGAGTTGAAATTAAATCATCAAAACTACTAGCGCTATCTGGGTCTAAGCCAGATGTTGGCTCATCTAAAAATATTACCTCTGGGTCTAGTGCTAATGTACGAGCTAATGCAACCCGCTTGAGCATTCCTCCACTAATTTCAACAGGGTTTAAGTTAAAAGCCTGTTCTGATAATCCTGTTAATTTTAACTTTAATCTTGCAATTTCTTCAATAGTATTTTTAGAAAAGTCAGTAAATTCGATTAAAGGGAACATAACATTTTCTAAAACAGTTAAAGATGAAAATAAAGCTCCATGCTGAAACATCATGCCAACGTGGCTTAAACTAATTCTAGTTAGATCATTATCAATATTGTAGTTAGAAATTTTTTCCCCGGCAAGAATAATTTCCCCCTCTGTTAAGGGTTGAATCATTAGTATTTCACGTACTAAAGTAGTTTTACCACAGCCACTTGGTCCAATTATGGAAACAATACGGTTAGGGTATATAGTTAAATTTAAATTTTTATGAACCCATACCCCGTCAAAATTTGTTCCAAGATTTTTAATTTCAATAATTGGTTTATCCACTATTTTATTGACTTTCATTTAAATTTTGAGAATCTCAAAAATTATAGCAAAAATTGCATCTGTACATACTATTAAAAAAATTCCTAAAACTACACTTTTTGTTGTATATTCCCCAATGCTATTTGCATTACCTTTGACATTAAAGCCACAATAACAACCTATTAGAGAAATGATAAAGCCAAAGGCTAAACTTTTATATATCCCATCTGTATAATTATAAATTGATACATTATTTTGTAAGCGTTCTAAAAAAAGTGAGTAATTAAGATCAAGAGTATAATTAACTACTATTGCACCTCCAGTCAAGCTTGCTATATCAGCAATAGCGGTAATCAAGGGAGTAATAATCATGGTGCCAAAAACTTTAGGAAGTACCAAACGAATTATTGGAGAGATCCCCATTGTTTGAATTGCATCAATTTCTTCCTGCATTTTCATAGTGCCAATTTCAGCTGCAATTGCTGAACCGGTCCTGCCAGCAATAATAATAGCGGTCATTAAAGGGGAAACCTCTTTTAATAATGAAATTCCTAAAAAATTTACCGCATAAATATTGGCACCATAGCTTCTAAATTGTGGACTCATTTCATAAGCAAGAGTCATGCCTAACATAAAACTTAGTAAAATAGCGATCCATAATCCTTTAGCTCCGGCATTATTAATCGTTGTAATTACTTCTTGTGTTGATAAAGAGCGTGGAGATTTAATTAATAAAAAGCAGTTTATGCAAAACTGGCCAAAAAAAGAAATTATCCCAATAATATCTTTCCATATATCAATTACATTATGACCAATATTTACCAGTATTCCACTTTGTTTTTGTTCTTCAATATTTTTATTTGGTTCATTTAGTTTATCTATAAATCTATCATATAATTTTTGTCTTTCATTATTTAAGATTATTTTTGAAATTTCTATTTGCTGAGATTTTAAATATTTTATAATTTTATTAATAAAATAAATTCCAGAGGTGTCTAAATAGTTAATTTTGCTACCATTAATATTTATGTTTTTAAATGTACTATTAATTTGCGAATAAATTAATTTTATGTGATTTTCGTTAATTGAGCGCCACGACCAGTTACCTGATAATATTATTGATTTTTCTTCAGCATTAAATTCTATAAAAGCTGAATTAGAAGTAATAAATTTTTGATAACTTGATTCTTTATACATAATGTTATAACCAATATGGAAAATATTTTATTATCAGGGCTTTTTTTGTAATCTTTAGATGTTAGATTATAGCATATTTATTTTTAATATATTATATATTTGCCCCATTATTTTAGACATATTATTTCTCTTATTAAAATAGACTTATATTTTAATAAGTATTTTTTAGAATGTATCTTAGATTACTTCCATATTTATTAAATTATTATAATTTAAAATGCAAATCCAAAGTAAGAATTTTAAAAAATAATAAACCATTGATTTTTAAGCGGTCAATAAAAAATTAATAATCGTTGAAGCTAATTTTAAAGGGTATTGATAAATCATAATATGCCCCCCATTCGCATAGGTTATTAATTGCGAGTTTTTTAAATATTTATTAATTATTTTAGAATTTTCAGGTGGAATTAATTTGTCTTTTTCTGCACATAATATTAAGGTAGGGCTAATAATATTTTTTAAAATACATTCTGCTTGGGGTTCGATAATCCATTGTTCAATAGCTAGTTGTTGTTGTTCAATTGTGCTAGAAGGGGCAATAATAGTGCTATTTTTAGGCTTAAAATGATATATAGGTACAAAGATAATCTTCCATAAGTTTGGGAAAAGTAAATTTAACATTTTAAAATAATTTATAATATTACTTTTATTTAAAGTTTTAAGTATTTTTATTACTTTTTCATTTGGGGATATAGCTAGATTTCCAGGTGGGACGGTGTTTATTAAAATAAGTTTTTTTAAGTTATTAGGATATAAACTTGCATAAAGTTGAGCTATCATGCCGCCCATCGATATGCCACATATATAAACTTTGTTTAAACTTAGTCCTATTCTTAGTTTTTCTATATCATGAGCTAAATCGGTCATAAAATAATTTTCTGTATTTTCGAAAAATTTGCCACCAGTATTTCTATTATTAAAAACAATAACTTTATATGCTTGGGATAATTTATATAAAAACCTAATATCCCAAGCACTAAGAGTGCTTGCATAACCAATAATTAAAATTATTGGTTCTCCTTTACCAAAAGTACAATATTCAATTACCCCATCTTCTACAGTAATTAAATTAATTTTATTGGCGTTTAAAGAAAATTCATTTTTTTTCTTAATTGATTTTATAAAATCATTAAAAATCATTCTTATAACCTTTTATAATTATTTTATTTGATAAAGTAAATTATTAATCAAACTATCAAAACTCTTTGTTTCATCTAAGTTTTGAGCATTAAGATTATTAGCTATAATTGATATTATGTATTTATGTTTAGATGTATAAAAATATCCAGATAAAGCTCTAACATCGTTTAGCATTCCTGTTTTTGCATGCAAAACCTTTCTATAATCTAATAATCGATCTTGTAGTGTTCCTTCTAATCCAGGTTCAGATAAAGTAGCTTCAAAATTAGCTTGTAGAGGGGAATGGGCAATTAAATATAATAAATCTGCAATATTTTTTGCACTAAAATATTCATATCGTGAAAGTCCCGCCCCATTTTCTAATTTAAATTTATCATTGCTTAATTTATTTTTTTCAATAAATTTATTAAATATAGCGGCACTTACTTTAAAAGTATCTTCAACTTTATTATTAAATAAACCAAGAGATAGTAGAATAGTTTCAGCAATTAAATTATCACTGAACCGATTCATACGTATTAATATTTCTTCTAGGCTATCAGAAGTAAAATCTATGATTAATTTAGCAGTTTCTGGAGTTTTAGCTAAAATAAATTTTCCTTGAAGATTAATTGAGAAATCAGCTAATGTTCTATTAATAATCATACTATTATACTCAAAATTGGATAATAAATTTAAAGCTAGCGTTGAATCATTACATTTAGGAGAGATTTTTCCCTTTAATTCAATTATATTTTGCGGTTGTATCTCTGGATTATTAATAGGTTTTTTAATATTAACTTGAATTATTTTTAATAGATTATTACATTCCTGAATATCAGAACTAATAGATAAATGATTTTCTATTCTATATTTATATAAATTAGTGCTTAAAAAAACTTTATTATGCTCGATATTAAATTTAAATTGAGCTAAGTTATTATTAATAATAATTCCATTTGGTAATACTGTGTCAGGGTCATATGCTATATTTTCTAACATTGAAAAACTAGGTTTAGTAGTAAATATGCTCTCATCAAAAATAATATCACCATTGATTTGTTTTATTTTTAGGCGTTTAAGCTCACTAAAAATTTGATAAATGGCTCTATCATCTAAGGTAGGATCTGCTCCACCTTTTAAGTATAGATTACCATCTAAAACCCCATTTTCAATAATTCCACTATAAAATAATTGTGTATGCCAGCGAAAATCAGGTTTTAATTGTTGTAAGCCAATAGCAGTAGTAAATAGTTTCATATTAGATGCAATGAGTCTGGGCTGATCTGCTTTTAGAGAGTATAAAATTTTACCATTGCTATTATCCATAATTAATACGGAGAGTTTATTCTTATAGTTAGAAGGAATTGATAAAGATATAGCAGATATATAACCAAAATAAATTATACTCATTATTAAAAATATAAAGCGCATTAATATAAATCCTTTTATAGAATTTTTGTAAAATTCTAGTTTTTAATAGCGTTTAAGAAACTATCAATAGTTGGATAAGAAAATTTGAAATTATTTTCTAGTAACTTAGTTGGTTTTACAAGAATACTATTTAAGAATAATTCTTGCCCCATTTGCCCAAAAATTATTCTAATAATATATTTAGGTAAATGAAGCCAATTAGGACGATGCCAAATTTTAGCTATTTGGCTACTTAATTCACTATTTGTAATTTGTTGTGGTGCCACTAAATTGTAAATTCCAGCTGCTCTACTTTCTATTATCCAATTTAGAGCTTTTAATAAATCAGTTAGGGATATCCAAGGAAAATATTGGGAGCCATCGCCTAACTTACCGCCTATACCAAATAAAAAAGGTTTAAGTATTTTGGGAAAAGCGCCATTTTTATTATTTAAAACTACTCCAAAACGTGTAATAGTTAAGTTACCTTTATAATGAGATGCGGCCATTTCCCATTGCTTAGTTAGTTGTTGAGAAAAGTTAGAATAGTTTTTATAATCAATTATTGTATTATCATCATTTTGTACACCTATATTATAAATACCTATTGCACTAGCAGATATAAAATGTGCTTTCGCGTTATGTTGATTAAAAATCATAACTAATTTACGCGTAGTATCAATTCTACTTAATAATAGAATTTCTTTACGATTGTCTGTCCATCGTTTTTCAGCAATATTGGCTCCTGCAAGATTAATTATTACATCAATTGAATCAATTAAATCTGGTTTATTTGCTAATTGTTCTAAAGTAATATGGTTATTTTTTAACTTATGGCTTAGAAAGATAAAATTATATTTATCAGCAAATTTTTTGTAAAAACTACTAGCAATAAAACCATTGGAGCCGCTAATTAAAATTGTTTTTATAATTAAAACCTTTTTTAAATATATTTTTTAACTTGGTATTGATATATATTTTTTCCAAATAAATTTGCTATTAAGGTTGCAATTAGTGCGGTAACTATTAAAGGTAAAGTAAATATTTGTGAAGAGCTAACTTGAATCACCATTATTATTGCAGTTGCTGGGGCTCTAGTTAATGCAGCTAAAAACCCAACCATTCCTAATAAGTAGTATTGCTGTAAATTGCCAAAATTTAAAAATTGATGGACTAAACCACCAACCCCATTACCAATTGCCAGCGAAGTAGCAAAATATCCTCCGGGAATACCAGAGCTGGTTGTAAATAAAGCCCCTAATAATTTATAAAAAGCATAACTAGTAGGTAAAATTAATTCACCAGATAATGCCATTTTGCTTTCATTGTAGCCATTTCCATATGATAGTCCATTAGAAGCAATGCCAATTAATGCAACAATAATACCACAGAAGAATGCATTTTTATAAAAATGTTTTTCTCGCCATTGAGTTAAAAAGTTTTTATCTAATATCAATAATTTAACAAGTTTTGTAAAAATCCCTGAAATTATACCAGAAAAGATACCTATTATAATTGAAATAATAAAAATATAATTGTTATAGAATAATAAATCACGTTCTACTCGGCCAAAATAAGAATAATTTCCTAAAATTGATACAGCAATAATGCCACTAATAGCAATAGCAGCAGTTTTAAAAAGCCCAATTTGATATTTATTCGATTTAATTAATTCTTCATAAGCGAACATTATACCGCCAATAGGTGTGTTAAATGCTGAAGCTATGCCTGCTGCTGCGCCAACAATAAGAAGCATTTTACGACGCTTAAGATTAAGATTTTTTCCTAGCTGATTCATATAGACAGCACCAATTTGTACAGTTCCTCCTTCTCGCCCTAATGTACCGCCACAAATGGTACCTAAAAAAATTAAAAGAATTTTAGAGAAGATAGCACGAAGAGTAAAAATTTTATTTAGGGCATTACTTGAAAGAGAATTAATAGCTAAAGATTGAGGAATTCCGCTTCCCTCAGCTTCTGGGAAATATTTTTTTAATAAAAAAAGGATAAATACCATCATACAAGGAATGTAGAGAATTATCCACAGACCTAAAATTAATTTCAAATATAAAAAAATTTTAAAAGCAAAATCAACAGCTTTTACAAAAAATACTGAAGTTAAACCAATTAAAATTGCAAGTAATATGAATTTGCAATTAAATTTAAAATAAATTAATTTATTGAAATGCTTGTAATTCACTAGATTTAACCCATATTAATATTTTACAGTTATTAATAGTAAAATTAATCATTTTATATAAGTTATTATAACATTTTATTAATAAGTTGTTGAAAGCAAATTAAATCTAGTGGTAAGTGCTTATGTTGAAATACTTAATATTTTACACTTTATAAAACAAATTGGCTGTAACATATTGTAAAATATGAGTTTTTTGGATTCTAACATGAGCAAAAAACTGCAGCCAATTTGTTTTATAAAGTGTAAGGTATTAAGATAATAATAGCGAATCCCAGCTAAAAAATGTGCAGTTCTGCACTTTTATTTTTAATTCACAATCCTACGCCGGTCGCTCCCAAAAAACTGGTTCTTGGTTTGTATATGGATTAGTATATTTCTTTTCTAACCACAAGATTAATGCTTCTGATTGAAAAGCTATACAGCGCATTTCACCATTATGATTAGTATTATTTATTAAAATTATAACATCAGTATCATCTGCAAATTCTTCCCCAGAAATAGTACAACAGTCTCTATTTGTAATTGTTTCTCTGATATCATCAGGTATAGCATTCCATCTAATTTGATATCTTAGCCTAATTTCATCAGAATTAGCCCCTTGTAGATTAGCCCTTCTAGATTAGCCCCTTCTAAATTAGCCCCTTGTAGCTTAGCCCCTTGTAGATTAGCCCCTTGTAGATGAGCCCCTTCTAGATCAGCCATTCGTAGATTAGCTCCTTCTAGATTAGCCCTTTGTAAATGAATTCCAAAAATAAATACAGGAATGGGTTATGGCACGGTATTTTATTTTTTTGCAA
>CAYZUJ010000013.1:15880-25155 GCA_964481375.1 uncultured Neisseria sp. | reverse complement strand
AAAAATTAAAGAACCAGTATTTTAGCAAAATTTAATTAGTATTGCGTAAGTTTAGTATTTTCTACTTTACTTCTTACACCAGACATCCATAAATTATAGTAACTTAAAGTCCTGATATGGGGGTCGTGTAAAAATTCATCTCTCTTACAGAAATCCAGTATTGCTGCTGATAAAGATGGACTGAAAAAAACATCTGATTTAGGAAGATATTTTCTAGAAACATATTCCATAATATCTGTGCTATTACATATTATTTTTTCTCCATCTTTTAATGCCGGAACAATCCCTCGAGGATGTATATATTTATAAGTCTCGTCAATAATATGTTCTTGCTTAAGTAAGTCAAAATGGTAACTTTTCCATTTGATTCCTTTTTCATATAGGTATACTTGCACTTTCTGACAAGAGTACGATCTGGGGTCATTATATAAAATAAGCATAAATATTTATAATCCTTTGATCCAAAACTAGTAGCAATTATTGAAGCTAATAATGGGTTTTACTACATATTCGAGGCCTATTTGTGAAATGATAAGTCCAGATTTTGTAAATCCGGACATGCTAATATAACTAGGGGTTGTAACCGAGAACCGAATTTTATTAATAATTAGGCTGCCGGAAAAAAATCTGGTTATCGGTTACAACCCCAATCAGGAATAATATCCAGATTTTTTGGTTACCTTATTGCATATTTGACTGATTGTACAGGTAAAAGAATTAATATACCAAATTATTTTTTCCACAAGTCAACTTGGAATAAAGAATCTAATTCATAGCAAATTATTAATTTTACTTTGCAGCAGCTTTATCCTAGATATGCAGTAACCATCTATAGTTTCTTAACCGAATGCCATTGTCTTCCACACGACCCCCCAAGGGGACATAACGGGACACTTAAGGGGACAGTTTTATGGAAAATACGAATAGTATCAATTAGTTATGTGCAAAAAATCAAAACCTCATTGCCGATTTACCCCGGATATGCAGTAAAACCCAAACTAGTGACAAAATTGTTACCAGTATTTTAATTTTAAAAAACGTAATTATATACCATTTTATTTATCTACCTAAAAAATAAATTGCACCCTTAAAAATAATGTGCTAAATTTTTCGTCAAATATTTAGGCTTAGGCAAAATCTTAAATCATAAAATCGCCTGAATTAACTCAACTCAATGATTTTATTCTGAGAAAAGAGAATCAAAAAGCAAAATTGATAGTTAATGTGAATTGCCCAGATTTTGCCTAGATTTTTGAAGGGAAAGATAAAATAATAATATTTTCAATAGGTTAAGACAGAGAATGTACTAGTTCAAATCCAGCCCCCGCAACCAATTAAACTTGGTTCATACCATCTCCTATAAATACCAAAGTGTAACCTATGTTTCCGGTATAAAGTGTTACCTATCTCTCAGGAAGGACACTTAAAAAAGCAATGTTTTCTAATATTATCTGTTTGTGAAACTTATTAAATGTTAAATTTTTTAATAAAATATTCGCTAACAAGTAATCCAACTGTAGCAGCATGAATAGGGTTTAATCCATGAATTAAGAAAAGTTTTTTAGGTATGTCTTGCAATTTAATATGAAATTTACTGTCAGAATTTACTAAATGAACCACAATATCCGTATTATTATCAAGAAAATAAAAACTTTTAATTAAGAACAAGGGCGATATTTTAGTAAATTTTTGTTTATTAGCATTTGTTTTATACTCATGCTTATTAAATATAATTTTATTTCTTTGCATTCCTGAAATTATTCCTATTTTATAAGCATCTAGAGGGTGCATATTATTTAAAAAATTTTTATTAAAAAATGCTTCATCAATTGTAAGTTTTTGAATTAATGTTTTATTTCTTAATCTAAATACTAATATATATGAATTAGCTTTAATGTTATAATAGTATTCTTCAAATTTAATTAAATAGTAATTACTAAAACTAAATAAATTTTTAAAATGAAAGTACGTACATTTAATTTTATTTAATACATATTTTAATGTTAGCATGCTATTATCCTAAATTACTAAAAAATAATAAACCTATCTTTAAAAATTAGATATTGAATATTATATGAGAGTGATTTTTATAAAATCAAATTTAATTGAAGTCGTTACTACTTAAATTAATAATGATTAGAGTGCTATCATATATAGTTTTAATTGTATGTCCAATACCTTTTGTATCGGTTAAAAACATAATGTTTCCACTTTTTAAATATTTAATAGCTCCGTTATTTGTTTCAATTTTTATTTTACCATGTAGGCATATTAAAATTTTAGAGTTTATAGAATTATGCAATCCGACAGATATGCCACTTTTAAATTCTCCAAATCTCAAACTTACATTTTTATAATCTTCCGACAACTTTCCTAGCTCATGTTCTATGGGCATTTTTATGTTGTGAGTGGTAAAATATGATTCACCTTTGCTATTTTCTTTTAAGTGCAATATAGGATTATTTTTTGAGTTCATTAATTTTTTTAATGTAACTTCATCTAAGGTGTGATTTTTATTATGGGAAAATTCAAGATCTTTAAGTTTATTTGAAATTATACTAGTAGGTATAAGTAATAAGGGGCTAATTATTAATTTAATTATATATGATGAAGTTATTAATTTAATCAATATAAATATATTTAATCCTTCAAATAATTTGGAACTATATGCTATTATAGTAAAAACTAATTCCCCTATAGCATTAGCTATAAAACACCGAAATATGAAATATTTTCCATTTAGTATATTTTTGAATAAAACAATAATGTAAGCATTAACTAATCCACCAATAAATATAGCTAATGAGTTTATAATAGTGCTAAAGGGGAGGATTTCAAAAATTTCTTTATATGCTAAACTTTGAGAAATAAAGTTGTTAGGAGAAATAGTTTTGGAGCCAATGTAACATATTAATACCATTATTGTTTGGCATATCACAGCTAAAAATAGTAAATTCTTAGCTATTTTATAATTATATACTTCAGCAATTATATCTCCGGTTAAGAACCATATAGGTATTATTAATGCACAAAAACAAATTGAAATATTATGAAATTGAATTATTTTGTGAGTCATTATAAATGCTGTTAATTTTATTGTTATATAGAATGCAACGATATATATTAAGTATTTATTTTGATTTGGTAAAGTAATATGATTCATTATAGAGGTTTTTATTAATTACATTTTTTAATAAGAAAATGTTTTTTCAACATGAATAACAACTCCAATAATAATGTCTCTTATTTCTAAAACTAAAGTTTTAAAGGCGGGATTTATAGGGGTTAGAACTCTTGATTTTACATCAATTAATAGTTGGCGTAAAATAATTTCATCTGTTTTAGCTATATAAGTTATAACAAAATTTCTATTTTGAGGTTGAATAGTAGGATCTATAATTATTGTAGAATTATTATCAAAATACGGCCACATTGCATCTCCATATATTTTTAGAGCAAACATTTTTTTATGATCAACAGCATATTCAAATGTTATGGTTTCATTATATGATAATAAGTCGAAATTTAATTGTTTTGTTTTTTTATAAATATTTATTAATTGATTTAATTCTAATAAAGGAACCTGTATTCTATTGGTCAATTTTAATTTGTTTGAAAAATTAATTTTTTTATATCCTAATAATTGATCTATTGATATATCAAAATAATTAGCAATTAATGTAAGAGTTGAAGATTTTGGGTCGATTATTTTACCAGAGGTTAGTCTATTAATAGTTGCTCTAGGCAAATTAATTCTACGAGCTAGTTCTGATTCATTAATTTTATGTTCTTGAATTAAAGCTGTTAATACCTCGCTAAGCTTTTGCGGGTATTGAGAAATAATCATCTTCTATATACTCCATATTTATTAAAACATTATTATTCATTAAAACAATATTATAGCATAAACGCAACAACTACACCTTCAAACTAAAAAACATAGCATTTGTAAAATTTATATAACAAATAATTGACAAAAATTGTGATTATAAGTTACAATTTGCCTCTAAAGTTGCATTTAGGTTAGATTTTTAAGGTTTTTATAATTATAAAAATGCAATACGAAAATATAATTTTCATAAAATTAAAATGAGATAAACAAAAAACATACTTATTATATAAAAATATTTTTAAGGAATTGATATAAAATGAAAAAATTAAGATTACCCACTAACTTTAAAAATTATGATTTTGTAAAATTAACAAAACAAGAAAAAAATCCCGCATTGAAAATACGCTACCTTGCTTTATCGCATATAGCGGCTGGCAAAACTGTTATTGAGGTAGCAAATATTATTCATAAAAGTAGCCGAATGATACATAGATGGCTTAATAAATTAGATAAATTAGGCTTAGAGGGATTAAAAGATAAACAAGGAAGGGGTAGAACCTTATATTTATCAAAGGAAAAAGAAGCGGAATTTAAAAATATAGTTTTAATCTTTTTAAAAGAAAATAACAGAAAAAAAGCTTTTGGATATGATATTCAATATTTATTAAAAAGTAATTATTCTATAGATTGTACTTTACCAACAGCTTATAATATTCTTACAAGATTAAATATAAATGTGAATCAATTTACAAAATATAATTAACTTATCAATAATTATTTAGGTTAAAATACGCCTGCATTATTCAATATTAGTTTTTAATATAAAGGATTATATAAAATATGAAAATCAGTTCAAATACAAAAATTAATTATAAAAACAATTTAAATAAAAAGATTAAAAAAAATCAAAATCAAACAAAAATCACGGAATATTTTGCCCCTAGACAAGATAAAAGTTTTAATAAATATGATGATAATCTAAGATATTTAAAGAGAAAAAATGTAATAAAATTTGATGAAAATTTAAATATTTTAATTGAAAATACAGAAAGTGATAGTTTATCAAGAGCTTCAATATAAAATAATATTTGAGTTATAACTTGGTTTATAATACTCTACTGTTATAAGCCAAGTTATTTTTTATTAGAAAAAGCATTTTTATATTAATTCAGTAAATTCAACATCTATAATATCTTAATGGTACGGATTTTCAAATATTAGCATTATTTTTGTATTTAATTATTTATTTCTAATAAGGAAAAATCATTTTCTTTAAATAAGTTAGTAATATTACACATTTTAGATACTTCTTTCCATAAAGTTTCATTATCATATTTATTAAAGTCTTCAATTATATTTATAATATTTGTTGTTTAGTTTTATTTAAATTTGTTTTTTATAAAAAAGAGATGTATTTGTATTTTGGCGTAATCCAGTAATATTATTATTCATAAGCGTTTCCTATTTTTTTCTAGTACGATATTTTAAGATGTTTTAATTATAAAAAATTAGCTTATTATTTTATTAATGATAAAATCTGCTTTTAAAATTGATTTAATGGAAATAATAAAATGATTAGATTAGGTGTAAATATTGACCATATTGCTACAATCCGTAACGCTCGGGGAGAAACTTTTCCTAGTGTGGTCGAGGCTGGGTTAGTTGCTGAAACAAACGGGGCTGATTTAATAACGGTTCATTTAAGAGAGGATAGACGCCACATTAAAGATGAGGATGTGATGCTTTTGCGCAAAACTCTTAAAACTGAATTAAATTTAGAAATGGCAGCGACAAAAAACATGTTGGATTTTGCATTAAAAGTACATCCTGAGTGTGTATGTTTAGTTCCAGAAAATCGTAACGAACTAACTACGGAGGGTGGGCTTGATGTAATTAATAACTATGAAAACATTGCAGAAATAGTGGAAATACTCAGTAAAAACAATATATTAGTATCAATTTTTGTTGATCCTGATATAAAACAGATTACTGCTTGTCATGAAATTAATAGTTACGCAATTGAAATTCATACGGGTAGATATGCAAATGAAAAAGGAAATTATGAGAGTTCTCAAGAATTTCATAAAATTAAGGATATGGCTGAATTGGCAGCTTCTTTAGGGTTAGTTGTGAATGCAGGGCATGGTTTAAATTATCATAATGTAAAACCAATCGCGCGTATGCCTCAGATACATGAATTAAATATTGGTTTTTCAATTATAGCGCAGAGCGTTTTTTGGGGATTGCCAAAAGCGGTAGCTAAAATGAAAAGATTAATGTTAGAAGAAAGAATATAAGGTATGATATATTCTATAGGTCATGATATAGTAGAAAATGTTAGAATAGCTAAAATAATTGCTAATTATGGGCAAAGATTTATTAATAGAATATTATCTGAAGAAGAGCATCAGCAATTAATATTGCGACAAGATAAAGTAAAGTTTATAGCTAAAAGATTTGCAGCTAAAGAAGCTTTTGCTAAAGCTTGTGGAACTGGATTACGAGCGCCAATTCTAATGCCAAATATTATTATTAGTAATAATGAATTAGGAAAACCAGTTTTTAATTTTAATATAGATATTAAAAACTGGCTTGAAGAGAAAAAAATTTGTTATTGCCATTTATCTCTTAGTGATGAAATAAACTTATCAAGTGCTTTTGTTGTTTTAGAGTTATAAACAATATTAAAGATTTATTATATATCAATATTTCTTGCTCTTAGGGCGTTAGTTTCTATAAAATTTCTGCGTGGTTCTACATCATCACCCATTAAAGTACTAAAAATATTGTCTGCTGATATAGCATCTTCAATAGTAACTTTAAGTAAGTGGCGAACTGATGGATCCATAGTTGTTTCCCATAATTGCGATGCATTCATTTCTCCTAAACCTTTATAGCGTTGAATAGATAAATTCTTCTTTACTTCGTTTAGGAGCCAATCTAAACCATCGGCAAAAGTATTAACATTTTTATTATTTTCACCTCTATAAATAAATAAATTAGCACCATTAATATGATCAACGGCTTCTTGAGCAGCTATTATTTTAGAGTAATCATTGCTATTTATAAAGTAACTATCAATATTAGAATTTATGTGGTTACCATGTTCTATACGGGTTGTTTTTATTATATATTCTTGTTTGATATCGTCAAATGAACTTTCAAAGTCTATTGAAAATTCAGTCATATTTTTCTTAAGGTTATTAATGGCATCTAAAACGTTTTCTTGAGTATCTAGACTAATTTTAGGAAGCTTTAATAATGCTTCTAAAACTTGCTTATCCATAAAACGACTTTGCAGATCAATAACTTGTTTTGCTTTTAAAAAAGTTTTTGCTGCTTTTTTTAAATTTGCACCATCAAGGATTGATTTTCCATCAGCAACAAATTTTGCATCAGTTAAAGCTAAACTTAATAAATATTGATTAAATTCTTCATCATCTTTAACATAACGTTCATTTTTACCTTGTTTAACTTTATATAATGGAGGTTGAGCAATATAAATATGACCTCTTTCTACTAATTCAGGCATCTGTCTATAAAAGAAGGTTAATAGTAATGTTCTAATATGTGCACCATCCACATCAGCATCAGTCATGATAATAATACGATGATAACGTAATTTATCTGGATTGTATTCATCTGCTCCAATTCCAGTTCCCATTGCTGTAATTAGAGTAGCTACCTCTTGAGACGATAACATTTTATCAAAACGAGCACGTTCAACGTTTAAAATTTTACCTTTTAAAGGAAGAATTGCTTGAAACTTTCTATCACGCCCTTGTTTTGCTGAGCCACCTGCTGAGTCACCTTCAACTAAGTATAGTTCACATAAAGCAGGATCTTTTTCTTGGCAGTCTGCTAATTTTCCAGGCAAACCCAATCCATCAAGGACACCTTTTCGTCTTGTTAATTCACGGGCTTTACGTGCTGCTTCTCGTGCTCTTGCAGCTTCAATAATTTTACTACAAATGATTTTTGCATCTGCTGGATTTTCTAGGAGATAAGTTTTTAATTCATCGCCTAAAACTTCTTGAATAACTGGTGAAATTTCTGACGAAACTAGTTTATCTTTAGTTTGTGATGAAAATTTTGGATCGGGCAATTTAACTGATAAAACGCATACTAATCCTTCACGCATATCATCACCAGTGGTTGTAACTTTGGCTTTTTTAGCTAATTCTTGGTCTTCAATATATTGATTTAAAGTTCTTGTCATGACAGCTCTTAGAGCTGAAAGATGGGAGCCACCATCACGTTGAGGGATATTATTAGTAAAACACTGAACATTTTCTTGATAAGAGTCATTCCATTGCATGGCAACTTCTACACCCATTCCGTCTTTTTCTGAATTACAATAAAATATTTTTGGGTGCAATACTGTCTTATTTCTATTCATATAATTTACAAAACCGGCAACTCCGCCTGAAAAAGCAAAGTTTTCTTCTCGGTCATCATGTTTGTTTAGAAGAGTAATTTTTACACCATTATTAAGAAAAGATAATTCACGAATTCGTTTAGCTAGAATTTCGTAATGGTATTCAATTTTGCCAAAAATTTCTGTACTAGCCATAAACTGTACTCTGGTTCCATGAACATTTGGTGTATCGCCAATTGTTTTAAGAGGTTCTACTGCAACGCCGTTTTTAAATTGCATAGTATATTCTTTATCATCACGCCAAATTGTTAGTTTTAACCAATCTGATAAGGCATTTACAACAGATACGCCAACGCCATGTAAACCACCAGAGATTTTATAAGAATTGTTATCAAATTTACCACCCGCATGTAAAACAGTCATTATTACTTCTGCAGCAGAGCGGCCTTCTTCTTTATGAATATCTGTGGGAATACCACGACCATTATCTTCTACAGAAATGGAGTTATCTTCGTGAATTGTAACTTTTATGGTATCACAATGGCCGGCTAAAGCCTCATCAATAGCATTATCGAGAACCTCAAATACCATATGGTGTAAGCCTGTTCCATCTGATGTATCTCCAATGTACATTCCTGGACGTTTTCTAACAGCATCTAAGCCTTTTAAAACTTTAATACTATTGCTGTCATAAGTTTGATTTATTTGATCTGTCATTTTATAGAAGCCTTTTATTAATTATGCTCATTAATCAACATATTATACCATAATTATACCGTAATTTACACTTAAGTAAGAGGGCAATTTTAATTAATAAATTAATTATTATTAGAACTATTTAAATTATCTATAAATAAAGATAAATCGGGTGGTAATTCAGCTGTAATTTTAATTTCAACTTTAGTTATAGGGTGAATAAAGTTAATTTCAGTTGCATGCAGAAACATGCGCTTTAATCCTTTTTTAAACAATTTTTTATTAATTTCAAAATCACCATATTTTGTATCTCCGGCAATAGGGGTGCCTATATGCTGTAGATGGACTCTTATTTGATGGGTTTTACCT
>CAYZUJ010000013.1:12149-15870 GCA_964481375.1 uncultured Neisseria sp. | reverse complement strand
CAGCTTTTACTAAACTAAAGCCTTCAAATTTTTGAATAAGAGAAAAAATAGTATGTGCAAATTGTCCTTTTTCTTTGTCTATACGAACTCTACGTTCGCCATCTTTTGTCAAATATTTATATAAGGGTTCTTTGATATTTTTTGATTTATCTTTCCAAGAGCCTATTACTAAAGCTAAATATATTTTTTTAGTTTGATTATTCCTCATTTGTTCTTGTAAACCAACTAAAGCTATTCGTTTTTTCGCTAAGATTAAAATTCCTGAAGTATCTTTATCTAAACGATGTGCTAATTCTAAAAAATTAATAACTGGACGCGTTTTACGTAACTGTTCTATTACGCCAAAACTAACCCCGCTTCCTCCATGACAAGCAACTCCACTAGGTTTATTTATAATCAAGAAATATTCATCTTCAAATAAAATGGGAAAATTAGCAATAGGAACATTTTTAGGCGATTTTTTCTCAGAAATTTTGATAGGAGGTATACGTATAATATCGCCAAAATTAATTTTTGCATTAACAATTGATTTTTTTTGGTTAACTTTTATTTCGCCACTACGGATAATTTTATATATATGAGATTTAGGTACTCCGATTAGAATTTTATTTAGTAAATTATCTAAACGCATATTTTCATCTTTTTCAGTAACTTGGTAAAAATTGACTTTATTTTTATTAAAATTATTCATTTTTTTCCTAAGGATTTTTAAATTACAAAACCATATTAAACTAAAATATTTAAAAAAAATTACCTTTGACTTATTAAATTAACATTTGCAGTTTTCATTAAAATATAGTATACTATCACATTAATGTCTATATCTAAATTATTTTTATGGATTTCATTTTGTTTTTATAAAACTCATTGGTTGGGCAAAATTGAACTATTAGATAATTAATAAAGATATAAAAAATAACAGTTTATCCAAGATATTTTAGTTAGCTTTTAAAGAAGTAAGGAGCTAATAAATTATATCAAGTGATGACTTATAAAGTGTTTTAAATAAGTTGCAAATGCTATTTACACCATGTTTATGATTTTGATATAAAAACAAGGAATTTCATAAAATGGGATTAAAATTTGTTAATAATTAGATAATTAACTGATAGCAAAATGTATAACTTATTTTGATTAAAAGAATAAATGAATTAAGTGCCTTATTGTTAATTAATGTTCATAAATACTTTTTAATAAAAAGTTTATGACTTATTGTAGAAGTTTATGAAGTTTAAAACTTCAAATTTATTAATGTAAAATTATGATATGTTTTTTGAAGTAAGATAAGATGATTAATATGTTAAATCTAATTAGTATGCGACTGGGTAGTTATATTGGTACCCGCATTAATGCTAATAATCATTTTCAAAATTGAATTTTAAATTCGATTGAAATATCTTATTAATTCAAATAAATCAATATCTTATGATATCAATAAATATAAAATACATTAATATAATGTGTAATTTTTTAAAGTTAATTTTACAAATAAGGTACTTTTATAACAAAATATAAAGGTACTTAAATGAAAAGAATGTTATTTAATGCAACACATCAAGAAGAACTAAGGGTTGCAATAGTTGAAGATCAAAAACTAATAAATTTTGATATTGAAACTACTAGTAAAGTTCAAAGACGTGGTAATATTTATAAAGGTATTATTACAAGAGTTGAGCCTTCATTAGAAGCTTGTTTTGTTGATTATGGCACCGAAAAGCAAGGGTTTTTACCTTTTAAAGAAATTGATGCTGCTTATTTGTCAGATACAGGCCGTTACAAAGATTTTACAAAATTAACTGAGGGAACTGAGTTAATTATTCAGATAGAAAAAGACGAACGTGGTAATAAAGGTGCCGCCTTAACTACTTATGTATCTTTGCCAGGGCGTTATTTAGTTTTAATGCCAAATAATGTACGTGGTGGAGGGATTTCTAGACGTATTGATGGTGAAGAGCGCGATGAACTAAAATCGGTATTATCAGAACTTGAAGTACCAAGTGGAATGAGTATTATTGCCAGAACTGCAGCTCTAGGCAGAGTTAGAGAAGAGCTACAGTGGGATTTAAGCTATCTATTGAAACTATGGGAAGCAGTCAAAACAGCATCTTCAAGTAATGCGGGGAGTTTTTTAGTATATCCTGAAAGTTCTTTAGTTATACGTTCAATTAGAGACCATTTTTCTCCAGATATAGGTGAGATTTTAATTGATGTACCAGATATATTTGAACAGGCACATCAATTTATGTCACATGTGATGCCAGCTTTTGTTAATAGAATCAAATTATATCAAAACGATATACCTCTTTTTTCTCGTTTTCAAATTGAACATCAAATTGAATCAGCTTATTCAAGAGTGGTACATTTACCTTCAGGTGGTTCAATAGTAATTGATCATACAGAAGCATTGACAGCAGTTGACGTAAATTCTGCAAAAGCGAATAAGGGTAGTGATATTGAAGCAACAGCGTTTGCTACTAATCTAGAAGCTGCAGATGAGATTGCAAGACAAATGCGTTTAAGAGATTTAGGGGGATTAATTGTAGTTGATTTTATTGATATGGAAAATTTAAGAAATCAACGTGAAATTGAGAACTTTTTTAAACAGCAACTAGGATTAGATCGAGCACGAATTCAAATGGGGAAATTATCTAAATTTGGGTTACTTGAACTTTCAAGGCAAAGGTTACAAGCTTCATTAGAAGAATCTACTACTGTTGCTTGCCCTAGATGTGCAGGAGTAGGAATAATTCGTGGGACTGAATCAACAGCTGTTCATGTTTTAAGGATTATACAGGAAGAGGTTATCAAAAATACTAATTATTTATCAGCCCTACATATACAATTACCGGTTACAGTTGCTACATATTTATTAAATGAAAAACGTGATGATATTGCTAAAATAGAAAGTAGAACTAAAGTTAAAATAGTTTTAATTCCCAATGAATATTTAGAAACTCCTAATTATAAAATCAAGAAAATTTCTAATGAGGGTTATGATTTATCTTCTAAAAGTTATAATTTAGTTGAACAAGGGGAAGATATTCAGTTTAATACGCAAGTTTCAGATAAAAAAATTAGAGATGTAGCGCATAAAGCAATTATAAAAAATATTGTACCAGCTATGCCAGCACCGGTAATCAAAATTAAGCCATTTGGATTAAATAAGTTATTTAATAAAATTTCAAAATTGATTAAAAATAGGTTTTTACCAGTACCAGTTAGTTTAAAGAAAATAGAAAGAGGTGTTGACAATACACCAAGACCTAGAGAAAGACAAAATAATTACCAAGGAAATAGTAGAAATAGCTCTAATAATACAACGCTAAATAAGCCATATAATAAAACTAGGACGGTTGGGGTTAATAGGAATAATGCAAAGGTACAAACTGTTAGACCAACACCAAATATTTCTAAAGGAGCTTCAAATACTAAGGGTGATTTGTTACATACTCTACCTGCAGAAAGAAGCCCTGAAAAACATAATACTAATGAAAAGACAATTGTAACTCCAAAATTTATGCATACTACGTCTAAAGCAATTACTGATTCTGTAGCTTTAGAAAAAAAGGTAGTAGAAAAAGTATCTTTAGTAGCTACTAAAGATCAAAAAATTCAGCCGGAAATAAAAGAAACAATTGTTAAAGTAGAAGAAAAGGTAAGGGAAAATACTATTACACGAGCAGTCGATTTAGGAAATTTTGAAATTATATCAACTAGGAGT
>CAYZUJ010000013.1:287-12139 GCA_964481375.1 uncultured Neisseria sp. | reverse complement strand
AGTGATTTTATACCAGCGGTTGAAGATTGCATAATTGAGGATATAAATTTAAAACGTCATAATGATAGAGTGCGGGAAAATATTTCACAAATTAATGAGGAAATTGATTATCAGCTTGTAGAAACTAAGGTTTTATAATGCATAGGTAATAATATTATTACTTTATTTCACAATAATTCATTTCAAAATGCCGTCTATCAAATTCATATTGAAGTGTAATATGATCAATTTTATGTTTTTCTAATAACATTTTTTGACATTCTAGTAGAATATTTTGCCAAAGGTATGGCTGTTCAATAACTATGTGAGCAGATAAAGCTGCTTTATTTGCTGACATATACCAGATATGTAAATCATGAACACTTAAAATACCTTGAATAGCTTCTAAATCTTTTCCAACTATTTCATAATTTAAATATTCTGGAACTCCTGCCATGAGTACAATAATTGATTTTTTAATTAAGTTGTAATTTGAAGTTATCAATAAAACAATTATAATTAAAGATAAGATAGGATCAATTAACCAGAAATTAGTAAAATAGATAATTATCCCTGCAACTATGGCTACAAGAGAAGCAAATAAATCGCCTAATGAATGTATTAATGCGGCTTTAGTATTTAATGATTGAGCATGTTTTAAAAGAACCAAGGCTATGATTCCATTTACTATAAATCCAATTAATGCAAGAACAAAAAGACCAGCACCATGAACTTCAACAGGAATAAAGAATCGTTGGATTACTTCAATTAATAAAGCAATTGTTAAGAATATTGTGAATATGCAATTAATTAAAGCACCTACAGCTTCTGCTTTACCGTAGCCAAAGGTTAGATTAATAGTAGCTGGTTTTCTACTAATTCTATTGGCAAAATATGCTATTAAAAGACCTGCAGCATCGGTTAGCATATGTAATGCATCAGATTGTAAAGCAATAGAGTGAGTTAAGTATCCACCAATACCCTCTACTAAGGAAAAGAAAAGAGTAGCCATAAAGCAGATTAGTAGTATATTAGCACTAACTTTTCTTAAGTCAGAACCGTGGTTATGTTTATGAGAATGATTATGATCATAAAAATCTTTATTTAAATTACTATGATTATTATCGCTATGAGATAGTTCTGTTTGACTTTCTTCATGAGTTAAATAATTACTATATTTTGAGATATCCGACATAATTTTACTCAACCTTCTTTTGCATGATTAATGGTATATTTAGGGATTTCTATAACCAAATTTTCATCATCAACAATTGCTTGACATGATAAGCGTGAAACTGAAGTTAAACCCCAGGCTCTATCCAATAAATCTTCTTCTAATTCATTTATTTCATTTAATGAATCAAAACCCTTTCTTATAATTACATGACATGTTGTACAGGCGCATGCCATGTCACATGCATGTTCAATTTCAATACCATGATCTAATAATTGCTGACATATATTTTTATTTGATTCAGCAATAAATTCTGCACCTTTTGGGCAAATTTCATCATGAGGTAAAATTTTAATAATAGGCATTTTACATTCCATAAGGGTAAGTATTACTAAGTACTATATCATTTTTTCTGATATTAGTAAAAGCTTCTGCATAAACTTTTAATAATTGAACAGAATACATAAGTCTTTTTCTTATAGAAGTGTCTTCTTCACTTTCACTATTTTCAAAGGAGTTTAAAACTTTATTTACGTTTCTCACAATTACATGTTGAGGAATATAACAAATATAAGTATTTTTATAAGTGTTTAATCTTAATTCATCAATTGGATATACACCATTAATACTTGCTGAGACACTAATTATTAAAGCAGGTTTATTGGCAAATTCACCTTTAGTAGCTAATTGAAAAATATTTTTTAATGCAGGAGGACACATACCGTTCCATTCTGGGCTAATTACAATTATAGCATCACTATTTTGCAGTTCTTTTCTTGCAATATTCCAATTAGAGTCAAAGTTTTCGTAATCATTCCAAAAAGTTTCATCCCAATGTTTAATAGGTTGTTCAGCTAAATTTAAAAAATATGTATCTTGTTGTTGGGAATCAAGATAAAATTTAACATAATGACCTACTTTAGAAGATTGAGAATTTTTGCGGGTACTACCACTAATAATTGCAAATTTCATGAAAAATTATCCTTATTTAAAATAGTGTCTTTTAGAGTATTGCTTTTTTCGGGATAATTTTTACTATAATGTAATCCCCTGCTTTCATGACGCAATTGTGCGCTTTTAATAATTAATTCAGCAGTTAAAGCAAGATTCCTTAATTCAATTAAGTCAGCTGATAATTTAAAATTAGAATAGTATTCATGAATTTCATTTTTTAATAAATTAATTCTATGAATCGCTCTTTCAAGGCGCTTGTTTGTTCTAAAAATACCAACATAGTCCCACATAGTTCGCCTTAGTTCATCCCAGTTGTGAGAAATGATAACTTCCTCATCATTATCACAAACCTGAGATTCATCCCAATTGGGTAAATCTGGAATTTTGATATTTTTAGAGTTTAAAATATCATTGGCTGCACTTTTACTTATAATTAAGCATTCTAATAATGAATTACTAGCTAAACGGTTAGCTCCATGTAAACCAGTACTTGCACATTCACCGATTGCATATAAATTTTTTATATTAGTTTTACCGTTTAAATCTGTTACAATTCCGCCACAAGTATAATGGGCAGCAGGAACTACTGGTATAGCTTCTTTCGTTATATCTATACCTAGATTTTTGCACGTTTTATAAATATTAGGAAAATGGTCTTTAATAAAGGCTTGTGATTTGTAGGAAATATCTAAAAAAACATGGTCTAGCCCATATTTTTTCATTTCAAAGTCAATAGCACGAGCTACAATATCTCGTGGAGCTAATTCTAAGCGCTTGTCATGGTTGACCATAAACCTTTTGCCATTTGGTAATTTCAAAATGCCACCTTCACCTCTAACTGCCTCTGAAATTAAAAAGGATTTAGCATTATTATGGTATAGACAGGTTGGATGAAATTGGATAAATTCCATATTAGCAATATTACAACCAGCACGAAAAGCAATAGCAATACCATCCCCTGTTGTAGTATCTGGATTAGTAGTATATAGATATACTTTTGCAGCTCCGCCAGTTGCCAATATAGTATATGGGGCAGAGAAAGTAATAACTTGGTTTTTTGGATTTAAAACATAAAGCCCATAACAATATTCTTGTTTTAGTGGTAAATGGGATAATTTGATTTTGTTATTAGTTATTAAATCAACAGCAATATGATTTTCAAATATGCTAATATTAGGATGTGATTTGACTTTTTGAATTAAAGTATTTATTATAGCTTCGCCAGTTCCATCAGCTATATGTAAAATTCTTCTAAAGCTATGTCCGCCTTCTTTAGTTAAATGAAATCCACTTAAATGTTCTTCATCAGCTGTAAACTTTACTCCCATAGAAACTAGCCATTTGATTGCGTCAGGAGAATTTTCGATTATATAACGAACCGCTTTTTCATTACATAAACCATCTCCGGCAATTAAAGTATCTTTTATATGGTTTTCTATAGAATCATCTTTATCAATAACAGAAGCAATACCGCCTTGTGCATAATAAGAGCTACAGTCTTTGAGTGATTTTTTAGTGATTAAAGCAATATTTTTTGATTTTTCTGCTAAATAAAGAGCGGTTGATAATCCCGATAAGCCACTACCTACAATAACAACATCATAATTTAAGGACAATTTCATAATTTTAATGCATCACCCATATCATACATGCCAACTTTTTGATTAACAAGGAATTTTGCAGCTACTAAGGCACCATATGCAAAACTAGAACGATTATTAATTTCACTTGTTAATGTTAGCATTTCATTGTCACTAATAAATGAAACTTGATGTTTGCCAATAATATTGCCCCCACGGCTAACAGAAAAACCAATTTCCTGTTTATTTCTAATTTCATTTGAGCTGTGTCTTGTAAATTTAGCTATAGATAAAAAGTCAACACCGCGAGCTTTAGCAATAATTTCACCTAATTTAATAGCTGTACCTGATGGTGAATCTTTTTTATTGCGATGATGAGCTTCAAATATTTCTGCTTCAAAATCTATAAGTTTTGTTGCAACTATATTTACCAAATTAAATAATACATTTACAGATAAACTCATATTAGGGGATAATAATACTGGAATTTTTTTGCTAGTAGAAGTTATTAAATCTTTTTGTTCAGTATTAAAACCAGTTGTACCAATTACAATTGGTGTGTTAGAATTTAAACAATGATTTAAAGTATTAAATATAGAGTTTGGATTAGAAAAATCAATAATAACATCTACTTTTCCCATAGCAGATATATTATTAAGAACAATTGAATCATCTAATTCACTATTAATCGATTTTTCAGTTGAAATTATAGCATAGCTTAAATTATAAAAAGTTTTATTGGCTGAAATTATTTTAATAATTTCTTTGCCCATTTTCCCATCAGCACCTATTAGTCCGATATTTAGCATAATAATGTTTAATCCTAAAAGTTTAAAAAAGTTCACCTTGTTTGCGAATACTTATTATTTTATCATCTTTATCAAAAAATAAGCTAATATCATAACTTTTAATTAAATTATTATTCTTATAGTCTTGATAAATAAAATCCCATCTATCTTTTTTAAATATATAAGTAGTTAAAGGATGACCAATTATAGTAGCGGTTTGGTCTTTAGTTAATCCAGCTTTTAACTGTTTAAATTGTTCATTATTAATATAATTTCCTTGTTGTACCTCCATCATATAAGGAAAGCGCCATTGGCTAAAATTTACTCCTGAACATCCTAAAAGGGCTATAATATTAAATATAAAAAATGTAAAAATAAAGAACTTTAATTGTTTCATCATAAGACTTTACCAAAAAACTTGCTAAAAGCTGTATTTTACCTCTAAAATGACTTACTGAGTGTATGATATTAATATTAAGGATTATCTATGAATTTACAATTAGTTAAAAGTTTGGGTATTAAGATCACTAAGCATAAGTTAGCAATTTTAAAATTATTTGATATCCATAAACATTTAGATGCAAATAAGATTCATTATTTATTAAATGAAAAAGGTGGAAATATTAGTTTAGCGACTATATATAGAATCTTATCTAGTTTTGAAGCAAAAAATATAGTTATTAAAAATAATTTTAATGATTCACAGGCAATTTATGAGTTATTTGATCCCGGAGAGCATCATGATCACTTAATTTGTATTAAATGCCATAAAGTAATAGAGTTTTTTGATAATAATATTGAAAAAATACAGAAACTAATTGCTAAAAAAAATCATTTTTCTATCGTTAGTCATTGTTTAAATTTATATGGAATATGCAATGATTGTGCTAAAAATAATGCATAAAAACTCTAAAACTAATTAATGTTTTATGTATGCTATAATAATTAACTGAATATAAACATTGTTTTATGTATGTAGCTGTATTGCATAAGTTTAATAGTTATTAAACAATAAGAAAGATTATGAATTCAAAAAATTTAAATCAAAATATTTTAATTATTAGTCAAGTGTTAAATTTATTAATTATAATCTTTTCTGCTGTAATATTAGCTAAATTTATTTGGTGGATAATTACTCCGTCAATTAATGAAGTATATTTAGAAAAAACTACTGTTAATCAATTTGATAATAGTGTTAAATATGTAATTAATCGTCATCCCTTTGGAATAATGGTTGAAAATAAGGCACCTATTCCATCTATCATAGAAAAAATTAAATTATCAGGAGTATACCAAAATACTTTAAAAAATAGTATTGCTTTTTTTGATATAGATAGTAAACATGTAATTGCAAAGATTGGTGATGATATTGCTGAAGGTGTAATATTGAAATCAGTAAAAAGGAATAAAGTCATTGTTTTATTTCAAGGGCATGAATTGGCAATTTTTTTATCTGGTGGAACTGCACAGCCGGTGGAGCCTCAAGAAAATTATAATAATGAAGAAAGATTTAAAACCCCATATTCAATGCCTAATAAGTCTTATGAGTATGAAAATAGAGGAAATAATAATAAAGCAACAGAGGAAATTAGAGAAAGACGCCGGCAATTGATTGAAGAGTTTGAAAAACAATCTTTAGCTGGACAAAATAATAAGGATAATGAAAGATCACAACCTGATCGAATTAATAAAGAAAGTTCTAAGTAAAAATTTATTTGAGGATAATAAATAAGATTATGAATAGTTTTAAATTAAAGTCTGGGTTTATTTTTTTGCTAATAATTCCATTAATAGGTGTTATTGCACAGCCATCATTAGAAAGTTCAACGAAAAGTTTACAAAAAACTAATACCAGTGAAGTTTTAGCAGGTACTAAAAATACTCCTAAAGCGAATGATTCAGATTCTTTAAGTCCAGATAAAGTGATTTTAAATTTTGAAAATGCGGACATACAGTCGGTAATTAAAGCAATTAGTAAATTATCAGGAAAAAATTTTGTAGTTGATCCTCGAGTAAAGGGTACTGTTAATATTGTTTCTGATCAGCCTATTTCAAAAGTAGATAGTTATAAAGTGTTAGAATCAGCTTTAAGGATGCAGGGTTTTGCTTCAGTTGAAGCTGATGGTGTAATAAAAATTTTACCTGAAGTAGATGTAAAATCATATGGCATGAAAACTACTGATAATATAAATAATGATTTAAAAACTTCTTTAGGTGACCAAGTAATTACAAAGGTTTTTGTAATTAATCATGGTTCAGCAATGCAGCTATCTAATGCATTAAGACCATTAGTCGGTTCAAATAGTTCAATTTCAGTGTATACTACTAGTAATGCAATAGTTGTAACAGATTATGCATCAAATATAGCTAGAATTTCTAAAATTATAAATCAGTTGAGTACAAATCCAATAGCTATTCAGCAAACACCTGTGGTGATTCCTCTAAAACATGCAGTTGCAGCAGACATGGCACAAACGCTTCAAGCTTATTTACAAGGTGGTTCAGGGGCTAGCGCTGGTGGAGGAGGATATTCTGATGGACCTACTGTAACAATTACAGTAGATGCTATAACTAATTCTTTAATATTAAGTTCTGTAGTTAAAGATAAATTAGATGAGATAAAATCTTTGGCTATTTCTCTAGATAAAAATGTTGGTGATACAAATAGTAACATGCATGTTGTTTATATGAAAAATGCAGATGCTTCACATGTAGCTGAAATTTTAAGAGCAGTTGCTAATAATCAAGATAATCCTGATATAGCAGCAAGCTCAAGTTTATTTAAATTTGTATCAGAACCAGTTTCTACATTTTCTCCTAATGCTACAGGAGGTGGAGCTAACACTACTCCAAAAAGCTCTTCATCTAATCGGGCTAGTTCTAATACAGGGAATCAAAAGGATCAGCCAAAAATTGTAATTCAAGCTGAACCAACAATTAATGCAATAATTATTGTTGCTCCTGAAGCTGTTTATCGTAATTTACGTATGGTAGTAGAAATGTTAGATATTAGACGTGCACAAGTAATGATAGAAGCACTAATAGTGTCAGTGGATAGTCAAATTAGTGGTACTTTTGGTATTCAATGGGTATTAGGGGCAGGGAATAATTCAGTGGGAGGTGCATTAGCATCAAATTATGGTGGCAATGGTGCTAATTTAGCTGGAATAGCAGGAGCGATTGGGGGAGCGGTTTCAGGGGATAAAACCGTAGCAGCAGCAGGATTAACTAATATTCCAAAAGAAGTATTAATTGGAGTATATACAGGCACAGTATCAATTGGAGGACAAACGATTCCTGGATTAGCAGCACTAGCTGATGCACTCTCATCATCTACTGGTGTAAATGTTATTGCTCGACCAACCTTAATGACTATGGATAATGAGGAAGCGCGAATTATGGTTGGACAGAATATACCCTTACCAAATGGCACTTATCAAAATTCAGGGACTAACCCAGGTAATTTAGTTACTACGGTTGATAGAAAAGATGTAGGAACTTCTTTAAAAATTAAACCATTAATTACGCAAAATGGAGCTGTTCAGCTTGAAGTTTATCAAGAACGGTCAGAGGTAGATAATAAGGGAGTAAGTGCTCAACTAACACTTCAGCAAGGGCAAGGTTCAACTATTGCTAAAAGTGATTTAAGGTTATCAGTTTTGGCAGATGATGGGCAAATTATTGCTATTGGGGGATTGACTACTGATAATATATCAATTCAAAAAAGTGGCATTCCTGTTTTAAGTGATATTCCTTATTTAGGTTGGTTATTTAGCTGGCAACAAAGAGTTTATACTAAAAATAATTTAATATTATTTTTACGTCCAGTAATTGTTAGAAACCTAGAAGGAGCTAAAACTCTTACAAATTCGCGTTATAAATATATTATAGACCAACAAAGTGAAATAAAAGCTGAAGGTAATCTATTATTACCAACAATAAAACCAATAACAGTGGAAAGTGTTGCAGCAAGATATTCAGTTGAAGTGCCACCGCAACCAAATAATATACCTAATTTACCGATATTAGATAAGAGTTCAACTATACCCGTTGTAGATATGCGTATGCAAGCTCATCCAGAATTAAAAAACCCAAATACTAATGAGCAAAATAGTACGAAAAATGTAAATAGTAGTAATAATACTGTAAATTCGTCTAATTCTGGAAAATAGAGAGTTTATAAATAATGGAAGAAATTAAATTTATCCCTAACAAATTTTCTCGTAGAATACCTTATGTATTTGCAAAGAACCATAAAGTTTGCATTTATGGAATGGATGATGGGGATGTTTTAGTTGCAGTAGTTAATAATTTAGAACCAATTATAGTATCTGAGATTAAACGTAAGTTAAAAGAACCTTTGAAATTCTTCAAAATTAATGAAAAAGAGTTTGATACATTAATATCTGAAGCTTATTCAAGTTCAAATGCAGCAGCTGTTGTTGATGTGGTTCAAGAAGATATAGATTTATCATCATTAATTCATAATTTACCGCGTTCTGAAGATTTATTAGAATCAGAAAATGATGCGCCAGTAATTAAAATTATTAATGCTTTTTTAACACAAGCAGTCAAAGAAGATGCTTCAGATATTCATTTAGATGCTTACGAAAAAAAATCAATTGTACGTTTTCGTCGTGACGGAATTTTAAATAATGTAGCTGATTTAAATCCGGGGCTACATGCAGCGCTTGTATCAAGAATTAAAATTATGGCAAATTTAGATATTTCAGAAAAAAGGCTACCACAGGATGGGAGAATTGGATTAAGATTAGCTGGTAGAGAGATTGATTTACGGGTATCTACCATTCCAACTGGTCATGGAGAGCGTGTAGTATTGCGCTTACTTGATAAAAGTACTGAGAAGCTACAATTAGAAGCTTTAGGAATGGATAAACAAACTCTTAAAAAACTTGATAAAATTATTCATCAACCGCATGGGATATTTCTAGTAACAGGTCCAACGGGATCAGGTAAATCAACAACTCTTTATGCTGCTTTAAATAGGTTAGATTCAAAATCACTTAATATAATGACAGTAGAAGACCCAATAGAATATGATATTGCAGGTGTTAGTCAAACGCAAATAAATGCAAAAATTGATATGAGTTTTGCGCGAGCTTTAAGAGCAATTTTACGCCAAGATCCGGACGTAATTATGATTGGAGAAATTCGTGATCTTGAAACATCGCAAATTGCAGTTCAAGCAAGTTTAACAGGACATTTAGTTTTAGCAACTTTGCATACTAATACAGCTGCTTCTGCTGTTACTCGTTTAATTGATATGGGAGTAGAATCTTTTTTACTATCTTCAACATTAATAGGGATATTAGCACAAAGATTAATTAGATTATTATGTCCAAAATGTAAAACTGAAAATTTGGCTATTGATAAAAAAATTAGAGCTGAATTTCAAATACCTATAGATACTGTAGTTTATAAAGCTGTTGGGTGTGAATCTTGCAACCAAACTGGATATAAAGGTCGTTCAGGAATTTATGAACTATTAGTCACCAGTGACCATTTGCAAAGTATGATTCATAATGAGGAATCTGAAAATGCAATTGAAAAATACGCGATAGAACATTTAGGAATGAAAACATTAAGAATGGATGCAATGCGCTGGCTATTGGAAGGTAAAACATCATTAGAAGAAGTTACCACTGTTACTAAAGATTAGAAGCAAATAATGGGAATTATATGAGTACATTTAAATATAAAGCAATAGATAAAAAAGGAAAGGATCAATCGGGAGTAATTGAATCTGATACTCCAAAACATGCACGACAAATTTTACGTAATAGAGGTCTAATTATTGCACATATTGAAGAAATTGAGGAAAAAAATAATAAAAGGGGTAGTTTTACTTTTAGAAAGCCTCTTTCTTCTTTAGAATTAGCTTTAATTACTAGGCAGTTTGCTATTTTAATAAATTCAGGACTATCAATTGAACAATCATTAAATGCTTTAATTGATCAATTAGATACTCAAGAACAAAAAACAATAATGATGGGGGTAAGAAGTGAAGTTTTAAGTGGTAGATCCTTAGCTGCTTCTATGAGAATGTACCCTAGGATTTTTCCACTAGTATATTGTAGTTTAATTCATGCGGGAGAACAATCAGGAAGTTTAGCTAATGTTATGACTAAATTAGCAGATTATAGTGATAGGACTAGAGAATTAACTAGCAAAATAATGATGGCATTGCTTTATCCCCTAATTGTTACAATAGTGGCTATTGTTATGATTATTGCTTTATTAGTTTATGTTGTTCCACAGGTAGTAAAGGTTTTTGAGTCTTCGCATCAAGAATTGCCAATTTTAACAAAGATTTTAATTGGAACTAGTAATGGGTTAAGAAGTTATGGTTGGATTATACTAATATTAATTGGTATTGTAATTTTTTCATTATATAAATTACTGAAACAACATGAGTTTAAGCTAAAATTTCATAGAAAGTTACTCCAATTACCGGTTATGGGTAAATTATTAGTAAATATTGATGTTGCAAGATTTACTCATACTCTTGCAATGCTTTTAGTAAGTGGGGTACCAATGATAGCTGCCTTAGAAGCAGGACGTGATACAGTTAATAATTATATGATGAAAAATGCAATTAATAATGCACTAAAAAGGGTACAGGAGGGAATGCCGTTAGCTATTGCATTAGCAAAAGAGAATGTTTTTCCACCAGTTGTAATACATCTTATTGCTAGTGGTGAAAAATCAGGAAATCTAGATCATTTATTAGAGCAAGCTGGGGCTCATCAGGAGTTAGAGCTATCTCATAGAAGTCAGTTATTAACTGGAATTTTGGAGCCAGCAATGATATTATTTATGGGTGGAGTTGTATTATTAATTGTAATTGCAATTATGTTGCCGATTCTAAATATGAATAAAATGGTGTTATAATATTTATTAATAAGGTAATGTTTAATGATAAAAAAATATTGTTTATTGTTATGTTTTCTTTTCAATTTTTCTTTTGCTACTACACAGATTAATTCCGGTAGTAGTTTTGATGTAGGATTTAGTCCAAATAAAGGTAGTTTAGATTTGGTCTTAAAATGTATTAATTCAGCTAAGCAAACTATTGAAGTAGCTGCATATAGTTTTACCTCTAAACCTATTGCACAAGCTTTGTATGAAGCATCCAAAAGAGGTGTAAAAGTTAGAGTCGTTGCTGATGAAAAATCAAATTCAAGAAAATATTCAGCAGTAACATTTTTAGCTAATCATGATATTCCGACACGTTTAAATGGAAATTATGCTATATTTCATCACAAATTTATGATTATTGATAATATGAATTTAGAAACTGGTTCTTTTAATTTTAGTGCAGCAGCAGCCAATAAGAATGCGGAAAACGTTCTTGTT
>CAYZUJ010000013.1:0-277 GCA_964481375.1 uncultured Neisseria sp. | reverse complement strand
GGATAAAATTGTGGAATGAAGGCAAACCGTTACAAGCAAATTATTGAAAAATTTATCATTTTTTTAATTTTTTATAAAAAATATTTTATTATATAAAATTCTTATATTATTTTAATAAGATTTTTTTATTTAAAAAATTTAATGCTTATCATTTTTTACTTAATTAAAAAAAATTTAAAACATAAAAAATATATAATGAATTCAATTATTTATTTTTTATAAAAATAATTATAAGTAACAAAATTGTTACTCCTAATTTGATAAATTATAAAATTTT
>CAYZUJ010000012.1:24010-27097 GCA_964481375.1 uncultured Neisseria sp. | reverse complement strand
TTCATCTCAATATTATATACCAATTCATTTCGTAGAATCATTTATTATGAGTATAGAAGGTGGAGTAGGTGAGATACCACCAGTTTCATTTTTTGAGGCACCTCCGCTACAAGAAAAAATTAAAATACCTATATATGCTATCGACATAACCCCTATGAGGTACCATATTATGGACTTTCTAGATTTGTATTTCATAATGACTCCATTTAATAAAATTGGAAGTGATTTATTTTAATATAAGTCAGAAAATTATTAATTATAATATCAGAAAATATTATAACATAAAAATAATATTTAGGAATTTTTTAAATTTAGTAAAAACTCTTGCTTAAATATATTTTATTATATTAATATATAGCAGCAATTTTTGCTTTGCCCAAAATATATCCATCCATAGCTTTTAGTAATTCATTTGCATAAAACCCTGCTTCTAAATCTAAATTTTTACTTAAAGCATAAAGTTTAATAGTATATTGATGAGGTTTATCAGGAGGAGCGCAGCCTCCATAGCCAATGGCTTCTTCTTTAGATAATTTCCAGTCATCAGGAAGAAATTTGGAATACCAGCTTGTTAACCCTTGCAATAAATTCATATCTATACTAGCATTTTCTGGTAATTCTTTAATATTTGGATCAATATTTGCCACAGTCCAATGAATCCAAGAAAAACCACATACAGGAATAGCATCATAATCTATAAAAATTAAAGCTAATGATTTAGTGCCTTGAGGCAAATCATCCCATGATAATTGAAACGAACGATTTGCTTTTTTACCATTTAAAAACTGATTACCTCTATTGCCAAACCTATCTTCAAGATGCCCATTAATTATACTACTTGAAAAAATTTTCATAAAAATCCTTTTTAAATACTAAATACCGCAATTGACTCAATATGTGATGTATGTGGAAACATATTTATTACCCCTGCATAAGTTAAAGTATATCCATGTATAGCCGTCAATATTTCAGCATCTCTAGCTAACGTTGCAGTATTGCATGAAACATAAACTATAATTTTAGGCATTATTTCAGGTGTAATACTTTTAATTAGTTCATGTGCACCATCTCGTGATGGATCAAGCAGCCATTTATCAAATTTTCCTAGTTTTATTAACCAATCTTTATCAATTTTAAATAAATTTTGCACCATAAAATTTACTTTATTATCTAAATTATTATGGATAGCATTTTTTCTAGCCCTCATAATCAATTGCTCATTACCCTCAATACCCAATGTATTCTTGGCCATTTTAGCAATAGGTAAGGTAAAGTTACCTATTCCACAAAAAAAATCAATTATAGTATCATTTTCCTGAATATCCAATAAAATAACAGCTTGTTTAACCATTTCATTATTAATTTCTGGATTCACTTGAGTAAATTCTGTAGGGTAATAGGGCATATTAATAGCAAAATCTCTAAGTGAATATGACAATTGTGGCATTTCTTTAGGATAAAACGGCTCATAACTATTTATCCCTGATGATTGCAACCACATTTGTAATTTTGATTTAGAAGTAGTATTTTCATCTATAAAATTTTTTATTAATTCTTCATCAGAAAAATTTAATGCTGACATAATCCGCATTAAAAATACACTAACATCTTCACCTACCGCTACTTCGATTTGTGGAATTTTATCTTTTATTGATAATTTATCTATTAAAATACGTAATTTGGGAATCAAATCTGAGACATTTTTAGGTAAAATTAAGCATGACTCCATATTAACAACGTAGGGCGAAGATTTTTCTCTAAAACCTACCAAAACTCCACCTTTTTTAAAAACATATTTAGCCGATAATCTTGCACGATGTCTATATTCCCAAGGCTTGCCTACTAAAGGCGAAAGTATTTTTTGTGGTTCTATCTTACCAATATGCTTTAAATTATCTAATAAAACTTTTTCTTTACTTACCACTTGCTCATAAAAACTAATATGCTGTAATGAGCATCCTCCACAAACTCCAAAATATTCACATTTTGGAATAACCCTATTTTTACTCGCTTCATTTATTTCTACAATTCTTGCTAAATCAAATTTTGCCATTTTTTTATAAATATTAATAGTCACAATTTCTTCAGGTAATGCATTTTCTACAAAAATAGTTTTGCCATTTAGTCTAGCAATCCCTTTCCCTTCTGCATCAATTGATTCTATCTTAACTTGTATATTTTGCAAATCCATATTATTTATTCTATTATTTCCTTAGCTTGTTCATCAGCATGATAACTAGATCTAACTAGTGCCCCTACTGCTGCATGTTTAAAGCCAATTTCATACGCATAATCTTCCCACTTATTAAACTCATCAGGATGTAAATACCTTAAAACCGGCGCATGATGTTTTGATGGCTGTAAATATTGACCAATTGTTATCATATCTATATTATGACTACGCATATCATCCATTACTTGACGAATTTCTTCATTAGTCTCCCCCAACCCCACCATTATCCCAGACTTAGTTGGTACATTCGGACAAAGCTTTTTAAATTGCTTAAGCAAATTTAAGGAATGGCAATAATCTGAACCTGGACGCATTTGTTTGTAAAGCCTAGGTGCAGTTTCTAAATTGTGATTAAAAACATCAGGAGGATTAGAAGTTAAAATATTTAATGCTTTTTCCAATCTATTTCTAAAATCAGGTACTAAAATTTCAATTTTAGTATTAGGGTTAATATTACGAATCTCTTGAATACATTTAGTAAAATGCTCTGCTCCTCCATCACGTAAATCATCACGATCTACACTTGTTATAACAACATATTTTAATTTAAGAATTTTTACTGAATCTGCTAACTGCTTTGGTTCATTTATATCAAGAGGATTTGGTCTTCCATGACCCACATCACAAAATGGACAACGTCTAGTACAAATATCACCCATTATCATAAAAGTTGCCGTTCCCTTATTGAAACATTCTCCAATATTAGGACAGCTAGCCTCCTCACACACAGTATGTAATTTATGTTCTCTTAATAAATTTTTTACTTCATTAAATTTTTCACCCGTAGGTAACTTTACTCTAATCCATTCAGGTTTTTTTAAAGTCTCTCCTAAAGGAATGATCTTTATAGGAAT
>CAYZUJ010000012.1:1311-24000 GCA_964481375.1 uncultured Neisseria sp. | reverse complement strand
ATACGTGATAATTTATTTTCGTTTCTTTGCTTAATACCTTGAATAATTTCTTGTGTCATATTAATTTTTTCCTAAAGATTTAGCTAGTATTTTATACTCGTTAATCGTTAAATTTTCAGCTCGTTTATTTTCATCTATCCCCAACTCATTTAATTTTTTTTTATCAAAAAGTTTTTTTAAACTATTATTAATAGTTTTTCTTCTTTGTTGAAATGCTAAACCTACAACTTTTTCTAATTTTACAATATCAATCCCTTCCCAATCCATAGGTGGTTTAGGTATAATTTTAACAACCGCAGATTCCACTTTAGGCTGAGGTTTAAAACATTCTTTCCCTACATCAAGCACTTTTTCACAACTATATTTATATTGTAACATAATAGTCAATTTTCCATACTCATGGCTATTAGGTTTAGCACAAATTCTTGACACAACTTCTTTTTGCAACATAAAATGCATATCTAATATATTATTAAATTTCATTAAATAAAATAATAATGGAGTAGAAATATTATAAGGTAAATTACCTACCACTCTAATTTTTTCATTATTAAAAGTAAAATCAAATTTTAAAGCATCTGCAGAAAAAATCTCTATTTTATTACTATCAAATTTTTCTTTTAAATAATTAATAATATCACGATCAATTTCTATTACACGTAGTTTTTGAATACGATTTAATAATGGCTTAGTTAATGCTCCTAAACCAGGTCCAATTTCAATTAAAAAATCCTCTTTTTGAGGATTAATTATGTCTATAATTTGCTCAATAACATATTCATTAATTAAAAAATTTTGGCTAAATCGTTTTCTAGCAATATGTCTGGCAATCATAATAAAGATTAAGCCTTTTTTCTATAAATACTTACAACTACTATACAAATTAGAGTAAAAATAAAAGTTAAAGATAAACTACCAAAAACTTTAAATTTTACCCACATATATTCAGAAAAATTAAAGGCTATAAATAAATTTAATATACCTAGAAAAATAAAATAAAAACCCCAAGCAATATTTAAACGACTCCAAATTCTATCTGATAAATTTACCTCTTTATTAAAAGTCAATTTAATCATATTTTTACCAATTGTTTGCCCTATCAACAACGAAATACCAATTAGCCAAAATAACACTGTCGGTTTTAACATAACAAAAGTTTTATTGTGTAAAACAATAGTTAATCCACCAAAAATTGTAATTAAAATAGTACTAATCCAAGTATTTTTACTTATATAATTAAACTTTATTTTATAAAACAAAAGTTGACACCAACTAGCTACTATACAAAACCCTGTTGCGAAAAAAATATCCTTTGTAATGTAATAAATTACAAAAAAAACAATTAACGGAATAAGCTCTAAAAAAAAATTATTTTGCATCATTAATAAACCCATGTAGTAATTATGAGCATTATTATACCATTATTACATTAATCAAATAAATGTGCATATGTATTTACTTAAGACAAATTTATCAATAAAATGAAATTAATAAATTTTGAATAAGTTTATATTATATGATACAATGGTGCTTATCCATTGTTACATTATTAAATAAATAGTTTCTGGAGCAAATTATATTTAACAGAAATAGCAAATTATTTAATGAACTGTCTCATATGTAAGATAAAAAAATAAATCTATGTATTTTAAAAAAGAACATGTCAAAACAGAAAAATCTATATAAATAGGCAAAAGGAAATCTTTCTAAAGCAATTGGATTTAATGTTTTAGCGGGCTTAATTATTTTCTAAATAAATCTTTCATATTTTTTGGGAGTATACCATGACTAAACATAATAAATCATTTGAAGAACTTGCGCACCTTGATGATATAAAAGAAATTATTGAATCAGTTAAAGATAAATCTCAAGATCTTAAAGATAAATCAGTTGAATTTGAAAAATCTATCAGGAAATATACAAAAGAAAATCCTTGGAAAGCAATTGGATTTAGTGTTTTAGCTGGTGCAATAATTTCCAAAATATTTTTTTAAATAAAATATTAAGTTTTTTAAAGTAGACTACATGAATAAAATTATAAAATTTATAACTACTACTTATTTGTTAACAACTATTTATTTAAAATTTTCTTTAAAAACTCGAGAATTTGAGCTTTTACTTAAAAAAAAGCTAAATAATTTTATTGTATGTACACTGATAATTTTTATAATTTCAATTAGCATTTGGTTTTCTACACAAATGCTAATTTTCTTCTTGTTATTATCTCTAAATTTTTCTTATATACACATTTCTTTATTTATACTTTCTCTAAATTTGCTTATTTTATTAATTTTTATTTTATTTTTTAAATTGATTAAACACAGCTCTTCAAAATTAGAAAATAATTATAATTTAAACACCATTTTAAATTACATAATAAAAACCCTAGAAAAATATAAAACCTAATTTCATCTCGTTCTCAATATTGGAGAAAAGATATGAGTAAAACTAAATTTATTATAATAGGCTCAATAATAGCAGCAATAATACTTGCCACTTTAAGTATTACTTATTTTTTACATGATAATAAAATGGCAAAAATTGTTTCCATTAAACCATTTATGATTACTCAAAAAGTTCCATATAGATACTGTTATAATAAGCAATATACTGTTCAAAAAAAACCTGGGGATGAAGATAATATAATCGGTGGAGTAGCAGGTGGTGCTGCAGGTGGTTTAATCGGATATGCAATAGCTCCAAGCCCAGTCGCGGTAGGTGTAGGTGCTGTAGGAGGCACACTCTTAGGACAACAAGTTGAAAAACATGTAAAGAAACCTACAAACGAAACTAAAACATCTAGAAATTGTGTAATTAAATACAAAAAAGAAAAAGTACAAAATGGCTATATTGTAAGCTATACATATAAAGATCAATTTGGAGAACGAATATTAATGACTATGCCTGTTGAAAATAATATTCCTATATCTAGCTTAGAAATAGCACCCACACCTGAACAGGCAAAAGCTCAAATTAACAACGGTTATTCTGATTCAGAATCGGAATAATTTATTATTTATAGGTATCTTACTATAAAAAAATTTATTTTATTTTTAGTTATATGCAACTTTTCATTTGCTGGTAATAAGTTAATAATTGGTATTAATACCTTTAATAATATAGATCCACAAATAGATGTAGCTATAGATGCTAACAACCTATGTTCTATACATACTGAAAATTTAATAAATAAAATAAAAAATAATACCCAATTTAGAAGAAATCTTGTTTCAATTGTTATTGACCCTCTTTATAATAATATCCCTGTAAAATCTTGCCCTCTTATTGTAAAAGTTACAGATAAAATTTCCAATATACAAATTGCTAAATATAATATTACTGCATACCCACATGATGATATATTTTCATGCTTTTCTAAACCTTATGACGATGTATGTTTAAGTCTTGGTTTAATTACTTGGTTCACTAAAATTCTTGTGGTAGATGATGATTTTTCTAGTAATGTTTCTAATCCACCTATAGTTACATCTACTATTATTAATTCTAACTATAGCCAATCATACATAATGTTCCCACAAGTTCCCTATAATTCTACAACTACAACAGCAATGGATCAACATCCTAATGACATTAATTTTGCTATTAAAATAATAACTGCAGCCTTAACTCCATTTATTCCAGAATACATACCACTTATATCAGACCCATTAAAAGAATACAATGGTATCCCTCAAGCTGAAAATATGGGCTACAAATCAGATTATCTAAGAATTAACATTGCAAATAATGTTTCTCATTGGATGAGTGATAATTCTGCATTCATAGAAAATAAACCTTATTATCAACTTTTTTTTCCAAATAGTCATAATGCCGGCACATATGGGATTAATTCTAAATCAGCTCAATGGTATGTATCAGAAAGAATTAAAGAGCTTCATAGAAAAACCAAAATAATTAAAATATATCCTTTAGTAGCTCCATGGTCGATAACTCAACATGATAACATTTTAACTACATTAAATAATGGCATTAGATTACTAGACTTACGCCTATGCTATGACCCCCAAAATCCTTCACCAAGTTTTGAAGATATATATACTTGCCACGCTTTAAGTGGTGCTTCTATGAAAGATATTATTAAAGATATAAAAACCTTTATCAATACACCAGAAAATAAAAAAGAAATAATAACATTAAAACTACGAACTACGGATAATCTTGATGTGGATAATATGGTTATATCAAAAATTGAAGAAATAATAAACGATAAAAAATCTTTTAGTCCAATTGTAAATTTTGAAGGTAAAGTATTTAATAATAGCTCGTCAACATTAAAAGATTTATGGAATGCTAAAAAGCAAATTATAATTTTAGGTATAGGAAAATATAACACTAACAATCATATTTTTAATACATACTATCCGCCCGCAGAATTAGTAAATTGTGCTAATGGCTTAAATGGTCCTGCTGCTATTCCTTGGGGACCAGCTAATATGGCAGATATCTTAACTCAAGCAAAATGTGTAATTAATAACCAAAAAAGCATTGCTTCTTACGGGGGAATTTACCCTTATTATTTTCCAAATATTGTTGATAGTGAAAAACCTGGGGATTATAGTTTATTTGAAAGCGAAGAAAATAGTTCTATTGCTTTTACTGTAGCCGAATTACTCCCGATTCCTACTCCAAAAAACCTCAAAGATTTAGAAAGGCACTATACAGATGCATATCTTGATTTTTTCTTTAATGAAGATGGCAAATTCCCACAAGGTAATGCTAACCAACCAGGCTTTGAGATTGGCGTAAACTTTGTAGGAGTTGATACCACTGAATTAGCTATAAAGGCTAATACTAACAATTAATTTCTTAATTTTTATTAAACAATAACTTTTTCTAATTCGCGAAGAATTGCTGATAACATTGCTAAATCAATTACTTTATATCCTTGCAACTCATCAAACATTTGTTTAATTCGTTGAATCCTCATCTTATCTTTTTCCATCCATACTTGAATAAAGTTTTCTTCTGTAGCACTAGTGCTTAATAAAGCACGACGAACTAAATTACTATATAACCTAAAACCATCCGTTAATAGTGCTGAACGCGATAAGGCTTGCCACTTATTATTCTCCGGTAATGCTATTAAATTTTTTCTTAACCAATCAAAACGTAAAACTTCACCAATACTAAAATAATGTTTTGCCACTGTCTTTAAACTTCTTTTTGTTTCATGAGCCAAAATAATAATATTTAATAACTGTGGTATATCACCACTTCTACCCATTATCTGAGCTAAATTGTGTGGAACCCCTGCATCAAGAAATTTCTTTTCCATATTTGCTACTTCAATAAATTTACTTGAATCACGTAACGTAGGTAATAACTCAAACAGTTGTTTCATATCTTGAAAATATTGTTCAACTAAACTAAAATTATGCCCCTCACGCATGACTAATCTAACCATTCTCTCTAAAGCTTTTTTAAAACGTATTAACATAATAACTTGAATATCAGCTGAAACTTTATTATCTAAATCTTCAATTTGTTTAAAAATATTTTGTGCATCAATTAATTTATATACGGTCCAAAATGATTCTATAATTTTAGCAGCTCCAACATTAAACTCATCTTCAAACCTTGACATAAAAGTTATACCCATTCTATTAACAATTAGATTTGCTAACTGATTGGAAATTATTTGCTTATGTAAATAATGGTTTTTTATATATTCTAGATAATGCTGTTGCAAAAAAGATGGAAAATAATTAATCAACAACTCACTATAAATTTCATTTGATAAATCAATATTTAAGATTTCTTTATCTAAATTAATTTTAGAATAAGCGAGTAAGACTGATAATTCTGGCATAGTCAAACCTATGCCTAACCTTTGCCTTTCAATAATTTCCTGTTGATTAGGTAAAAACTCAATTTTCCTATCTAATATCCCTAATTTCTCAAGTTTATCAATAAAATTAATTTGAATATTAAATAATTCAATACTACGAGCTGACGCATAACGAAGAATTTCTGTTTGCAAATAATTATCGCGTAATACTAAAGCTGCTACTTCATCTGTCATTGATTCTAATATTTTATTTCTTTCTTCTTCATTCATTTTAGTATGTTGCATAATACTAGAAAAGAGGATTTTTATATTTACTTCATGATCCGAGCAGTCAACACCTGCAGAATTATCTATCGCATCGGTGTATATATTTCCGCCACTTTTAGCAAACTCTACTCTACCAAGTTGCGTCGCTCCTAAATTTCCGCCTTCAACTACAACTTTAACTTTTAATTGGTTACCATTAACACGCAATAAATCATTTGCTTTATCTTTTACCATTTCATTAGATTCGCTTTCTGATTTTATATAAGTACCAATACCGCCGTTGTATAATAAATCTGCTTTGGCCTTTAAAATAGAATTAATAAGTTCACTGGGAGTCATAGAATCAACATTTACTTGTAACCAATTTTTTACTTCACTAGATAAAGGGATCGTTTTTAACGAACGCTCATATACTCCTCCACCTGCTGAAATTTCATTAACATTATAATCAGCCCAGCTTGAACGAGGCAATTTAAATAATCTCTGTCTTTCAACAAATGATTTAAAAGCATCTGGATTGGGATCTAAAAAAATATGTTGATGATTAAAAGCTGCTAATAATCTAATATGTTTTGACAATAACATTGCATTACCAAAGACATCTCCTGCCATATCACCAATACCAATAACTGTAAAATCTTGACTTTGACAATCAATTCCTAAATGTCGAAAATGTCTCTTTGTTGATTCCCAAGCTCCTTTAGCAGTAATCCCCATTTTCTTATGGTCATAGCCTGCAGATCCACCTGAGGCAAAAGCATCCCCTAACCAAAAATTATACTGCTTAGACATTTCATTAGCATAATCTGAAAATGTAGCAGTGCCTTTATCAGCTGCCACTACTAAATATGGATCATTTTCATCATAGCAGATTACATCTTTTGGTGAAATTATTTTTTCGGCAACCATGTTATCTGTAATATCTAATAGCCCAGCAATAAAACTTTTATAACAAGCTATTCCTTCGGCCATATATGCTTCACGATCAGAAATATTAGGTAACTTTTTACAAACAAAACCACCTTTAGAACCTGTTGGAACAATAACTGAATTCTTGACAATTTGTGCTTTAACTAAACCTAAAACCTCTGTTCTAAAATCTTCTCTTCTATCTGACCATCTTAACCCGCCTCTTGCAACTCTCCCACCACGCAAATGTATAGCTTCAAAACGCCTTGAATAAACAAATATTTCATATAAAGGTTTTGGTAAAGGTAAAAAAGATAATTTACCTGATTCTAATTTAAAGGATATATAACTTTTTATATTATTGTTTAAATCACGCTGATAATAATTAGTTCTAAGCATTGCATCTATAACCGCTAAATAAGATTTAAGAATTCTATCTTCATTAAGATTATTAACATCTAACAATTCTTTATTAATATCATTCCTAATTTTATCCGCTATTTTTTCATCATGAGCTGATAAATCAAATCTGTATTTAAATAAACCAAATAAATTTTTTGCTATACTAGGGTAGTTTCTTAAACATTCTCCTAAATATTGATATGAAAATGGTAATGAGGTTTGAACTAGATAGTGAGTAATTGCTCTAAGTAAAGTAATTTCATGTGCATTTAGCCCACAATATAAAATCAAATTATTTAATGCATCATTTTCAATTTTACGATTAAATGCCTCTACTATTGCATCCTGAAATGAATTTAATAATTCTTTATCATTAAGTTTATCTATAAGATTAGAAGGAACTTCAACCCCAAAATCACAAACGTGAATTGTATCACCATTTTGTAAATTCATCTTATATGGGTGTTCATCAAAAAGTTTTACTCCAAAATTTTCAATTATAGGTAATCCTCTTGATAAACTGACTGGATCTTTATATTTTAATAATTTAATTTGCCAAATATTAAAATCCTTGCCTTTAGCTAAACTTATGGCATATTGATTAGTTTCTGATAAACTCTCAATTTTTTCTATATCTTCTATTATTTCATTAACTGTATAATCTAACAAATAGTCTTCACTAAATGCATTAGTATATTTATCAAATATTTCTTCTACCTTTTCTTTATTAAATTTTTTTAATAGTTCCTGTTTTAATTGTTCAATATATTCAAAAACTCTTTCTTTAGACATAATTTAAACTCCTAACTTTTTTAATATTTCTGCTACATCCATGGCAGCATAACTCCATATAATATCAGCTCCTGAACGTTTAAAACACAACATTAATTCCATCAATGTTTTTTCATAATCAATAATACCGCTACTACTTGCTAATTTTAACATAGCATATTCACCACTTACGTGATATACCGATACAGGAAAATTAAAAATATTTTTTATGCGATAAACTACATCTAAATATGTTAATGCTGGTTTTATCATTACAATATCTGCACCTTCATCAATATCTAATTTTGCTTCATGAATTGCTTCATCACTATTTGCTGAATTCATCTGATAGTTGAATTTATCACTTTTGCCTAAGAAAGCAGCTGAACCAACAGCTTCACGAAATGGGCTATAAAAATTTGAAGCATATTTTACAGCATAAGCCATTATTCCCGTATTAACAAATCCATTATCTTCCAAAGATTTTCTAATGACACCAATTCTACCATCCATCATATCTGAAGGACACACAAAATCTGCCCCAGCTTCAGCATAGCATAATGCTTGCTTTACTAATATAGAATTAGTTACATCATTTAAAACATACCCTCTTTCATCAATTATTCCATCTTGACCATGTATAGTATAGGGATCTAATGCTATATCAGTAAATATTCCTAATTCAGGAAATCTACTTTTTACTGCTCGAATTGCTTTTGCCATTAAACCTTCTTTATTATAACTTTCGCAAGCACTTTCATCTTTTTTACCCTCAATATATGGAAATAATGCAATTGCTGGTATATTTAAATTAATACACCTTTCTGCTATATACATCAATTTATCAATACTAAGCCGCAATTGACCTGGCATATTTTTTATTGACTCTTCTCTATTTACACCATCTAAAATAAATACGGGATAAACCAAATCTTTAGCAGTTAATCTATTCTCTTGTACTAAATCTCTAATAAATTGGCTTTTACGATTGCGTCTTAAGCGTATATATGGAAACTTTCCCTTACTTGATTCATCTATCACTCATTTATACTCCAAAATTGAATATACCGAAAATCCATTTTTTCTAATCATTTCACTTCCATGTAAATATAATAAATCATTCACTACTGCACACTCAAAAATTTTACCTCCGAGTTTCTCAATTAATTTACAGGCAGCTAGCATGGTACCACCTGTAGCAATTAAATCATCTATTATTAAAACGTTTTCATTTTTATTTACTGCATCTATATGTATTTCCACTGAAGTGGCTTCACCATACTCCAAAGTATAGCTTTCCGAATGTGTAGAATAAGGAAGTTTCCCCTTTTTCCTTATAGGTACAAAACCAATACCTAATTCATAAGCAACTACTGGCCCAAAAATAAAACCCCGAGCATCTAGTCCAGCTATAACATCTATTTCTTTATTTTTATATCTCTTTACAAATATTTTTATAACTTTTTTAAAAGCTTCTGGATTTAAAAGAAGGGTAGTAATATCTCTAAATGCTATACCTGGTTCTGGCCAGTTATGAATAACTCGAATTGCGTCACGAATTATTGCTAAATCTTTATCATTTGCCATTTTATGATCTTTCTTAATCCAAATTTCCATTTTAAATATCTTTGTTTAATGCTCGGGATTATAGCACACTTAGTAACACTATTATTAATACCCTTATTATAATTAAAAAATTTAAATAAAATTTGTAAAACAATAGGTAAAGGAAAAAATAATTTCCAAAAATTTCATAAGAATTATTTAATTTAAAGACCTCGAATTTCATTGACAACAGAATAAGCCATAGACAATTCTTTTAAATCATGTAATCTTAAATAATCAACTTGATTAATTACTCTAGTTGCTGCTATTGCAGTAATTAAATCTCTTTCCATAGGTTTAGTATTAGAAATATGGTTAAAAAGTGATTTTCGTGAAAACCCTAATAAAAGTTCTACTCCTAAAGGATAAAACCTATGTAAATTATTAATAATAAACCATCCCTGAATTGCATTATTACCAAAACCAATCCCTGGATCTAAAATCACTTGATCTAATGGGATATTAAAATTTTGTAAATCATTTAATTTTTGGTGCATCCATTTATAAATATAGTTAATTGGATCAGTTTTAGTATCTATTAAAACATCTTTTTTAGCAGGGATAGATAAACTATGCATAGCTACATACTTTTTTTTATTATCTATAATACACTTTTTTACTAAATCTATTGGTAGATTTCCTGAAACATCATTAATTATATCTATATCCCACTCACAAAATTTAGAAATCGTATTTATATGATAACTATCAAGGCTAATTAAAAATTTATATTGTGACTTTAAAGCTATAACCTCTTTAAGAACTTCTTCTAATTTCTTAATTTCTCCATCATCTTCAATCAAAGTTGCTCCTGGACGAGTTGACTCTGCACCTATATCAATAATTGTAGCCCCATTATTGATATGTTGGATAATTAGTGCCAAAGCTTTATCTGTTTGATTATATTTGCCTCCATCTGAAAAAGAATCTGGCGTCATATTAACAATACCAAAAATATCCGCTAAATAATCAAAAGAACGAATAATAGTTTTATTATATTTTATCAATGATCTGCCATTTTTTACTTGAAAAGATTCCATTTCATAACCAATAAAATCTAACGATTGCTCTATTTCACTTTCACCCCAAGCAAATAATATTTTTTCCAAAACGCTTAATTCTAAATTACTAGCAGATTTTACAAATATTTTTATATTATGAGATTTAGTTTTAATAGAAAGGTTGGTTTTAATCACTAGATATAAATAATCTTCTAAAATATATAAAGAAGATTTCTTAATCATTTCAGGCAAATTACGTAATAAAAATCTAAAATCTTTCTTTTTTTTAGATTTAATTAAATAACACTTATTAATACTATACTCTTCTTTTATAAATTAATCCAATTATCTTAAAATTTGTATCATTCGATTTCTAAACTTACTTTTTGAAATATTTATTTCAGCAATTTGACTTATTTTATTAATTTTTCTTAAGGCTCAAATTTTAACATATTTCTTGTTAACTTTTTTTCATATTCGGGCATAGAAGTGCGTATAAAAGTTCAAATAGATATTGGAAAATTGATCCTTAAAATAATGTATTTTAATGGAGATATAAATGTATAGAATAATGCATCAATCAATAAATAACAAGTAGATCTAGTATGGAAGCCTTAAAGGTAAGCAAGCCTAGTTATTATAATTAAAAAAACTTGTATACTAAATCCTGCGAAACAAATACATTAATAAAGCTAAAGTCCAAACGTCCTTTAAATGTGCGTAAGGCAAATTGGAATAAAAGAATTGTAAAATTTATACTAAAAATAAGATCAGAGCATGTAAATATAAAATTAAATATTATCTTGATAAATATTGCCTTAATAAATATATAAAACCTATATCTTCAAGTACAATCGGTCGTATTAAAAACAGCTTAAGATCTTATACAAAAACTTAAAAGTTTTTTAATATATGTTATAATGCAGAATATATTTTTTTTATTATAGAATTGAAATCTCATATTATACCCTTACTTACTTTTAATTAGAATCTAAGTTTAGGAGTGGTTAAAATGTTAAAAGTTTTTATAAAAACAATGAAAATATCATATATTATTTTAATAATTTTCACAATGTTTTTATTAAATGGTTGCTCCAAAGGTATTAAATATTCGATCAATTCTAATAATAATATTGTAGCAATTACAAATTTTTCATTAAATGGTTCACTCGGCTTAATAACTGGACAGAGCATTGTAGTAATAGTACCAAACGGAACTAATGTTACAAATTTATTAGCTACCTATACAACAACTGGAACAAGTGTAACTGTTAATGGTATAACTCAAACAAGCGGTATATCAACAAATGATTTTACTAACCCTGTGAAATATACTGTTAATTCTTCAAATGGTGGCACTTCTGTAACTTATACTGTAACCGTTACGCCAGCCTCCATATCATCTAATGCCCTACTACAGTTTTCTTTAAATTTTAGTTCATCATTAACAAATCAATATAAAAACTTTGGCCTTTCTGCTACCAATAATATTAATAATGTAACAGGCGTGATCAATGGCAGAAATATTTATGTAAAAATACCTTATGGAACTGACCCTAGTAAATTAATCTCCTCATTTATTTTCAGCGGGAAAAGCATAACAGTAAAGGGGATTGCTCAAATAAGTGGCGTAACAGTAAATGATTTCACTAACCCAGTTTCTTATGTAGTTACTGCAGCTAATAATATTCCTGCGACGTATATAGTTACAGTAATTATAGCTGAACCTTCAGAAAAATCAATTACAGCATTTTCATTAAATGGTACATCTGGTGTTATAAATGAGAAAACTATTTCAGTAGTTATGCCATATGGAACCAATATTACTTCATTAATTGCAACTTATGTAACATCTGGAGTAAATGTAACAGTTAACAGCGTAGCTCAACAAACCGGTGTTACAGCTAATAATTTTTCAAATTCTGTAGTCTATACAGTGTTTGCAGCCGATAAAAGTTCAATAAATTACACCATAAATGTAAGCATAGCTTCTCAAACAGCTCAAGCTATCAGCTTATTTACATTAAATGGAAATATTGCTTCTAGTACAAGTTTAATAGTTGGCAATACTATAAGTGCAATAATGCCCTTTGGTACCGATCTTACTAACTTAGTTGCAATTTTTAATACAGATGGACAAATTGTATCAATTAATGGAACACCCCAAACAAGTTCTCTTACCTTAAATGATTTTACAAGCCCTGTAACATATACGGTTACAGCTGCTGATGAAACAACAACAACTTATACAGTTAATGTAACTGTAGCAAGTAATATAAATAAAGCAATCACTTCTTATTCATTAAATGGCATATCTGGAGTAATAACTGGTTCAAATATTAATGTATTAATGCCATATGGAACCGATGTTACTTCACTAGTTGCTACTTATATTACGACCGGAATTGGCGTAACAGTTAATAATTTAACTCAAACAAGCGGTATATCAACAAATGATTTTACTTATCCGATTCAATATATAGTCACTGCCAGTGACGGTAGTATTTCAGGTTATACTGTTTCTGTTAGCAATGCAGTATTACAATCTATAAATATATCCCCTGATTTAATAAATGGCACTGGTAGTACACAACAATTAACAGCAACTGGTATTTTTTCAGATGGCTTACAACAAAATCTTACAAACTCTGTAGTATGGAGTGAATCAAATACTAATATTATTACAATAAGTAACACCACAGGCAGTCAAGGTTTAGCAACAGCTATTAATTTAGGTTCTACTATAATTACTGCAATGTTAGGCACAATATCAGGAAATACATCAGTGTCAGTTATTCCGAATGCTTATATTATAAATGATGGAGGCAGCACCCCACCTACAATCTGTTCACTCAATACTATTACAGGAGGTTTATTTAGTTGTGCTAGTTCTGGAGGTAGTGGATTTAACCAAGGCTGGGCTATAGCAATAAATAATGATTTTGCATATATTACAAATGCACCTATTGGTGGTTTAGTTAATGTTTGCAATATTAGTAATAGAATTTTATCAAATTGTGGTTTGACTGGTAGTAGTTTAAGTTCTCCAAGAGGTATTGCAATAAGTAACGGTTATGCATATATTGCAAATAGTAATAATAATACAGTAACATCGTGTGCTGTAAATGCAAAAGTTCTATCTGGATGTGCTCTTACTGGCTCTGGTTTTAATGCTCCATATGGAATTACAATTAATAATGGATATGCTTACATAACAAATTTTGGTAGTAATACAGTTTCTTATTGTGTTGTAAATAGTGGAACTTTATCTTCATGCGCTACTACAGGTAGTGGCTTCGTTTCACCAAGTGCCATTGCAATAAATAATGGATTTGCTTATGTTACAAATCCAAGTCCTAATAATAGGGTTTTTGTTTGTACCGTAAACCAAGATGGAACTCTAACAGGATGTGTAGATAGTGGCGTAGGTGCAACATTTAATAATCCTTATGGCATTGCAATAAATAATGGTATAGCTTATATCGTTAACTCTAATGCTGGCGGTTCTGTTTCACAATGTACAATAAATACTACTACAGGAGCCTTTTTTAGTTGTGCAAATAGCGGAGCAACTGTATTTTCTTCCCCAACAGGAATAGCCTTCTATTAATTTATTTATGCACCCACCTTATGCACTAATGATAAATTGAGCTAAATAGTACTTTAATTTTTAGCCGAAAAAATATGTATACTATGAAGATTAGATATTTATTTATTAGCTTTTTAGTTTGTAATATGGGATTAGCCTCAGCTACGGGTAATCAAATACTTGAGGAAATAATATTATATAGAATAAATAATACGTCGAATTATAAACCTATCTGTATGAGAAATTTTTTCAATAAGTTGGCTAATATTCATATTTAATACAGGATGCATTAATTTAGGTTCAATATCAATTAAAGGTTGAAGTACAAAATCGCGTAAATGTGCTCCAATATGAGGTATTTTTAAAAAATGCTCTACATACTTTATATTTTCATAAAATATTATATCAATATCAATTATCCTTGCTCCATTTTCAATATTTTTATTCTTTCCCATTAGTTTTTCTATTTTTATAATTTTAGCTAATAACTCTTGCAAAGTTAATGTAGTATAACCAATAATCGCTGTATTATAAAAATTATTTTGTTGTATATTACCATAGGGCTTAGTTTCATAAAAACCTCCTATTTTTATTTTAGTAATCCATTCATTTAAAAGTTCAATAGCACAAATTAATTGCTTATAAGGCAAGTTAAGATTAGACCCCAAAGCTAATGCTACTTTAAATTGCCTCTTACTAAAATAACTTACTTTTATTTCTCGAGCTTTTATTCCACAGATTGCTGGTTTTACAATATTAATCTCTATACTTTTAATAATTTCATACTTAGTCAATAATTTATTAGCAATAAATTGAGCTAAACTTTCAAGTAATTTATATTGAGTTTCTGCTACAATAGATTTTACAAATTCAATTAAATCATCATAGTTAACAGTTTCTGTTAATTGATCTTGAATTACCCAATCATGGTCATTCAATTGTGCAATAATATCAATTATTAAGTCTTGAAAAACATTACGTTCATATTCATAACAACCAATTATAGTTTTACAAACTATTCCTTCAATCTTAATTTGCATTATATATTTTCTATAGTATTCATCGCTAATTGTAAATCTACCCATGCATCTTTTTTAGCTTCTGGATTACGTAATAAATATGACGGATGATAAGTAACTATCACAGGAATATCATTAAATTTATAAACTTTACCTCTTAATTTACCTGTAGCTAAATCAGTATTTAATAAAGTTTGACTAGCAAATCTACCTAACGTTACTATTATTTTAGGCTTTATTAAATCAATTTGACTAAATAAAAAATTTTGACATGCACTAATTTCTGCCTTCTCGGGATTACGATTATAAGGAGGACGACATTTTACAACATTACAGATATACGCGTCATTTTGAGAAGATAGTTTCATAGCCGCAATCATCTTGTCCAATAGCTGCCCAGAAACACCTACAAAAGGAACTCCTTGCTTATCCTCTTCTACCCCCGGACCTTCGCCAATAAACATCCATTTTGCAGCTCTATTTCCACGTTCAATTACTACATTTTTACGACCATAACATAAGTCACATTTATTACAATTAGTTATTGTTTCTTGTAACTCTTCCCAATTATTAATTAATTTTTCTAAGGTTTTAATTTGAATATTAGTAGGTTTTTCTTTAGTAGATAAAAAATCTGGCTTATTCAACAACGCAGCCATATTTTTTTTTGATTCAAAATTACCTAAAGTATCTTCTATTTGATAATTTTCAGGTAACGATTCTTGTGGAATAGATAGTAATGCAGCTCTTTCTATAGCTATACTCATTTTTTTATTATTCCCTAATATATAACCAATTTTTAATGCTGGATTTAGTTTTTTGATTTTTTCCGGTTCAGCAAGCCATAAATTATTAAATAATAATTTATAACTACTTTTATTTATCATTATTCAACTCCAAACGCATTAGCAAAGCATCAAAATAATCGTTGCCAACTTTATAGTAGTTTTTCCGTGTTCCTATCAATTCAAACTTAAATTTAGTATAAAAAATAATGGCGCTTCTATTATTTTCTCTTACTTCCAGAAACACAGACTTTATCAAACTCTTTTCTAATAGATTTAGAGTGTGCTTAAGAATTATTTTACCATAACCTTGATTTTGATAATCACGTTTTACCCATATTTGTAAAATATCTGCTTCCATCATAGCTATACTAAAAGCAATAGCCCCTATTATTCCTATATCTTTAATTTCAAGAACATATAAATATTGTGACTCATCATTAAAACACGATAAATATTGAATTTCATTCCAACTAGTTAGGTTAACTTTAGAATCCATTTCAGCAATTAGCTTTAGCTCTTCAAACTCTGCCAATCTAAATTTTAGGTCATTTTTTGTTATCATTTTTTTAATTTTTGCTGTTCTTTTAAATCAAGTGCCACTTTATTACGTAAATAAAGGAGATCTGCCTCATGTGGTTTCAATTCTAAATATTTTTTACTTAATACTAAATTTAATATATTTTTTGCATCAGGATACTCAATATCTAGGTATTTCAATGATTTAACTTCAGATGGTAATAACTCAAAATATTTTTTAAAACCATTTCCTATCAAAATGGAATTTTCTACATAAAAAACTTTACTTGGATCAACAACTATCGGCTCTAAAAAATAATCCATAGTTTGAATATCTAATCCTGCAAAATATATCTGATTTAAGCGAGCATCTATTGCCACTAATATTTTATTATAAACATTATTTAATTTTGATTTAGCATTGTAAGCGTAAATAGCAAATGCAGGAACAGGGACTATATTAATATTTAAGCCTAAAGCAATTCCCATAGCAACCGATAAACCGATCCTTAAACCGGTAAATGAACCAGGTCCTTGATTATAAGCAATAAGATTAATATCAGAAATTTTAATATTATTCTGCCTAAGTAAATCATTAATTTGCGGCAAAATTAGCTCTGATTGTTTATTACCAACTTTTTCTAAAATATGACACTGCTTTGAACCACTTTGTAATCCTAATGATAAATAATCTGAAGAAGTATCAATTGCTAAAATATTCATATAACTCAACTTAATAACCTAATTTGATAAAACTAAAATTCCCTCAATCTCAATCAAAGCTCCCTTAGGTAACTCATTAACTCCAATTACTGCACGTGCAGGGCAAGGCTCACTAAAATACTCTAACATTATTTTATTAACTAGGGAAAAATTATTCATGTCTGTCAAATATATAGTTAGTTTTACAAAATCTATAAAACTCCCACCAGCTGCCATAGTAACTGCCTGTATATTTTTAAAAACTTGATGAATTTGTTTTTCCACACCTTCAACCATTTGCATAGTATTGGGATCTAATGCAATTTGTCCCGATAAATAAACTGTTCTACCAACTTTAATTGCTTGAGAATAACAACCGATAGCCTTAGGTGCATTCTCAGTATAAATTATTTGTTTTGTCATAATCAATTTTCCTATAAAAAAAGCATCAGCAATTCATTTTGAAAATCTTGACCAAGTTTAGTGGGTTTGACTTTATTCCCCTTAAATTCAATAAACCCCTTAATTTCTGCTTCGTTTAATTTAGGCAATATTATATTAAGAGGTAACCCTGTGTTATAAACAAATGATTGTATTTGAAATCCATCAACCAATCTTAAACTATTTAAAGCAAATTCAAAAGGTAATTCATTAATAGAAACAACCTTATCTTCAATAATATGCTTATTATCAATTACTGATTTCATATATTGCTGCGGTTGTTTTTGTCTTATTTGTCTCAATATTTTATCATAAAAACTTAATTTAGAATGCGCCCCAGCCCCAATTCCTAAATAATCTCCAAACTGCCAATAATTAAGATTATGTAAACAATACTTACCCGCCTTAGCAAAAGCAGAAATCTCGTATCTTAAATAATTAAACTCTTTAAGCTTATTAATTATAACATCTTGCATCTCATAACATATATCATTATTAGGTAAGCCAGCAGGTATTTGGTTATAAAAAGCCGTATTTGGCTCTATAGTTAAATTATAACAAGAAATATGAGTTGGATTATAACTAATTGCTAATTCCACATCATTTAAAGCTTCTTCTAGTGACTGTTTAGGTAATCCATACATTAAATCTAAATTAAAATTTAAAAAATGTTTTTTTACTATTTCAATAGCTTCAATTGCTTTTTCGCTATCATGTATGCGACCAATCCTTTGCAAATGATTATTATTAAATGATTGTATGCCTAATGATATCCGGTTTACTCCTGCAATTTTATAATCTTTAATATGTTCATTATCTACCATACCCGGATTGGCTTCAATAGTTATTTCTGCATAGGGCGAAAGTCTTAAATATTTTCTCACAATAGTAATAATCTTATCTATACTATCTCCACTAAATAAACTGGGAGTACCACCTCCTATAAAAATAGTATTAACAGTTCTACCCCAAACTAATGGTAGCGCTTGTTCTAAATCAGCGACTAAACTATTAATGTATTGGGTCTCAGGCAAACTACCCACAAGATTATGTGAATTAAAATCACAATAAGGACATTTTTTAACACACCAAGGAATGTGAATATATAAACTTAGAGGGGGTAATTGCTTAAAGAAAACTTTATTTTCAACCATTGCTATTGTTTAATTAAATTAATAACTAGACGAACTATTAAATCTTTTTGAAAAGGATTAGATTCAGCAATCAATAAAGCTAATGCAATCATACCATTGTCATCTAGTATTAATGGTAATTGATTTATTTTTAAATAAAGCAAAAATAAAAAACTGCCTATTCTTTTATTACCGTCGCTAAAAGGATGATCCTTAATTATCATATAAAGTAAATTTGCTGCTTTTTCTTCAGTACTCTTATATAATTCTTCATTAAACATTGTTTGTTCTAAGGTTAATAGTATAGATTCTAAATGTTTTTCACGTTCTAGCCCAAATAAACGTCCTGATTCATCATTTTCAAATAAAAATTTTTTTAGCTGATTTATTGCCTTTTTTGCAATATCATAATCAAACAATTTACTTGACACTTGCAAATTATGAGGAATCTCTAATTTATCTTCATCGTATTCTAATAAACTAGTCCAAGTTTTTGCATAATTATCAATAATATTTGATATAAGGTGCATATTTTTAGTATTTAATTGATTTTCTTCTTTTTCAAAATCCTGATCTTTTTCTATCATATTAAAAAATTCTTTATAAATATTTTCTTTAACTACTAATTATACCAAAATTATCTAAACAGCTATTGTATAATACTATTTTTTAATTTTATGAAATAAAAAACAATTATATAAAAGGGATAAATACCATGGCGGAAATTAGCATTAGAATAGCCAAAGATAATGATTTTGAATCTATATACAATATATTTCATGCGGTTGTAAAACTAGGAGATACTCACACATATTTTCCTGATACTAACAAAGAAGATGCATATCAATTATGGATGCCTCCACACAAAGAAACTTTTGTAGCAATAGTAAATAATAATATTGTCGGAACTTATTTTCTAAGAGCAAATCAAATAGGATTAGGATCACATATAGCAAATGCTGCATATATGGTTTATCCTTCTGAACATGGTAAAGGAATAGGTACATTTATGGCAAAACATTCTATTAATAGAGCTACTGAGTTTGGCTATCATGCTATGCAATTTAATATTGTAGTTAGTACTAACGAAAAAGCAGTTAACTTATGGAAAAAATGTGGCTTCAAAATTATAGGTACTACCCCGAATGGATTTAATCATTCAACATTCGGGTATGTAGATACTTATATTATGTATAAACCTCTTAAATAAAATTTTTAACGTATGTTAATTGGTCCACCAACTCTTAGTATTGGCGTTTTAGATTTTAAGATTTTTATATCTGCCTCTAGATGTGATTTTTGCTGATTTAGTTTTTTTTGCGGAGTAAATAATTGATTTTTATAACCTTGAAAATAACTAAATTCTGGTTTTACATTTTCTTTAATATTTCTATATTCTGGTAGCTTTTGCCCCCCCTCATATTCATTATTACTATCCCTTTTTTCAGGAGTTTTCAATAAATTATTACAAGGTTTTATAGGTTTGTGATCACAATTATCTTTAATAATTATATCTAATTTATCCTTTAATGTTGGACTATCAACATTTTTTAGTTTTTGAATTTGTTGCTCAAATTTATTACTCTCAGGAAATGGTATCTCTTTAATTTCATTTATATTATATTGAGGTTCTTGAGTTTGTTTTTCTAAATTAGTACTTGCTAATTTATCATTATATCCTTTAAAATAATTATAGTTTTTTTTAATAATTTTTTTTTGCCAAGGATCATAATTTAAAATATAATCAGCTGGTGGTTTAAAAATATAATTAATTTTTCTTTCCAGTATCTTTACCTTATTATAAGCCTTTTCAAAGTCACAGTAAACATCATAAAGCCCTAAATCTGGGAAGCTATTAACAAATGTATATAAAAAAGATTTTAATGTTTCTGTATCTTTTTTGTTAATAAGAGCTGTAATGTATTTTGTAAGTTCAAATTTTAACCCCTCTAATATCTCAATTTTATTTGGGTAATAATCATCCAAAGGTAAAGAAAAATTAAAATTTTCTTCCTCACATAATACATTTAATGATTCATTATAAAAATTTTTAAAAATTTCTTCTTCATTTTCGCATAATAATTTATTATAAAAAGCTAAAATAAAATCTTGAGCATTTTCAAACAAATATTTACGAAGGATGTGTTCTTGAGTGGGTACAAACAATTTATTAGTAATAATTTCATCATTATCAGTTTCTTTTATCACTTCTAAAATTTTCTCATGGAAAATATTATCTTTATAAACCAACTTATTATCTTTAAAGCTTGAATTCATAACTTTATTATAATACTCCTTCCAGATATAATCTAATTCAATAGTAGTTTTTTCATTTTTTACTTTTTCCGAATATACTTCCATTAAGTTAAATTCTATTAAATCATTTATTAATTCAATTATTTCACTTTTAAAATTGTCTCCAATATCACTTGTAGTAATATTTTTCAATTTTATAATTAAATTATTATTAAATTCTAATTTATTAGTTTTTAATATACAAAGCAAATCATTATTTATAGCTATTTTTTTATCTTCTTTAAAAAAATCTCTATAATTATCATAATTAAGTGAATAAATTGAATCACATAATTTAATATATTGGTAATTTAAATCTTCAATTGATTGATTGGTTTCAGCTATTTCTTCTTCAATTTTAAGATTAGTATCATTTATTTCTAATATTTGTATCCTTTTAATTTTTATTTCTTTAAAAATAGATATGATTGATTCAGTATTTTTTTCAGATATGTTTTTAATATCATTTGTTATATTATTAAATTCAAAATTTGAAAAGCAATCTTTTATTCTAGGATATATAAGTTCTAATTGCTTCAAAACCTCTAAATCACCTTTACTATAATATAGGCTAACAAATTCATGCCAATTTATTTCAAAATTTTTATATAAATCTTCAAGCCCCTTATTATAAGAAGCTATAATATTTTTATTATTTTCGATTTTAATTTTACATTTAGAAATATAATCATTGTATTCATTTAAATTATATTTATAATACATGTTAATATCACTAATATTTTTTGCTTTTAATGATTCTAGCTGCTCATTAATATTTTTATTACATACTTCAATTAAATAGCTAATTTTTTTATCTACTCCTATTTTGAGCAATGAATATTTTTCTAAATTTATACATTTTTTACTATAGGTATATATTCTCTCTAAGGAAAATAACGTAGACTTTTTATGATTTATATTAAGTGATTTTTCTTCATTGTCTAATATGTCAATATTTTCTGCTTTATTTAATAACTTTTTATTAGGCAATCTTTCTACATCTTCTAATTTATCAACTCTAGGTAATATTTCTGTATCTTCTTTTAAAGATGATAATTCAGAACTAAGTAATGAATCTAGATCATATTCTAAAATTCCTAATTTTATTTCTGTATCTTCTTTTAAAGATAATAGTTCTAAATCTTTTTCCGAAAATTCTAATTGTAGTTCTGGGTCTATTTCTTGAAATCCTAATTTTAGCTCTTGGTCATTTTTTTCTGTTAGAGATATTTCTTCTTCATCTTCACTAACACAAATGTCTTTTGATAAATTTTTAACTTCTTTTAAATAAATATTCTCAGTTTGTACAGCAAATTCATTCTTTTCAAACATTATAGTACTTTTTGCAAAACTCTCACTAAACCATTCTAATTTTTTAATTATTCCTTCACGTAGTTCCTCTATATCATTGAATAAATCAATATTTTCATGAGTATAGTTTT
>CAYZUJ010000012.1:0-1301 GCA_964481375.1 uncultured Neisseria sp. | reverse complement strand
GTATAAGATTACTTAATTTTATAATTTCAAAGCTATAAAATAACTTATTTACTTCCTCATGTAAATTTTCAATTATTTTATTATTAAAATCTAATTCATATAATTCAGAAAAAAAAGCCTGTAAATCAACCCATATTTTATTTTTTAGCTCATACAAATACAATTTATTTGAGTAAATGTCTAATCTACGGTTATTCATAACATCTCTACTTATTTCATCATATAATTTTTTATCAAAATAAAATTTTGTATTACTTTTAAGTTTATTTTCTCTACATTTTATAAAATAATTAAAAGGTGTGCAAGTAGCTTCAATCTTTGAATAAGGAGAAATAAATCGCGAAGGTATAAAATTAATTAACTCATCTTTTATAGTCAAAATCTCTTTATTTAACAAATTAAATTTTAAACATAATTGCCTTAATTTTGCAACTTTATTATCAATTAATTCATTATCATAATTAATAAGTTTATCTAATTTTTCCTCCAGCTGATATATGTTTTTAAAATTATTAATATTTATATTTAATAATTTCAATTCCTTATATTTTTCAACCTCTATAGCAAATAAAGGGTCTATTACTTTTTCAAAGAATTGTGCTTGATTTATTAGATTTTTTTCTATAGCTTCTTGATTTTTAATTGCTTTTCCTATATTTTCTTGCTCCTGATTGTTTTCTAATAATTTTTTTGATATTTCTTTTGTTTTCTCAACTATTTCTATAATTTCTTTTACTATTTTTCTTAAAACTATTTCTTCTTTACTTATTATAACATCCTTTAAAATCTCAATAAGCTCATCGTATTTTTTATCATCAAAATACATTGACAACACTTGAGTATCTTCATTGTTTTTTAAATACTTATTAAGTTGCTCAAATTGAATGGCTAAATCACATTGCTGTTGATTTTTTTCATTTTCTAATTTTATATTTTCAACATTAATATAACTTAATTTTTGTTTAAATCTTTCTTGGTTCAATATAATAGATTCTAAATCCATCTCATTTAAAAATTCCATTCTAATTTTTTCAATTTGATTATCAATTTCTTTAATTATAATTGGTAATTCTTTGTCTATTTCGTCTATTATATTATTAGCCACTTTGTTAATTTCTTCATATTTTTTAAGCAAATCTTGAATATCTTTATTTGTTACATCTGTTTGTACACCATTTATACTTTTAGTTACTTTAGTCTTATGACTAACAATATCATTAGGTTCACTTAATCTTTCTTCATTAAGAAGGAAATTAGCTTCTGATTTATTTATGCTTGGTTGTAGATTAATTTTATTATTA
>CAYZUJ010000011.1:20836-28229 GCA_964481375.1 uncultured Neisseria sp. | reverse complement strand
TAGCCACTAAAAAATGGTTCGTTAAATCCATCATTAAAAAAACCTTTCTAATACTTTAATTTAAAAATATAAAAACAAACATCACTAATATTCTAAATAAGAGTACATATTTTATCATATTCTACAATAGGACACTAATTAAATTTTAAATACATTTAAGTTGATTTAAGATTTTATTTTTCGCAATGCTATCGATGCTTTATAATCACTACTAAACCCAAATTGCTCATAGAATGGAATTAATTCTTTACGGCAAATTAATTCAATATTTCTAATATTACACAACTTTTTATGGTTAAGTATAGTATTAACTAATTTCTTTCCTAAACCAATACCTCTAAAACTTGGGTGGATGATTATATCATAAAGATATGCATGTATATAGTTATCTGTTAATACTCTACCAAATGCTATCAGCTCATTATCTATTTTATTAATAAACGCAATAATAAAAGAAGAGTTTTTAATTATAATTTCAACATCATTTATGTCCCTACCTGCTGACCACCATTCATTTTTGTAAAGACGTAATAATTGCTGTTTCTGTTCATCTGATAATCTATCTACTATATTCATTATTTTAAAAACTCCCAATTTTTATAAAAAACTCTATTTACATTTAATAAAATAATTTGTACAAATTTTAAAATAGAATTAAAAACCTCTAAAAACCTTCCAGGCCTTAAAATATCTATAAACATACAATAGCGTAGTTCATCAGAATAATTCACTGATTGATGCATTAACGTATCATCAAATATAAATAATTGGCCATTATGCCATAAATGTTTAATTCCCTTTACTTCTATATAAACATTATCATTAACAATAGGTTTTAAGTTATATAACACCCGCAATGTTAATCTAAGAGGGCCAAAATGTTTCGAAGTTGCTTGATTTTTATTAAAAATAGATACTCCTATTGTTTTTATATACTTAAACTTTTGGTGAAACTGAGAAATATTTATGGAATTATCAATATTTTTATCATACCACTTAAAAAACATCATACCCCGTTTTTTCTCTTCCATTCTTTTATCTAATTCTTTTTTAATTTCAGGTTGATCTTTAATAACTTCAATTAAATAATTAATCTCGCTCTGACAATCCTCTGGTAAATCCTTTAATTTATAAATCTTTTTATTTTTAAAAGTTAATAAATCAGCAAATAAATTAATTGGCGATAAAACCCACGTTAATAAACCATTTCCAAAAAAATAACGGTTAATAGTTTCCAAATCAAATAACTCATTTCTTTGAAAATCTAATATTCCACAAATCAAATAAAATATAGACATTTTAGGAAAAAAATCAATTAATAGGATAATGGCTAAAACTTTTATCGTACATTTTATTAAAAACTTAATTTTCTTCATTAACATTATTCCTAAAATAATGAGCACGCACCATCTTCTGATTTAGTAACTAAATGACGAAATCCGCTAAATAACTCCCGCCCTAATCCATATTGATTATAGCTCAAATCTATAGCAATCTCCTCTCTTTTTTCAAGCTCTTTATCATTTATAAATAATTGCAACACCCCATTATCTAGATCTAACTCTATAATGTCTCCATCACGTATTTTTGCAATATTACCACCATTTAATGATTCTGGCGTTAAATGAATTGCATTAGGAATTTTTCCAGAAGCACCAGACATTCTCCCATCTGTCACTAAGGCAATTTTATAACCTTTGTCTTGAAGAGAAGATAGTATCGGAGTTAATCCATGTAATTCTGGCATACCATTTGCTTTTGGTCCTTGATAACACAATACAACAACACAATCGTTATTTAATTCTCCCAATTCATAAGCATTAATTATTGATTCTTGATTAGTAAATACCCTTGCTGGTGCTTTTACATAACGGTGATTTTTATCTATCGCAGAAACCTTACTAATTGCTCTGCCTAAATTTCCTGTTAATAATCTCAAACCTCCATCACTACTAAAAGGATCATCTAAAGAACGTAATATTTTATTATCTAAATTTTTAGCTTTCTGCCAAATAAGCTCATTATTCAACATAACTGGATTCTGTGTATAATTTGTTAAACCATGCCCAACCACAGTCATTACATCTTCATGTAAATAACCACCTTTTAATAATTCGCTAATTACGTAAGCAACACCGCCTGCATTATGAAAACTATTAACATCCGCTTCACCATTTGGATATACTTTTGCTAGCATAGGCACTACCTTTGATATCTCAGCAAAATCATCCCAATTAATAATAATCCCACAAATCCTTGCAATAGCAGGTAAATGCAAAGTGTGGTTTGATGAACCACCCGTAGCTAATAATCCTACAATAGCATTAACAATTGATTTTTCCGTAACAATTTCACAAATAGGTATAAAATCCTTACTAGTTGCAGTTATATCTACAATGCGTTTTGCCGCATAATCTACTAAAGCAAATCTTAATGGTGTATTAGGCTCAATAAATGCACTACCTGGAATATGTAACCCCATTATTTCCATAAGCATTTGATTACTATTTGCTGTACCATAAAATGTACATGTTCCTGGTGCATGATAAGATTTAAACTCAGAATCCATTAATTCTTCTTTATTTATTTTACCTTCCGCAAATAGTTTTCTAACCTCAGCTTTTAATTTATTTGATATACCACTAGGCATAGGCCCTGATGGCACAAAAATTGAAGGCAAATAACCATAACTTAAAGCTCCCATCAATAAACCTGGAACAATCTTGTCGCAAATACCAAGGCATAATATACCATCAAAAACATTGTGAGATAAACTAATTGCAGTTGCCATAGCAATAACATCACGAGAGAATAAAGATAACTCCATTCCAATCTGCCCTTGTGTTACACCGTCACACATTGCCGGTACCCCGCCTGCAACCTGTGCAGTAGCATTTTTTGAAGCTACTGCTTGTTTAATTAACTCTGGATAACGATAATAGGGCTGATGCGCTGACAACATATCATTATATGCTGTAACTATCCCAATATTTGGCACTTCGAGCTGTTTAAGCTTTATTTTAACTTTATTATCTTCTGCCGCACTAACATGAGCTAAATTAGTACAGCTTAATTGATCTCTGCTAACCCTTTTTCCATAATGTTTTTTCATACGCATAAGATACTCTAACCTAGTTTTTTGACTACGTTCAATAATTTTTTGCGTTACATTTTCTATAACTGGGTGTACCTTAGTCATTATTTTTCCTAATAATTATATTAATTAATACTTACATGTACATACCACCATTTACATGAATTGTTGATCCAGTTATATAATTAGCCTCATCACTAGCTAAAAACTTTACTGAATTAGCTATATCCTCAACTTTACCAAACCTTGCTAAAGGAATATTTTTTATATATAAAGCCTTAATTTCATCTGTTAATTTATCAGTCATATCCGTTTGAATAAAACCAGGGGCAACACAGTTTACAGTAATGTTACGACTGCCAACTTCTTTAGCCAATGATTTAGAAAATCCCAATAACCCAGATTTAGAACTAGAGTAATTAACTTGCCCTGCATTTCCAGTAAAACCAACTACTGAAGCAATATTAATAATTCTACCAAATTTGGCTGTAATCATACCCCTAATAACTGCTTTTGATAATAAAAATACTGATTTTAAATTCGTATCTATAACTTGATCCCAATCTTCTTCTTTCATACGCATAAATAAATTATCTTTAGTTACTCCTGCATTATTAACTAAAACCATAATATCGCCATACTTTGTAGATATTTCTTTTACAGTTTTTTCAATTTCTTCTTTATTAGTAACATTTAGCCTTATTCCTATACCATTATATTCTTTTAAATAATTAGTAATAGATCCACTACCTGCATCTGTTGTGGCTGTTCCTATTACAGTCATCCCTGCCTTAGCTAATGATTCTGCAATTGCTCTGCCTATACCACGGGTTGCTCCTGTTATTAAAGCAACCTTTTTAATTTCTATCATATAAAACTCCTTGATTTTTAATTTAATTCAGATAGCGCTTTATTAAAATCTTCCTCAGTGTTAAGATTATAACTTACAATATTATCTTTTATCCTTTTATTTAATGATGACAATACTTTGCCAGGACCACATTCTACAATTTTATTAATACCACCATCAACAATTTTTCTTATTACACTAGTCCATAATACTGGGCTATATAACTGCTTAATTAAAGCATCTTTAATAAGATTAGTATCTGAATAAATTTCAACGTTGTAATTATGAATAACAGGAATCTCAGGTTTATTAAAATTAATTTCTGTTAATTTTTTTGCTAATTTTTCACTAGCAGAAAGCATTAAACTACAATGAGAAGGCACTGATAATGGTAATAATTGTGCTCTTTTAGCCCCTCTTTCCTTTAGTAAATCACTAGCAACTGAAACTGCATTTTTATTTCCAGCTATAACTACTTGACCAGGAGAATTAAAGTTTACCCCAGCAACAACTCCTGCCCCCATATTTACCACTTCTTTGCAAGTTTCAATAATAACACTGTCTTCTAAACCTAATACAGCTACCATAGCTCCATTTCCCTCAGGAACTGCCTGTTGCATTAAAGTTGCTCTTAATTTAACTAGTCGCAATGCATCTTCAAAATTAATAACATTACTTGCTACTAAAGCTGTCCATTCACCTAAACTATGACCTGCTAACTGTACTGGCTTTCTTCCGTGTAATTCCAGCCATAATTGATAAACTGCAAATCCCGCTGTTAACATTAATGGCTGTGTATTAATTGTTTGATTAATATTTTGTGGGTTATCTTCTTGTAACATCTTTAAATAATTAATACCTAATACTTCTTCTGCTTTTAAAAAAGTTTGCTTTATTACTTCAAAGCCTAATAAACCATCCATCATTTTTAAACTCTGCGACCCTTGTCCAGGAAAAACAAAAGCAAACGACATACCTATACCACCCTTTTAAAAATTAATAGTTTTTGCAATAAGCATTACATTATTATAACAAAATAATTTACTAATTATCTAACTCTTACACAAACCCTTAACACTCTAAACATTATCACATAATTAAAAATCTTATTAACTAACTTTAATAAATCAGAAAACAAATTTTTAAAAAAATGTTTTAATGTAAAAGTAAAGTATACGTTTATTAAAAAACTTGAATTTAATCATGATAAAATCTTGGCAGAATAAATAGTCTATATAGCCTATGTTGATTATTTAGATAAAATCATTAAGAAAGAACACCATTTATGAAAAATCAATTCTATAATAATATTGATATCCAGTTAAACTCTATTATTAACGATAAACTATTAAAAAATGAAATAGTAATAGATTCAGCACAATCTACAGAAATAACTCTTGTAAATGGTAGCAAAGTTACTAATTTTTGTGCAAATAATTATCTAGGCTTTGCTGATGATGAAGAATTAATAAATGTTGCTAAAAATTCTCTAGATCAATATGGTTATGGAATGGCTTCTGTTCGCTTTATTTGTGGAACTCAAACTATACATAAAAAACTTGAAAAATCAATTAGTGATTTTCTTGGTTTTGAAGATACTATCCTTTATAGTTCATGCTTTGATGCTAATGGTGGCCTGTTTGAAACCCTTTTAACGGGAGAAGATGCTATTATTTCTGATGAATTAAATCACGCCTCAATTATTGATGGTATAAGACTTTGCAAAGCACAAAGATTTAGATACAAAAATAATAATATGGCCGATCTTGAAGCTAAGCTAATTGAAGCTACTAACGCAAATGCTAAAATTAAAATGATTGCTACTGATGGTGTTTTTTCAATGGATGGTATAATTGCAAACTTAAAAGGAATTTGTGAATTAGCAGATAAATATAATGCCATAGTTATGGTTGATGATTCCCATGCCACTGGTTTTGTCGGCAAAAATGGTCGAGGAACTCCAGAATTCTGTAATGTAGAAGGAAAAATTGATATAATGACTAGTACCTTTGGAAAAGCATTAGGAGGAGCATCTGGTGGTTATATTACCGCCAAAGCTAATGTTGTTAAATTATTAAGAAATAAATCACGACCTTACCTCTTTTCCAATTCATTAGCACCTTTAATTGTTGCAACCACTTTAGCCACTATTGAAAAAATTAAAAAATCTAATAACCTAAGAGAACAATTAGAAATAAATAAAAAAATATTCCGCGACGGTTTAACTAAAAGTGGCTTTGATCTCGTTCCCGGAGAACATGCTATAATCCCTGTAATGCTCTATGATGAAAAAATCGCCGTTGAATTTGCCAAAAAACTACTTAATCATGGTATTTATGTAATACCCTTTTCCTACCCCGTAGTACCTAAAGGAAAAGCTCGAATTAGGACCCAAATGTCAGCAAAACATACTTTAGAACAAATTAATCAAGCAATCGCTGCTTTTACAACAGTTGGCAAAGAGATGAAAATTATTCTTTAATAAAATTTGTTTGGGAGTAATAGTTATGAAAATATTTTTTGAAAAAATAAAAAATTATTACATTCTTACCTCCTTATTATTTATAAATAATAGTTTTGCCTGTACCGATATACAAATTATAACTAAAGATCATTCAACTATTGTTGGTAGAACAGTGGATTTCGATATTGAAACTAAACCTAAAATAAAAATATTCCCTCGTAACCAACAATTTTTTGCTACTGCTTTTGATAATTCTAAAAGCTTCCAATGGAATAACAAATACGCATATCTAGCTATTGTAGTTATGGGATATAATAAAATTACTCCTGACGGAATTAATGAAAAAGGCTTAACTTTAGAATATTTATGGCTACCTGAAACTCAATATATAAATCCGCAGCTAAAAGATTATAAAAAGTATATTTCCAATGCACAATTAGCTATGTGGATTTTAGGTAATTTTAGTTCCGTAAAAGAAGTAAAAAAAGCAATTTCTAATGTAAATATATGGGGTGAATCCATTAGCCCAGTTGGAATTGCTCCCATTCATATTGTATTACATGATAAAGACGGTAAAAGTATTGTTATTGAATTTATTAAAGGTAAAACTAAAATATATGATAACCTAAGCCAAGTTGTAACTAATAGTCCAACATATGACTGGCATTTAACAAATTTACGAAACTATATAAGTTTAACCAATCAAAATTACCTAAATAAGGAAATTGATGGTAAAACTATATTAGGAACAGGGAATGGTAATGGCTTTTTTGGTATTCCTGGAGATTATACTTCTCCATCTAGATTCATAAAAACAGTAGCTCTTTCTTACTTTGCTGATAAACCAATAAATGCAATATCTGGAGTAATTCTAATGTCACATATCTTAAATAATGTAGATATTCCCCTAGGAGCTATTCAACAAAAAACAATTCATAATAAGATTCTTAAAAATTATACTCAGTGGTCTGTAATCAAAGATATA
>CAYZUJ010000011.1:16776-20826 GCA_964481375.1 uncultured Neisseria sp. | reverse complement strand
ATATAACTAATATGCATTTATATATTAAAGATTATAATAGTTTAGGTTATTCAAAAATAAGTTTAAACGAATTATTTAACTCTACAAGAGAATTGAAAACTCTTGAATTTTCAACTTTTGATACCCAAAATAATATAGATAAAACTAATTTTTTTTAAAAGGATACATATGCATACTATAAAAGCTTTATCAAAATTAAAAAAAGAACCTGGGCTTTTTTTAAATGAAATTGATATGCCTAAAATTAAAAGTGATGGGGTCGTTGTTAAAATTAAAAAAACCGCAATATGTGGAACTGATATGCATATATACAAATGGGATGAATGGGCTCAAAAAACTATCCCTATTCCTATGAATGTGGGGCATGAATTTGTAGGAGAAATAGTAGAAATAGGTGCAAATGTTAATCGCGATTTAGCAATAGGTGATAGAGTTTCTGGAGAAGGCCATATTGTTTGTGGCAAATGCCGTAATTGTCGAGCTGGCACTTTTCATTTATGCCCTAACACTATTGGAGTTGGAGTTAATCGTCCAGGATGTTTTGCCCAATACTTAGCTATACCAGCTTTTAATGTATTTAAATTACCAAGTTATATACCTGACGATATAGCTAGTATGTTAGATCCATTGGGGAATGCTGTTCATACTGCCTTATCTTTTGATTTAATTGGTGAAGATGTTTTAATAACTGGAGCTGGTCCCATTGGTTGCATGGCTGCTGCTATTTGTAAAAAAGTTGGCGCTAAAAATGTTGTAATAACCGATATAAATGATTATCGCCTAGAACTTGCAAAAAAATTAGGTGCTGACTTTACAGTTAATGTTAAAGATTGCCAAAATAAAACAGAAATTAATAATAAATTACAAAACTTAATGAAAAGTATAGGCATGGAAGAAGGATTTGATGTTGGTCTAGAAATGTCTGGTAATGAAACCGCTATTCATTCTATGGTAGATATAATGATAAATGGCGGTAAAATAGCTATGCTTGGAATTAGTGGTAAAAATGTAACTCTTGATTGGGATAAGATTGTTTTTAAGGGATTGCTATTAAAAGGAATTTACGGACGAGAAATGTTTGAAACATGGTATAAAATGTCTTCACTCATAAAATCTGGTTTAGATGTTAGTTCTGTAATTACTCATGTACTCCCTGTTCAAGAATTCGAAAAAGGATTTGAGTTAATGAAGTCTGGTAATAGCGGTAAAATAATTTTAGATTGGAGTACTTTATAAGGTTCTTCTTAAACAAATACTAATTATAAAACCCCTGCTAAGTAACAGGGGTAGAGAATAAGTACATTGTAGAGATAATAGATTATCTTTCAGTTTGTAAGTTCGCATCAATATTTAAAGTTTCCGGAGCAATTTTAATAATATCACCTGTAACACCATCAATTATAAAACCTATTGGCCAGTTAAGTATATTCCATAATCCAACTGGTTGAAATTGAGTGTTTATTACAGCAGCTTGATCTTTATATCCATCTTTTCTTATAGTTATAACTTTACCGCCATAAATGTAATTATTTAAAGTAACAATTGTTGGGGTTGTTCCATATCTTACTCCATCAACATAAACTCCAGCGCCAGATGGGCTAGATTTTACGGTAATTTTTCTGGTATTGTCACCAAACATACTCGCACATCCCATTAAATTACATAAAATTGCCAATATGGCAATACTTTTTTTAGCTTTAAACATGTGAAAAACCTTTTATAAAATAACATTTTATTAATAATTTATTTAATCTAGTTTCTATTTTAATAAAATAGGTTTAGATAAATAAAATATCCTATTAATTTACATCTTCAAATAGATGATGCTTTAAATTGCGAATATTATTTCATAATCAATGTCGTTCAACAAGTAACAATTTTGTTACTAATATAAACTTTTAATAAATTAATTCCTATGTATAACAAGATTCTAATTAAATTATTTTATTTGTTTTAGAATAACCATCTTCTCTAACATAGTAATATAAACATCTTTATTTTTTAATACAAAATCAATTTTTTTGACATAAATATTTTAATTTTAAATTGCTATACAATAAACTAATTGACAATTAGCAATAACCTATGTATACTTATAAACTCATTAATAACCATAATTAAAATAAGTTCGTAAATTTTCAAAATTTGAAAATTAATCATTTATGATAATAGAAAGACTTTTTATGAATAAAAATCAAATAAAATTGTTTACCCTTATATCTTCAGGAGTGGGAACTATAATTGGCTCAGGATGGCTATTTGGTTCAGCACATGCCGCTGCATTAGCAGGTCCTGCTTCAATCATTTCTTGGGTAATAGGAGCCATAATAATTTTAATTATTTCATTAAGTTTAATCGAATTGTCTACAATATCTCCCATAAGAATGGGTAGTATTGGTTACTATTTACGCTACACACATGGCTCATTTGCTAGTTTTATTGCTGAGTGGACAATATTAATTGGCTATATAAGTACTGTACCTTCAGAAGCTACAGCATCAACTCAATACTTGAGTAACTGGGATTTTGCTTGGACTAAAACTTTATTTGATACACAAACTCAGTCATTAAGTACTAATGGTTTAATTGTTTCCAGTATTTTATGTGTGTTCTATTTTTTAATAAATTATTATTCTTTATCTTTTTTAGCTAAATCAATAAAAACTATAACTATTTTTAAAATGGTAGTCCCCATAATTGTAATTTTTAGTTTTTATCTAATTTCCCACTATTCAGGAGGTAAAAATTATGATATTAACACTAATAATTTTACCCCTTATGGCATTAGCGGAATATTTACAGCTATTACCACTGCTGGAATTATTTATGCATTTAATGGTTTTCAGTCACCAATTAGCTTTGCTGCGGAATCAGAAAACCCTAGACGAAATGTTCCAATTGCTATAATTGCTTCTATTTTATTTTGTGCAGCAATTTATTCATTATTACAATATTCTTATATTACAGTTATGCCAATGCAGCTTATAAGCAAACATGGGTGGAGCGGTCTTCATTTTGCTTCTCCTTTTGCTAATTTAGCTATTGCTCTTAATTTAAATTTAATTGCTATGCTTTTATATATTGATGCTTTTGTTTCTCCAGCAGGTGCTGGGATCATTTATAATTCTGTAACAGCTAGAATTATGTATGGCATGTCAGATCATATGCCAAAGATAATCGGAATGAGAAGCAGTAGTTCAGGGATTCCAACTGGTGCTTTAATTGTTATTTTACCTCTTTCATTCATTTGTCTATGGTTATTACCTAGTTGGGATAAATTAGCCGCCGTCATTTCCGTAGGATATATTTTAGGATATGCATCTGCCACTGTATGCGCTATTTCCTTTAGACGAATTGCTCCTAATAAATTACATGATAAAGCAATTCGAATACCAGGAATGAGAATTTTTGCACCTCTTGGCTTTATTTTAGTAACTTATATGCTTTATTGGTCACGTTGGCCATTAAATGGGCAAGTAATTTTTGTAGTATTATTAGGTTTACCTATATATTTTTATTATGCAAAAAAACGTAATACATTAGATATTAACGATATTTTAAAAGCAGTTTGGATTATTGCCTATTTATTAACAGTAGCATTATTTGCTTATCTTGGAAGTAAATCATTTGGCGGAATTAATGTTTTCCCTGATATTATTGATCATATTGTCTTAATTTTTATTTCTTTATTTTTCTTTACTTGGGGAACCCGTGTTAGTCATAAAACTACAGCATATATTCTTGAAATTGAAAATAATATAAATACATTATGATTTAAATATAGATTTTTAGCCCATGTTTAACATGGGCTAAAATAATTATTTAAAATTAAGTTGTATTATTTTCTCTGCTATATTTGAATTATAATAATTATTATTCCTCCTTTACCAAAATAGAAATTTATTATAGTAACATCATAAATTGACCATATTATTAATATATAATTATAATAATATATTTAAATTTATTTTTAAAAAATAAATATATTCTAATAAATATAATTTTTGCTAATTATAAATTTGTCATTTTATTTTTTAAAAATATGATAAA
>CAYZUJ010000011.1:0-16766 GCA_964481375.1 uncultured Neisseria sp. | reverse complement strand
TATTATTTATACCTGTTATATAGGAGTGATAAAAATGGATATATCAATTTTTCTTGCTAAAAGTTTAGGACTTTACCTATTAATTATGGCTTTAGTAATGTTATTTAATGCTCAAAGATTAAGAGCTATGATAGATGAATCAGGCCATTTATCTGCACTATTTTTTAGTGGTGCAATATCTGTAATAACAGGTATTTTAATAATTGTTAGCCATAATATATGGGAACACAATTGGCGAGGAATTATAACTTTTATAGGTTATGCTGCTCTTATTAAAGGGGTAACTAGATTAATTTTTACCAGAACTTCATCTAAAATGATTATTAGTTTTGCGCATAATTATATAGCTTACTATATTTCAATTATTATAATACTGGCTCTTGGTATTTATTTAGGATATGTAGGATTTTTTATGCATTAATTAAGATGCTAATGTAATTAAAAAGTCATTTACTTTTTTATCATATTCAAGCATTAAATTCTTTCTTTGACTATTAGAAAAAATAAAGGCGCCATTTTCATCTCTTTTATTAATACGTTCACAAAAATTGAATTTACTCCAAGATTCGTCTATAGGCTCATTTTTAATAATATTTAATAAAGTCTCATATTCATGTTTAATGTGTGATGAAGTTTTTATTGCAATATTTTTAGATTTATTCTGCAAAATATCAAATTGCATTTTATTTATCTCTTCTTCCCCACTTTTATTAACATCAGAAAAATATTTAGGCAAAGTAATATCATGCTTATCATCATTTTTATTGATATAAGGCACAAAATTACAACTAGAAATTTTTGACAATTTAATTTCCCTTAACAGGTCTATATTAATTTTAAAAGCAAAATCAACATCTTAAGTAAATAATTATAAAACAATGCCATATAATTTTCTAGTAACAAATATGTTACCTAAATCATCTAAAATTTCTTAAAATCTCCACTTTATCTGTTTTTTCCCAAGAAAAATCTACGTCTTCTCGCCCAAAATGCCCATAATTAGATGTCTTACTATAAATAGGACGTAATAAATCTAACTGTTGAATAATACCCTTTGGCCGTAAGTCAAAATGCTCTGCAATTAAACCTTCAATTTTGGTATCTTCAATTATTCCAGTTCCAAAAGTATATATATTTATGCCTACTGGTTTGGCAACCCCAATTGCATACGCAATTTGCACTTGGCACTGCTTTGCTAAACCACTTGCCACAACATTTTTTGCTACATATCTTGCAGCATAAGCTGCTGAACGATCTACTTTAGATGGGTCTTTTCCCGAAAAAGCTCCTCCTCCATGAGGTGCTGCTCCACCATAAGTATCGACAATAATCTTACGCCCAGTTAACCCACAATCACCCATAGGGCCACCTACTACAAATTTTCCTGTGGGATTAATTAAATATTTAGTATCTTTATTTAATAAGTTATTAGGCAATATTGGTTTTATAATTTCTTCTATTACTGCTTCAACAATTTGCTTATGAGTAATTTCTGGATCATGTTGTGTTGATAATACAACTGTATCTATAGCTAAAACCTTGCCACTATTTTTATCATATTTAACTGTCAACTGTGCCTTAGCATCTGGTCTTACCCAAGATAAAACTTTCTCTTTTCTAACTTGAGCATGACGCTCCATTAAGCGGTGGGCATAATAAATAGGAAATGGCATTAACGTAGGCGTTTCATCACAAGCGTAGCCAAACATTATACCCTGATCACCAGCTCCTTGATCTAAGTAAAGCCCTTGACCTTCATTAACTCCTTGAGCAATATCTGGAGATTGTTGATCATAATTAACTAAAATCGCACAACTATCTGCTGCAAACCCATATTCATTTTTAGTATAACCAATATCGCGAATTACATCACGAACAATTTGCGCATAATGAATTTCAATATTACTTGTAATCTCTCCAGCTAATACAACTAATCCAGTATTAACTAACGTTTCTGCTGCTACTCGAGCATTTTTATCATGAGTAAGAATTGCATCTAATATTGCATCGGAAATTTTATCGGCTACTTTATCTGGGTGGCCTTCTGAAACTGACTCGGAAGAAAAAAAATAATACGACATCAAATATCCTTATAAAATAAATTTTCAAAAATGGCACTGCATTTGTATTTCAGTCCACATCTCATTTATTAAAATCCTTGATTTAGGATCATAAGAAATAAGAGTATGCATGTTTTTACTATTCTTTGGATAAATCCATTCTATATTAGTAATACTTGGACTAAGTCGTTTAAATGCTACTAAGTTAGGAATACTAGCCCCAGTTGCTACTGATAGTTCAAAAGCACTTTGCGGGTCCAATGCATTATTAATAAATTGATAGGCCACTTTATCGTTTTTATTAAAAATAGGAATTACCATATTATCTAATTCATACATGTTACCTTCTTTTTGTAACATTGCATCTATTACTACCTTTGAATGAGCGTTAGTTGCATCAATAGTTGCCTTAAATATATCAATAGAATAGCTCATAGATAACCATATATCTCCACGTAATAACGCTCTATAGTAACTATCGCTATCATATTTAGCCCAATACGGTGACGCTTTTTCTATAAGTTTTTTTGCAGCTAATAAATCATTTATTTTTGTAGAACTTGGATCTTTACCCAAATACAGTAATGCTGCCGCAAATACATGCCGCGCAGAATTAAAAACTGTTATTCTACCTTTTAATCGCTCTAAATATTTAGGTTCAAAAATAACCGCCCAAGAATTTGGAGTTATTCCTAGTTGCTTCATTTTCTCTTGGTTATAGGACAAAAAAACTGGGGTATATGCATAAGGTATAGAATATTTATTTTTTGGGTCAAAACCTTGATTTAAAAATTTAGGATCAATATACTTTAAGTTAGGCAACTGTTTTAAATCTAGGGGTTTAATTTTACCCATTTTACCTAGCTCTTCAATAGCATAGCCAGTTGCTACTATTACATCATAACCCTGTGCACCAGCTACTATTTTAGCTAACATTTCTTCATTGTCATTAAAATAGTTTTGTGATAAACGACAATTACATAATTTTTCAAAACGCTCTATTGTACCGTTAGCAATATAATTTGATCCAATATATAAATTTAAAACAGGTTCAGCAAAAATCACAAAGGGGAACAATAAATAAATAAATAAATATTTTTTTAACATTTTTAATCCAAAAAATTTATTTTACCTAAAGAGTTGTGGCGATATTTTAGTTGCAATAGCTGTTAAAATTATTGTAATAATTATCATCATTGTAGAAATAGCATTAATTTCAGGTGTAACACCTATCTTTAACATAGAGTAAATTGTTAATGGTAGAGTGCTAGACCCAACCCCTGCTGTAAAAAAAGTAATTACAAAATCATCTATAGATAAAGTAAACGCCATTAACCCTCCTGCAATTATTCCCGGCAAAATAGAAGGAATTAATACTAAATAAAATGCTTGAAATCTATTTGCTCCTAAATCCCTTGCTGCATCAATAATACTATTATCCATTCCATGCATTCGTGTTTTAACCGCAATAGCTACAAAACTTATACAAAAAGCTGTATGAGCTAAAATAATTGATACTAACCCCAAAGTAAAATTAATCATTAAAAAAAATAATAATAAAGAAACACCTACCAATAATTCTGGAGCTGCAATCGGAATCATAACCAAAATGGATAAAAAAGGAACCTTATATTTATGTAGAGCTACCCCAGCTAACGTTCCTAAAATTACTGATACTACACTAGAAATCACAGCAATTATTAATGAATTTAATGCTGCAATCATTAACTGTTTATCTGTAAATAAAACCTTATACCATTTTAAAGTAAAACCTACCCAACCTACATTTACACGTGATTCATTAAATGAATATAAGATTAAAGTCGCTATCGGTATATATAGGAATAAATAACCCAAAGCACCTGACAATAATAGTGATTTTGAAGGTCTACTCTCGAGCATATTTAAGCCCCCCTAGACGACTTACTAAAATAGCAACCATTAATGTTACACCTAAAACCCCTAAAGTCATAATTATTGAAGTTACACTGCCTAATGGCCAATTCATAGTTTGTAAAAATTGCTGTTTAATTAAATTACCAATCATAAATGAACAATTATTTCCTACTAACTCAGGTACTACAAACATACCAATACAGGGGATAAAGACTAATGCGCTACCAGCTAAAATCCCTGGCAAACTTAAAGGAACAGTAATCTTCCAAAATGATTCAAACTTACTAGCGCCTAAATCTCGGCTCGCCTCGATTAATGTATCATCATGTTTTTCTAAATTTGCATAAAGAGGTAATACCATAAAAGGTAAATTAATATATACTAAACATATAACCACAGCAGCTGAAGTATAAAGTAAATTTACAGGAGCAAAACCTAATAAAACTAATACATAATTTACTATGTAACTAATCGCTGATTGTGGTCCTAAAATAATCATCCATGCATAAACACGAATTAAAAAACAACTCCAAAATGGAATAATGATTAATAAAAGTAATAAATCTCTATATTTTTTAGGACTTTTAGCAATCAACATAGCTATAGGATAACCAATAAATAAACATATAATTGTAGATAGTATTGAAAAGCAAAAAGAACGAAATAATAATTCCCAAATAAATTTATTAAAAACGACAAATTTAAAACTCTCTAAATTCATATTTAGATGTGATTTATTATTAATCTTTGTAATTAAGGGTGCAATACCACCATATGCCCCTGGCTCTCTAAATGAAACTATCACCATTATAATCGTTGGAACTAAAAATAAAAATGTAAGATAAATAATAGGTGGAATTGATAATAAATTTTTCTCTGATATTTGGCTTAATTTCTTCATAAGAACACCTTTTTTATTTAGATAAAAAATTACCAGAACTTGGTTCAAATGAAATCACTATCTCCTCATCTTCATCAAAAAATGCTGTTGGCTTTGCTCGTGTATTTGATAACATAACCTGTAATTTAACGCCATTTTCTAAAAGTAATATGTACAAAGTAACATCTCCATAATAGTAATATCCTTTGACAGTTGCCTTTGCCGTATATAATTCTTCATCTTCAGGTTCATTCCTATTTGCTTTGATTTTTTCAGGGCGTAATGAAAACCATCCCTTATCCCCAACCTTAAAATCTTCCGTATTTTCCTGCTCCAAATCAAATTCTAAAATATCAGATACTTTTAATTTTATTGCCTGCTTATTAACTTCTATAATTTCAGCAGATAATAAATTACATTTACCTAAAAAATCAGCTACAAAATAAGTTTCTGGTTTAGAATATATAGTTTGAGGTTTATCTAGTTGTTCTATCTTACCTTTATTCATAACCCCAATTCTACTAGATAATGCTAAAGCTTCACTTTGATCATGAGTAACATAAATAAATGTAACTCCAGTTTCTTCTTGTAATTTAACAAGCTCAATATGCATATGCTCTCTTAATCTTGCATCTAGGGCTGACAAAGGCTCATCTAAAAGTAATAGCTTTGGTCTATCTACTAAGGATCTAGCAATAGCCACACGCTGCTTTTGTCCTCCCGATAAATCATGAGGATATCTATTAGCAAAATTTATCAACTGAACGTCTACTAAAATTTTTTCCACTAAAATTTTTATTTGTTCTTTTGGAACATCGCCCATTTTTGCCATCTTAAGTGCAAAAGCAACATTCTCAGCAACTGTTAAATGTGGAAATAAAGCGTAACTTTGAAAGATAGTATGAAGGGGGCGCTCCTCAGGAGGTAAATTAGTAATATCTATACCTTCAAGCAAAATACGCCCACTATCTGGTTTTGAAAAACCAGCTATCATTCTTAATAAAGTTGTTTTTCCACAACCAGATGGTCCCAACAAAGTAAAAAACTCACCATGTTTTATATCTAAACTAATATCAGTAACCACAACCTGATCATTAAATAGTTTTGAAACATTTTGGATTTCTAAAATAGCCATAAGTAGCCACTTTCATAAAATAAGAACCTAAATAGGTGCGTATTTTAACAAAAATTATTATGAGAAAATAAAATATTTTTGATTTTTTCTTTAAATTTTACAAAAATAATAATTGAATTAAGATGAACAAACTCTCCATATTAATTTACTGCCTAACTGTATATCATTTTTCTTTGAACTTATTACGTAATTATTAATATATCTTTGCAACCCATCATATTCTTTTTGGCCAAAAAGTTGTTTATTGGCTGTTAATAATCGAGAATCAAATTGAGTAGTAAATTGTTCAACAATATCTAAAATCTTTTCAACAGTTTTACTCGGATCAATTTGAAAATGTAGTTTAGCTGAAATTAATAACGTTGAATAAAGCCTATTATTCTGCAATTTTTCTCCATCTTCATTACTAATTACAAATAACTCAATTCCATCTTCTAAATAAAAAATCTTTCCATCATTAACTGTTAAACCATTACTAATAAAAAACTTGGAAAGTGTTTTAAAATCAATACTATCTTTAATTAATAAATACATTTCCAGTTCTAACTCAATATTTGCTAGATATTTAATTTTATTTTGAATATTATTGATTACTGTTTTATAATCAGAATGGCGGATATGCCCATCATTATTTAATACAAATTTATATAAATCATTATATATATTTGCAATTTGAGCTTGATTAATTATTCCATCAGAGTCTACTAATTGAATAACAAATTTTAAAGCATTAGCAATAATTTTTTCACCTTTTACTAATAACTTCCATGAATTATCTCTATCTAAAACATAAATTAAGAATGGTTTACTTGTAAATTGCTCTATATTAGGTAAAGCCTTAAATTTTTTTGATTCTTCAAAAACTATATCAATTATCAAATCTAATTCATTATCTACATAACTTGAAAATGGAAAATATATTTTATCTACTTTAACAAAAAAAGCTTCAACACTATCTTCTGGTATATATATTTCACTCTGCACTAAATCAGCATTTGCGTCTCCTAAAACAGGATCATCAAATAAAACTGTCTGAACAGGTGCAGATTGATTAAAACCATCTAAAACTATAGCTTTATTTTCTTTAATAATATCATCAGTCTGCTGATTGAAATTATCTTCAACTATCCGCTTAAATTTTGTATCTTGATACAAATAATAAGCAATTACAATTAAAATAGAAAATATTACTATTGCAATAACCGCCAATTGAGTTGAGTTCATTATTTTAAATCCTCCACAATATCTCGAATATATTGAAATAGCCTACGATAATTACGCTTTTTCTGAGCTTCAACCTCATGCTTCACTTTTTTTATTAAATTACATAACTCTACTTTATCACAAATTGGATAATCATTTATAAATTGATTAATTGCATCATCATCTTCTAATAATCGTTTTCTCCATTTTTCACTTAAATGAAATAATTTAATATTTTCTACTGATTCACCCTTAATCTTATTTAAAGTTTCCTTTATTGATTCAGTATCTATATTACGCATTAATTTACCAATGTATTGATATTGACGCCGTAATGCACCATTAGAATTTATTTGCTGCGCTAATTTAATTGCATCTAAAAGAATTTGCGGTAACTCAAATTTAGCTAATTGATCCTTTTTTAATTCAACTAACTTAACCCCTAAATCTTGTAAATCTTGCATTTTTTGTTTTATTTTAGTTTTACTAAGAGGTAACTCTTCAAGTTCATCATTTAACATAAATAAACCTTAATACAAAAAATACTCCAATTAATAAAATAATTATTTACTTCCTAAAGAGTTTAGCCAATTTGCTATATCTATTATTTGTAAATCACATAAAGTATGCTCCATAAAATATTCATGCCAAGTAATGTTGCATCCACTCTTATGTAAATATTCATAAGCATTTAATCCTGCTTTATAAGGAATAACTGCATCATTAATACCATGGCAAGCAAAAATAGAAATACTTTTATTCAAATTACTAAGTAATTTAAAATCTGGCAAATAACATGATAAAGCTAATATTCCACCTAATTTATATTGATTACTAAGGCCTGCATAATAACTAATTACTCCACCTTGGGAAAAACCAGCTAAAATTATTTTATTAGGAGAAATTCCTCCTTTAATTTGTTTTTCTATTATTTTATATATTTGCGCTACTGATTCTTTAATACCATCTTCATCTATTTTGTGATTATATATATCTAAATTGTAAATATTATACCACGCACGCATAACATAACCATTATTAAAAGCTATTGGGCGCAATTTTGCGTTAGGAAAAATAAACTTTACACTAAAATTTAACTTTAGTTGAGAAATTATTGGCAAAAAATCTTCATAATCTGCACCTAAACCATGTAACCATATGATTACAAATTCTGGCGCTACATCAGCTTTATTGGCTCTTTCTATATACTCCAAATCATCAGTCATTGCAATACTCTTACAAAATATGCCCAGATTATCTCATGAATTTAATAATTATTAGTAATTTTATTTATATTTTACTAATCACTTTATTTAATTAATCTTTAATCCTTATTATATCAGCACCAACATTATTTAATTTTTCTTCCATTCTTTCATAGCCTCTGTCTAAATGATAAACTCTATCAATAATTGTCTCTTTGCGTGCTACAAGAGCTGCTAAAACTAAAGATGCTGAAGCCCTTAAATCTGTAGCCATAACTGTAGTTCCTGTTAAATGATCTACTCCATTTACAATAGCTATATTATTAGGTTCAAGAATACCATCAACTACAATTTTTGCCCCCATTCTGCATAATTCTGGAACATGCATATACCTATTATCAAAAATTGTTTCTTCAAAACGACTTTTACCATCAGCAATAGAATTTAATGCCATAAATTGTGCCTGCATATCTGTTGGAAAATCAGGGTATGGTAGCGTTTTTATATTAACTGCTTTTGTCCTCTTATCCATGCTCACTTTTAGCCAATCCTCTCCTATAGACACTTTTGCCCCTGCCTCTTTTAATTTTTCAATAATTGCCCCCATCGTATCTGGACGTGCATGAGTTAGGGCTAACTCCCCTTGAGTAATTGCAGCTGCCACTGCATAAGTTCCTGCCTCAATTCTATCAGCAATAATAGAATGTTTTGCACCGGTTAAATTATCGACTCCATAAATAGTTAATACTGTAGTTCCAATACCTTCAATTTGCGCACCCATTTTCACCAAACAATTTGCAAGATCTGTTACTTCTGGTTCTTGTGCACAATTCTCAAGAATTGTCGTACCTTTTGCTAAGGTTGCTGCCATTAATAAATTTTCAGTTCCAGTGACAGTCACTAAATCCATGACAATATGGGCCCCTTTTAATCTATCAGAGTGAGCTTTTATATATCCATGTTCAATTTTAATATCAGCACCCATAAGCTGTAACCCTTTTATATGCTGATCTACAGGTCTTGCCCCAATTGCACAGCCCCCTGGTAAACTTACTTTGGCTTCACCAAAGCGACTAAGTAACGGGCCTAATACTAAAATAGATGCTCTCATAGTTTTTACTAAATCATAATCTGCTATAAATTTATCTAAACCTGTAGTATCAATTGCCATCTTATTATCATTAAACTCTATTTTTGCTCCCATTCTACTTAATAATATATCCAGAGTTTTTATATCTTTTAAATCAGGTACATTATGTAAATTTAATTCCCCTTTATTAGCTAAAAGACCCGCACACATTATAGGAAGAGCCGCATTTTTTGCTCCTGAAATTGAAACTTCACCTTTTAATCTTAAGGATTGTTTAATTCTTAATTTATCCATTATTTATTTCTCCTTATTTGTTAATTTTTCCCATTCAGTTACTGAGTATAACTTTAAAGATAAGGCGTGCACTTCTTCTTTCATTTTATCCCCTAATGCTTGATATATTAGCCTATGCCTTTCAAGCCTTGATTTATTATTAAATTGCTTACTAACAACTACCGCATCAAAATGCCTGCCATCTCCTGAAACATCTAAATAATAACAATCAATATAATTTTTAATTGTTTGATAAATCATATCTTCTAACATCACAAATTAAATCCTATAAAAAATAAATTAATGCTTTATCCTAATCCCTGCTTTTATTAACCAATATCCAATTAAATTTATAAAAATAGAAAAAAATAATACTGATAGTGTTGCGTACTCTATATTGCTATTAGCATGTGCTATAAATCCATATCGAAAACCATCTACTATATATAGAAATGGATCTAACATCGCAGTAAATCGCCAAACTCCTGTAAAATTATAAGAATTAAAAAAAATCCCTGCTAAATAAATTAATGGTACAATAACAAACGATTGAAACCCTGATAATTGGTCAAATTTATCAGAAACAATTCCAGCAATTAAACCTAAACCGGCAGTAATTGAGGCACCCATAATCATAAAATAAAATATCGCCCACCACATTTTTGGCATATTAATACCAAACCAAACAATACCCATAAAAACAGCAATGCCTACAATAATCCCTCGAATAATACTAGAAATTAAATAAGCAAAGTATATTGCAAATGGTGAAATTGGTGCCATTAAGATATAAATTATGTTCCCCGTATATTTAGATTGAATAAGGCTTGAACTACCATTAGCAAATGAATTTAATAAAACTTGCATCATCACTAAACCAGGAATCAAAAAAGTAGAATAACTTACTCCCGTAATTCCTGTTGATATTTTAGATAGCTGCTCACCAAAAATCAGCTGATATAATATTGCTGAAGTTACAGGACCTAAAATAGTTTGAACCCATATAGATAAAAACCTATAAACTTCTTTATTAATTAACTGAATAAGCGACTGCATTAATCACTTCCTTAAATTTAAGTTCTATGCAAATAATTTATAAAAATATCTTCTAAATTTGGCCGGTTTATATTAATATTTTCTAAAAAAATTCCATCATTTTTTAATATTTCCAAAATTGAGAATAACTGGTTATGATTATCTAATTTTAAAGTAAAAATATTACCCTCTCTATTAAGTAATAAGGGATTTAATTTATCACTAAATTTTCCATAAAGAGTCTCTAATTGCAAGGTACTACCTAACTCACCAGCTTTTTTTATCAACTCATCTTTTGCACTTGTTGCAATAATATTTCCTTTATCTATCATTATAATATTATTGCAAAGTTTTTCCACTTCTTCTAAATAATGAGTAGTTAATAAAATAGTATGACCATTTTTATGTAATTCTAGAATAAACTCCCACAAATTTTTTCTAATTTCAACATCAACTCCTGCAGTTGGCTCATCTAAAATTATTAATGATGGCTTATGCACCAAAGCTTGTGCCATCATTAGACGCCGTTTCATGCCACCTGATAAACTACGCGTTGTACTATTTATCTTATCTTCTAAATACATTCTCTGAATAATTTCATCAAGCCAAGCATTATTATTCTTTACCCCATATAAGCCTGATTGAAATTTTAAAGTTTGATAAACCGTTAAAAAAGGATCAAATGCTAGCTCTTGAGGAACAACACCAAGATTTTTTTTCGCTTTAATTACTTGTGATAGGACATCATATCCCATAACCTTGATCTTACCAGTAAAATTATTTATGCCACTAATTGACGAAATTAAGGTTGTTTTCCCTGCACCATTCACTCCTAATAACCCAACAAAATCGCCTTCGTCAATTTTTATGTTTATATTATTTAACGCTGTAACTTGCCCATATTTTTTGGAAACATTAATAACTTCTAAAGCAATCATGACTTTTCTGTATTATAAATTATTGGGAAACAATACTAAAGTTTCATCAGGTTTGATTAAATTCAACTCAAAACGTGCTTTAGCTTCTAAATCATCAGGTTTACCTTTTAAACTTTCAATCTTGCTAAATACATGTTTATTTCTTTTTTCTAATTCAATATTTATCTGTTCTTGGCGATATATTTGTTGCTGTATTTTTTTATTATCCATATTGCCCCCCCGCCCAAAATAAATTTGATATTGGAATAACAAAAATAATACCATTAGAAAGAATAATAAAATTTTTTGCATATTAATTTTCTTATTTAAGATATAATGGACATTTAGAAAAATTTTTTATATTAACAACTTGTATAGATAAAAAATAAGTTTAACCTGACTATTAATTACTCTGCAATGCAAATGGATTTTCAATTACGATTAGCATTTTCATAAAATACTAGTAGCTATTATATCACAATTAATTCGCAGTTTTTTAATTGCTAAAAATGTTTAACTTTTAAATTTAAATAATCTTTAAAATTATATTTTATGCAAAAATATTTATTGCCAATATCAGTTATCATTCTACCAATTATTGCATGGTTAATTTACTTTTATTTAAAATTATATACATATCTAAATTTTAATAACCAAAAATCTAGTACTATATTTTTTGTTTTAATTATATCTCCAATTTTTGAAGAAATTATTTTTCGCGGTATATTATTAGATTTATTGGCAAAAATTTTAAATAATAATATCTTAATATATTTTATAATAAATATTATATTTACTTATTTTCATTATTATAATAATAATAAATTATTTTACTTATTTTTAATTTTTTTATGTGGTACAATATTTACTGTTATTAAAATTAAATATAATAAAATAATTTACCCAATATTTTTACATATTTACTACAATGCGTTTTTCATATATTTAAATTAAAAATAATTTTCTTCTATTTTAATATAAGATTAATTAAAAATTTATTAGGAAATAATATGTTAAAACTTAGTAAAAATGTCATATTTATTTTTTCATTATTATTTGCTAATTCTACTTTTGCTATAAACCGTCTAATAATAAAATTTAAACCTACTGCTATACAACTTGAATTATTACTTAATGGAAAAATTAATAATCAAATTATAAACACACAATTAATGCTACCTTTAAGCAAAGCTCAATTAAATTCAATTTCTACTTCTATTAATATGAATGTTCGCGATATAGGCGCAATTGCAACAGGCGCACATATTCTACGTTTGCCCTATCATATTAATCATAAAAAATTAGAAGAGTTAATAAATATAATGCAAAAAAACCCAGATATAGCCTATATTGAAGAAGATGTAATTTTAAAACCTCTAGCCCCCGCATTAAATCCTGTTCAATGGGACATGCAACTAGATTTTAAAAATTCAGATTATCCATTATGGACTGGAGATAATTTTATAGGTGCTTGGTCGCTAGTTTCATCTCCTGGAAACTCAATTATAGCTGCTGTAGTAGATACAGGTTATACTCCCCATACAAATATTATTTCTAATCTGCAACAATCATCAAATTCTACCAAAACTTATGGTTATTCTTTTATTTCTGATTGTAGAACAGCTGGTACATGCCCCTCAGCTATTCACGATCCTGATGCTATTATTGATCCATTTCCTGATGCTCTAGATTTAGGCGACTCACTAACTCAAGAAGAAATTGATGCAAGCAATGGATTTTTTACATATTGCGATGAAGACCCTATTAGCTCTTGGCATGGTACCCATGTAACTGGCACAATAGTAGCTCAAGGGTATAATGAGCATAACCAAACCGGTATTTTAGGTGGCGCATATGATGCTAGTGTTTTACCTGTTCGCGTGTTAGGCAAATGTGGTGGACGAAGCTCTGATGTAATTAATGGTATGCTATGGGCAGCAAATTTACATCCTTCTATAAAAAATAATAATCCTGCATTAATAATTAATCTAAGTTTAGGCGCCAATGGAAACTGCAGTAAATCAATGCAAGATGCAATTAATCAAATCTCTAATTCATCGTTAATAGTAGTAGCAGCAGGAAACTCTTCTAATAATATAGCAAAGGCTTTTCCAGCAAACTGTAAAAATATCGTTGCCGTTGCTGCCAAAGGGCCAATTAATTTAGCTTATTATAGTAATTATGGTGCTACTAATATTACAGCTTCAGGAGGAGATATGTTATTTAATAATTCATTAGGCGGAATTTTATCCACAATATGGACGACTACAAAATTACAAAATACTTCTAATAGTTATTTTACTTATTATCAAGGAACCTCAATGGCAGCTCCTCATGTAGTAGCTGCTATTGCTGATATTCTTAGCTACTTAAAAAATAATAATCTACAATGGAATAATAACCGAATTATACAAATTCTTCAAAATTCTTCTATATATGATTACAATAATTGTAACTCAGAAGGCTGTGCTGCCAGTGGCACACTTAACGTAGAAAAGGCGCTAAATTATGTTATTAATAATTATAATCAAATCCTAGAACCAAATAATAATACTATAGTTTTCTCATCACATACCCCACAAAGTCAAACTATAAAATTTACCAATAATAATAATTCTCCTATCTCAATTTCTGGAGCAAAAATAACAGAAAGTTCAAATATTTTTATCAAAAAAGATGAATGCTCAAATCAAACTTTACTAACACAAGATTCTTGTCAAATCACTATTAGCATTTCATCATATACTAATACTAAACCTTCATTTTTAAGATTAGTAAATACTAGTGGTACTATTATTAGTACAATTAATATTGATAAAAGTTTAGTTAATGAACCTCCTAGTCCACCACAAAATAAAACAAGCGGCGGTGGTTGTGCCATAAAACAGAATGGAAATGATTTAAGCTTATTATTAATGTTAACAGTTATATTCTTTTATTTTTTTTATAAAAAAATAAAACTTAACCATTTTAAAAAGGAATAAAATGAAAATAAAATCAATATCATATTTTATAATAATCCTATTCGTCATAGCTAGTTGTGGCGGAGGTGGGGGAAGTAGTAGCAATAACTCATCTAATAATTCAGGTAATACTAGTCAACCAGCGACCCCCACCGCTATCCCATCAGTTGGAAAATATATAACAGTTAATATGGCATCAGGATCAAATTCTATTTGCACTTACAATAATGCTCCATGTGTAAGTGTTTCTGTTTGTCAACCAGGAACTACTAATTGTCAGGTAATTAATAATATTATAATTGATAGCGGTTCATTTGGTCTAAGAGTTTTTGGCTCCCTCCTTCATAATAACATATTAAGTAACTTGCCTTATCTTACCTCAGGAAGTAACACAATAGCTGAATGTGTCACTTATGGTGATGGATCTGCCAATTGGGGTCCAATCCAATTTGCAGATGTAAACCTAGGAGGAATTACTGCTTCATCTATCCCTATACAAATAATTAATAGTGGCTATCAAGGTGCATCTCTATGTCCTAATGCTAGTACTTCACCTAGTAATTTAGGGCTTAACGGTATTTTAGGTGTTGGTACCTTAACAACAGATCAAAATTTTGGTGCTTATTATAGTTGCACCAACTCTAGCTGTAATTTAACTATTCCCAGCCAATATGTACAAAACCCTATTACAGCTCTTGGTACCAACTATAATAATGGTATTACGTTTCATTTTGGCAATATACCTAATTCAGGGGCTTATAATGCCGATGGCTATGCTATATTTGGGGTTGGTAACAATGTAGATAACACTCCACCTTCAACTGTTAACGTATTTAAAATTAATACAAGTAATGGCAGTTTGAATGTAAATTCAACCTTCCAAGGACAAAATAATTCATCATTTTTAGATACAGGTAATCAATATTCATTTTTTTCTAACTCAACTTTTTTACCTCTATGCTCAAACTCTCTATTCTTCTGTCCAACAGCCGGGCAGTTTGTATCTGAAACAGCCACAATGTCTGATATTAATGGTTTTAATTCTTCAGGAATCATTAATTTTAGTATAGGTAACGCCATATGGTTATTAAATAGTTCTAATACCGCTTATGCAACTGTGGCATATACAACAAATTCTACAGGAAATATAATTGGTTGGGGGATGCCATTTTTTTATGGTAGAACTGTCTACATGGTATTTGCAGGAAATTCTATTACTGTAAATAATAATACTTATAATTGTGGAACTTATGGTTGTTGGATTTATTAAGGAATAAAAATGAAAAAAATATTATTAATAGCTTTTGTATCAAATAGTTTTGCTATATCTCTAGGTGATACTTTTGATAAAAAATCAATTATAGAAAATTCTAAACATACTCAAAAAGTAAAATTAATAAGCAAAAATAGCAAATCATTAAATTATGAAATAACTTCCGACTCTAGCAAAATGAATATTTTTATAAACAATAGTACTCATAAAATATTTGCTATAACATGGGATAATAAAACTAGTGTTGATTTTAAAGATATTTTAGGCAATTATTATCAAGAATTTCAGGAAGCAAGAAAAAACCCTAAACAATATATACCATTAAGAAGTATCACTATAGATAATGGAAATTTATCATTTAGCCAATACGGTTCAATGATCTCTGGTTTTCATGGTTCAACATATGTTAAAAGTTTAGCTCCTTAATAGTCTTAACAAAAGTAAGTTACATTATCTTGTAACTTACTTGTATTAAAGTTTATCTAAAATCACCATATTTTCTGTATCATGTTTAGATATAAAGGTTACATAACTAGGTAAAATTTGCTCTGGTATATCTTCGCTTGAAGTTAAATAAAGATTATTATAGCCAAATGCATGTAATTTCTTTGCTATTGTAATACCATCAGCTACAATCATAAAACCTGAATCATCACAGTAAAACCCATCTAGTATAATTTTAGTATCTAACGGATATTGTTCTACATCTTTTAAAAAGTCTGCTGGATCATAATAAAAATCTACTTTTAGATGAGAGTAATATTTTGTTATTAAATTATTAATAAATTCACGAGCATCATCTACCCATACCATATCTACTTTTTTAGAATTAGAAA
>CAYZUJ010000010.1:10272-28754 GCA_964481375.1 uncultured Neisseria sp. | reverse complement strand
TTCAGTTGAGTCTGCAATTAATGAAATTTATACAAATGGGGTATCCGTTATTTCTCTACTTACTATCTTAGCTAACTATTTTGAGTTACATAAAGACGGAACACTAGCGGTAATATCTTCAGTTGCTGGTGATAAAGGAAGGGCAAGCAATTATGTTTATGGTAGTTCAAAGTCAATGGTAACAACTTTTTGTTCTGGGTTAAGGCAGAGATTATTTAGATCTGGGGTTTCTGTAGTCACAATTAAACCAGGTTTGATTGACTCCCCAATGACACAAAAATTTAAGAAAGGTTTACTTTGGACGAAAAAAGAAACTGCTGCGAAACTAATAGTTTTAGCATGTTCTAAAAAAGGAGGCGGTGAGTTTTATATACCAAGTTTTTGGTACATTATTATGATGATTATCAAAATAATGCCAAATTCAATTTTTAAAAGACTTCATTTTTAAATGATTTATAGAATTATCAAAAATATTCAAAATGAAAAAAATTTCAATAATAGTCCCCGTTTACAATGAATATGCTAATTTATCAAAATTACATAATGAATTAATTTCAATCACTAAGCAAATCAATCATTATCTATGGGAGATAATTTATATAAATGATGGCAGTACTGACAATTCAATTTCAGAACTGGAAAAAATTACCTCAAATAAAAATGTAACAGTTATCGACTTCTCAAGAAATTTTGGTAAAGAAATAGCTATAAGTGCTGGAATAGATTATCTTGATTTCAGTGTTGATGCAGCCATTACTTTGGATGCTGATTTACAGCATCCGCCTAATTTGATTAATAAATTCATAGTCGAGTGGGAGGCTGGTGCTGATGTAGTTATTGGGGTTAGAACTGACACAGTCAAACAAACTATGGTCAGAAGAGTTGGGTCTTTTTTATTTTATAAGATAATGAAATTAATTTCCAATAATCCTATGGAGAAAGGATCAACGGACTTTAGGTTAATAGATAAAAAAGTTATTGAAGCTTATAAAAAAATAAAAGAGAAAAATAGACTGTATCGAGGATTAATTGATTGGTTAGGCTTTAACAAGAGCCAAGTATTTTTTGTGGCCCCGTCTCGATCAAATGGTCAGGTTGGATATTCCTTTAGAAAGTTAACCAATCTTGCTATAAACTCATTTATAAATTATTCAATATCACCACTAAGAGTAATTGCATACTTGGGCTTGCTAATTTTTATGACTAGTGCAGTATTATTAACCTATATGTTGATATCAAACTATATGGGAATTCAGTTTTACACTCCTGTAGCATTTTTTATTGTTTCTAATACATTATTAAATGGAATAATCTTAATATGTTTTGGAATTGTTTCATTATATATTGCTAATATACATACGGAAGTTATCAATAGGCCTTTGTATATAGTTAAAAAGGTTATAAATGATATCAAGTAATTTAACTATTACTTTTTTATGTTTAAGCTTCAATGATGAAAAAATAATACAAAAAACAATTGACTCAATAAGAAGTCAATCATACAACCAAAAAAATGTAAAAATTTTGTTCTTAGATGGCGGATCAAAAGATGAAACTTTAAATATCATAAAAAAAAATAATTGCAATCTTTATTTTAGGCCTGATTTAAAAGATAGCCCATTCTTACGAATCGAGCTTGGTTCAAAAAATATTGAAACTGATTACACTGTATTTTGGTCATGTGACTGCAATTTTACAAACCCTAATACTTTAGAAAAATCAGTAATGCTTCTACAAAAAAATGACGATGCTGTAGCTGCTTGGTCATCTCGATATTCATTCACAAAAGACAATAATTATTTAACAAAATATTTGGCTATTATTGGGGCGGTTGACCCAGTTGCCCATGCATTAAAAAAGTCAGAAAGAATACCTTATGATGAGGACAAATGGCATAGCTACGGAAAAGTAATTCAGGATAATAATGACTATATTAAATTAAAAATAAAACCACACAGTAGCGATTTTCCTGCTGCAGGCGCAAATTTTTTTATTGTAAAAACTAAAGCATTGAAACAGGCTAAAACAATGCTGAAGGGTCTTCATGTAGAGTTTTGTATAAGACTTTCAGAGCTAAACTATAATTTTTTAGTAATTAAGGGGATAGATATAATTCACAATATTGATTGCTCGGTTATGGATTACTTTAAAAGAAAAATTAAATGGGCTGAAATTTATTCTAAAAATAATAATATTATAAGAAGCTATTATGTTTTTTCTAAAAAAGATCTTTTTAAGATAATTAAATTTATACTTAATAATATACTAATAATCCCTCAGTTAATAATTTTTTTAAATAATTTTATAAAAACTAAAAATGTCATATGGTTTCATGGGATATATATAAACAATATTGCAATTATATATTACACAATTTATTATGCAAAAAAAATTATTAAAACCAGAATTCATAATAATAACTCATAAATATGCAACAGGAGTTGATGATGACATAGTTGCATATCTAAAAGAGAGCTTTACTGTGTTACATGTGATGCATGAATTTTCATCATTAAAAACAAGGAGATCAATCTTAGTTTATTACGAAAACGGCATTGAATTATTTCAAATTAAATATACAAATAAATTATTTAATAATAAATATGTAGTTTATATTAAGGAGATGTTTTTAAACTTGTATATCATATATAGATATACTAAAAAAAGTACACAAGTAATTTGTTGTGATGGATTAACAACATTATTTTCCTTAATTGCTAGAAATATAATACAAAGGAAAATTAAAATTATATTTTGGTCTATTGATTTTGTTCCAAGGGGAAGGTTTGAAAATAAGCTAATTAATTTTATATATAAAAAAATAGATTACTTTAGTTGCGTTAAATGTGATGAAAAATGGGATTTATCAGAAAGGATGTCTGAAGGGAGACTAATTGAATATGGAATAAGCAAAAAAAACTATAAAAATTTCAAGATTGTCCCTTACTGTATATGGGTAGATAAGTCATTATATGTAGATTATTGTAACTCGGATAAAAATGTAATTGTTTATATGGGACACATATCAAGTAATTCAGGTATTGAATTAGTTATAGAATTAATGACAATAATAGAGAATATAAAACTAAAAATTATTGGAAATGGACCTCATTTAAATAGGATAAAAGAGTATGCGCTGAAAAAAAATGTTATAAACAGGTGTACCTTTATGGGAAAAATTGATAATTACGAGTATTTAAAAAAAGAAATTGCCAAATCATTGGTGGCGATTGCAATATATCTCAAAAAAGAGTCAGTTTTCACTTACTATGCTGATCCAGGAAAAATTAAAACATATTTGGGATGTGGTATACCTGTAATTACAACAGACATACCATGGAACGCTAGTGAAATAGAAAAAAAGGGATGTGGATATATAATTGAAGAAAATGTAGATTCTCTACGTAATGCATTATTTAAAATTATAAAGAATAACCAAGAGTTAAGAATTAATGCAAGATTATATTCACAAAGTTTTAATTGTAGAGAGATTTATAGTAAATCTATTAATTAAATAAAATTTTACAATGTAAATATTCTATTTAATGAAAATTTATATTTATCAAAATGCTTGGATTGAAGATAATCTTTAATTCGATTCCTGTAATTAATAATTTCATAATCAGGCATTAACATACAATGTTGAATTGCAGAATGAATACTATCAAACTTTCTGATATCAATATAAAGATCTGATGGAATATATTTGCTAACGTCGGGAGCACCTAAGTAAATAGGGATTGAACCAGAAAAAAAAGAATCAAATATTTTTTCAGTTATATAGCCATTAATTGATTGATTTTCAATACAAAGCACAAAATTATAAAGATTATAAACATCTGATTTATTAAAAACTTTACCGCCATACCTCTTTTTTATCTTAAAATAATTTATAAGATATAGGAACCAAAGAGAATGGATATTTAAGATATCATCCCATTTAGAGCCATATAAATCAATTAATTCGTTATCAAGAAAACATCTTAATCGATAAGAATATAATTCTAAATCACCATAGAACTTAAAATTATACAACTTATGAATGATAGGACTATGTTTACTATTAATAAGTGCAACGCGGTTATTCATAATTCTATTATCATTACAATATACAGCAGTAAAATCAGGCTGCGGCCAATATAATTTTTTAAATTTGTTGGAATAATTATATTGATCAGGGTTGTGAACATAAATATGATCAAAAACTTCTAGGAGTTTATCTAAATTAAGATATGGTCGATTATTTACAATAGGAGGTTCAAAAATAATATAATTACAAAAAGAAATATTGCAAATCTTTAAATCTATTAATTTTTTATATAAAGATCCCCCAATAGAAGTGTAGTAAAATTGACTATCATTAATAATTTGATTATCAAATTTAAAAAATTGATCAGCCGTAAAAATGGAATAACCTAGTGACTCAATATAGGATTTAAGTCTTATGTAAGGATCTAGTGTGTTATCACGATTAAATTTAGATAATGGATTAAACAATTCATTGTTAAAAAAATTTTCATACTCAGGATCTATAAGAAAAATTTTATTCATTTTAATGTGGAGAGGAAATTAATTGTTCATAAAAAATGGGTTGATACTTGGAGTAAGTAGTGTATTTATAGGTTTAATTAACTATGCTTTTCAAATACTAATGGTTAATAAAATGCAAGCCGAAGAATTTAAACTTGCATCTATGATTCTATCATCCTATGCAATTTTAGGCACAATTTTAACTGCATACCTATACTGGGGTCAAAAAACGAAGTTTTATATTGAGAGAAAATTCTATGATTTATATTTATTATTTATAATAATACCATTATTTTTTTTATATATAGATTTAAATATTTATTTAACTGCATTTACAATTATAGTAATGCTGCTATGTACAAATTTTACAATAGTAAACATAAATATTAAGTATTTAAATAATGAAAAGTATTTTAAGTCATCAATATCTTTTTTTATATCAAGTATTGTTAAGTTAAGTATAGCTATAATTTTTATTTTAAGTATTGAGAAATTCAATATTATAATTTTCTACTATTCTTTTTTAATAGGAAGCTTATTTTCATACTTATTCTTAATATTAAATTCCAAAAAAGATAAAGTAAATATCCAGAGTAAATCATCATTTTGGAAAATTTTGGTTTCGATATTTACAACAAATTTATATCTTAATTTTGATATCTTACTTGTAAGTATTTATTGTGATTCTGAAATAGTAATATCTTATGCAATAGTAAGTACCATATCAAAGGCAGTTATTCATTTAATGTCAGGATTTACATTTCTAATTTTTAAAGACGAGTATAAAAATATCACAAATAAAGAGTTTCAAAAAAAATTATTGATAGGAGTTTTCATTAGTTTTTTTACTTGCATTTTCTTATACATAATTGGTGATTTTTTAATTGATTTGCTATATTCAAAGGGGAATGAATTAGCAAAAAAATTACTTCCTATTTATTTACTCACTATAATTCCAATTTTCATAATACAAATCATAGAACATGTTATAATTTCAAATAACAAAACAATAGGTAGTTATATTTTTATTATCTCTGCGATTTTCGATTTTATTTTAATAAATAGTTTTGTCAATAATATTAAATTATTTATCTTATATTCTTTAATAATTAAGATAATTGGAGTTTTTATAATAATTTTTTTAGCAAGGAAAAATTTAAATTATGAAAAAAAATAGAAAGATTGTGTTATATATTTCAACTTCAATTTCAATCTTATTTTTTATAATATTTTTATCGTATTATTTATTATATAAGTATGGCAATTATCCAATTATTAAGGGTGGTTTGGTAAAAGATCATATTCAAAAAATGGAGACAACTTTATTCTACCTTGATGAAAAGTTAATGAGCTTACAAACAATTAGACCTGATACTCCTGGAAATTCAACTGGTAGATATTATATTAATATTGTAAATACAAGTGATAATAAGATTTTATTTACACATAAATGTGATTGTGGCCTTAGTGATGTGATTATTCATAACAATGAAATTAAAATTTTTACAAGTAAATTTTTAGATGGCAAGTGGGGGAATGATATATATCAAATAACATTGGATAAAAATCTTAATATAAAAAATGAAAAAATTATTTATAATGATAAAAATGGATCGATTTATAATTTAGCAGTAACAGAGAAAGAATCAGAAATATATTTATTATATGAATCTGATGATAGTAGATATGGAAAATTCTCATTTAAATTCATAAGAATTAAAGATGATAATATTAATTTTATTGGAATTTTTCCAATTAATAATTATAAGGGAGCGCCTTACTTAAAATATATAAATAATCATTTTTACTTATTATATGGCGAGTATATAACAATTAAAGATGATAAGCGATTTAAAACTTCTATAGCAAAAAGTAAAGATTTAAAGGAATGGATAATTTCAGATATACCTTTTCTATCACCTTCAATTTTTGAATTACCATGTAATTCTGATGTAACAATTATTCAAAAAAATGATAATATGGTTTTAATTCATTATGCTGAGGCAGATCAAATTAATACAACAAAATTAAAATATGCAACATATAATGGAAGATTAGAAGATTTATTTGAATATTACTTTAATAAAAAATAATAAATGAATATATCAAGTATTAAGTCAATTTTAATAATTCTTGTAGTTATTGGTCATTTAATTCAGTATACAATCGATAAAGATTTCTATATTAATAATTATTTTTACCAGTTAATATATTCTTTTCATATGCCTGCATTCATGTTTATATCAGGTTACTTGTTTAAAAAAAGATCCATTGATAAATTTTATAAATATATAATAATCTATTTAATAACCGGATTGGCTGTTCTTGATAAAGATTTTAAAATTTTAATAAGTAATCCTGATGAGGGTTTTTGGTATTTTTATATACTAGCTATTTTTTATTTATTCTATAATTCTTTAAATTCACAAAAAAACTTATTTATATTTCTTTTATTTTCGATAATATTAATATATTTTAAAATTGATTTAAGATATCTTTTATATTATATAATTTTCTTTTCCGCAGGTATTTATTTTAAATTAAAAATAAATTCAATTAAATATTTCTTAAATTTATATATTAATAAATATATTAACATTTTTTTAATTTTATTTATGATATTTTTACCACTAATATTTCCGAATTTAAAAGAACAAGATATTTTTTTACTGCTATTTTATAGAATTATATTGCCCGTATTATCAATTATAATTATTATAAGAAATTTAAAATTTTATAATTCAAATAAATATATAAACGCAATAGCTAAAAATACAGGATTAATTTATATTTATCATTTAATATATTTCTATAAAATTGAAATAAATTATTTAACAGTAACCGCATTAATAATAAGTACTTTAATACTATGTATAAAAATAAATCGCCATTAATTATTTTCCCACTTTTATTTTTAGTACTAATTATATTAGGATCCAATAATTATTATTTTGCTCGCGGTGATTACTATACACCAATAAATCCTTTTGCTGAAATAATTTCACTTCTAAATATTTATAATTTTAATCTTTATGGTGGTTTTGATTGGTCCTTTAAAACAGCTGAACTTCCAATATATATTTTTTATAGTATATTTTCTTTTTTAAAGCCTATTCATGCTTTCTATCTACTTATTGTATCTATTCTTTTTTTTACTTATTTTGGAGTATATAAACTTCTATCAGAATATTCTGAAATTAATAATGGAAATACAACGATCAAGCTATTATCATATATTTACTGTTTTTCAACATATCTAACTGCATTAGCACCGCCTGGTCATTATCATGCATATATATTTTATGCTATTTCTCCATGGATTTTATATTATTTAAGAAAGCCTATTAGAGATAATAGTTTAAAGATATTCTTGATATTTTTTATTTCAAGTCCAGGATTTGGAAATGTAGCATTTTTAGTATTATTTATTTTGGTTCTTCTTATTCATATTATACTAAATAATAAAAATTTAAAAAAAGAAATTTATAATATTATAAAAATTTATATAATTTTATTTTTAAGTAATTTATATTGGATTCTTCCTTATTTATTAAATATAAGTGAAGCTATTAATCTTAATATGTCAAGCTTATCAACACTTTCAAGCAGTTATAAAGTTGCAACTCAAAATGCTACTATTTTAAATATTTTATTAGGCGTACCTGAGAATATGTTTTATATGGAAAATATATATATAAAATTTATTGATTTTAAAATATACGCATTAATATCAACGCCATTAATTTTATTATTAGTTTTATCAATTAATAATTCTACAAAATTGTTATTTTGTTATTTAATTATTTTACTATTACTAATGAAAGGTGGAACTTTTCCATTTCCGAATATTCTAGAATTTTTATTTGATAACTTTCCAATAGCGAAAATTATTAGGCGACCATTAAGTAAATTATGGGGTATTTATTTTTTAGTTTTAATTTTAATTATTGCAATAAAGTATGGACATACAAATAGAAAAATTATTAAATATTATTTATTTATATTATCTTTTACTAGTTTGTTACTATTTACTTTTAATAATAATTGGTCTGGTAGTAATTTACCTAATGTTTATAATAGAATAAATACAATAATTGGTGATAATGAGGCTTTTAGAGTTCTTCTATTGCCTGGAAGTAAGGGAACAAATCCAATATATATACGAAATAATCAAATTTACCATAATTATGATTACATAAACATTATATTAAAATCCGCAAGTATAAGACCAGATATTACTGATATAACACTTGAAAATAATTATAAAAATAATATTAGAAAATTTTATTCAAATAATGATATCTGTGAAAATTTAAAACTAAATTCAATTAACTATATTTTATACGATACTAATATTGTTGTGGATAGATTTGAAATAGAAATTGCGAGAAATTATACTTCAGATAAAAATTTAAAATTATTATTAAATGATGATGGAGTTTTTCTTTATAAAGTAAACGATCTTTGTTCACGTCCAATTTATGATAATATTAAACAATTAAAATTAAGTGAATTTAAATTTTCAAATATATTAGTTGGAAATAATATTCCTTCTTATACAAATTTTGCTATTAATAATAATTTTAAAAATTTCACATTCAATAATCTCGTTTTAGTAATATACTATCCAACGCTGATTTGTATTTTAATTTTATTTTCTTATATTATTTTATTATTTACTTATGCTATTAAAAATATATTATCAACTATGTCAAGAAATAATTAATATTTTTCTTTTATCTTTTTTATCTTTAAATATTTTAATAAATATTTTTTATAATTTAAAAAAGCTTAATATTTTATTATTGATATTAGTTTTAGTAATTGGAATATGTAATATTTTTATTTTTAAGAATATCTATTATTCCAATATATTGTCTACTTTTTTTATAATACTAATTATGAATTTATTGATTAATAATTTTTATATTAAAGATAAAATATTTTATCTTTATAAAAAAATTGATAAAGAATTTTTTTATATATTATCTTTTTATTTAATTCTTACTATTTTTAAAAATAATAGTTATTTGATAAATCCAATGAATAACTTTATGCAATATTTGGATTATAATATTTTATCAAATGATTTTATTAAATCAGTAATCAATCAACACTCTAGCCCACCATTTCTTACAATTTTATATGGTTTTTTATCAAAATTTGGATTACTAAATTCTGTTATTTTATATATTATCTCAATTGTTATTTTATATATAAATTTTATTATCATAAGAAAAATAGCAGAAATAATACTTATTAATAAATATTACTTATATTTAATCTTCTTATATCCTTCAGTATTATTTTACTCTTTCTGGAGTTATCAGCCTATTTGGGGATTTACATTTATTAATATTTTTATATATGGATTTTTATCAAATAATTATAGATTTCAAGTTGTTGGATTATCTTTACTATCCTTAACTCATGTAATTTTTCATCCTTTTTTAGTTATATCTTATACATTATTTTTATTATTTAAAAATAAAATATGTTTTAAATATTTTTTAATTGCATTAATTCCATTATTTTTTTTATTAAAAAATATAATAATTTTTAATACATATTCATTATCATCATGGTCTGGTTGCAATATAGCTCAAATGATTCCAGCAAATGAACCTTTTAATCAAGCTATAATTAAAGATTATATTATTGACAATAATCTTAATATTCAAACACATGATAATGATGTTCTTTACTCATTACATAAATTGAATAATGAATACAACTATAATCACATACACATGATTAGTTATTGTAAGAATGAAGGTAAAAAAGCAATTAAATACATTCTGCAAAAGCCAATAGAGTATGCTAGATCTGTTAGGGAATCTATTTCAGAACGAGGTATTTTAAATTCTGTTAGCTATGAAGGATTTCATGAGTATTTTATTAATAAATATTTAAATAATTTAATGATCAACTTTCTTGACTTTTCCAATGGTCTTTTAATGTTATTATTTAATATATTAATACCAATATTTATTTTACTTAAAGTAAATTTAAAAATTAGATTTTTAATTTTAATTACTTTATTTCATGCTCTCATAACACACATGACTAATGGTTTTGAGCAGCAAAGAATGACTTTTCAATTTTTAATTGTTTATCAAATTTCTTTTATTTATTTTATTAAATATTTTTATGATCGGTTTTTCGTAAAAATAATACGTAATAGTAGAAATTAAAATTGTTATTGTTAAATATATTAAATAAATATAGATGCTTTCTTGTGATTTATTTACATTTAAATTACCTGTACCATCAAGTTTAATATCCTTGTATATTATTAATACGATAACATGAAATGTGTATATTGAATATGAAATATTTGATAAGTAATTTGTAAAAGAATTACTTTTAATGTTTATATATTTATTATTTATTAATCCAATTAAAAAAATACAAGTAATAATACCTGTATGAACATTATTTTGTGATACTATATTTTTACCAATATAATTTAAATAAACTGCTAAGTAAATAAATGATAATAATAAAATTATTGTCTTATGATAACATTTTAAATTATAATTTATAATAACATTAGCTAATATACCCATAAATAGAAATTTATATAGCCCTAATTCTCTTGGACCAATAAAATCTGATATTATTAGAATTAATGTAAAAATTCCTATTATTTTATATTTATTTTTATATAAGTAGAAGATTGGTATAGTTATATAAAAAAATATTTCTACTGTAAGAGACCAATGTTGAGGTGAAACAAGAAATGGCGCATTAATTATTCTTAACATGAAAATATTTTGAATAAGGTAACTTAACTTATCTTCAATTAAATTACTATACCCATAAAATTTATTTATTAATATTAAAATTATTATACTAAGAAAATATAATGGTAATATTCTAATTAATCTGCTATTAATATAATACTTAATTTCTAAATTTTTTGATAGAGTTTTATCTGAAAGCAAACCTGCTATTACGCAAAAGACTGGTACTATTTTTTCTCCATTTTGTATAAAATATATATTCGGATTTAATTCAATCCACCAGTTTATATGTAGTAAGGCTATAAGAATTGCAGATACAAATCTTATAATTTCTATGCAACCATATTGATTTTTTAAATTTTCTACCATGACTATATTCGATATTTTCTTAAGATTTATTTTTCCGTTTATTTTGGTTTATATTTTATATTTTAATTATAAAAATTTCATTAATAATATTAAATTGAAATTTAATATTATTTACTTCATTGCATTTTCTTATTTAATTTTACTAACTTTTTTGAAATTTAGTAAGTATATTAATAATAATTATGATTATTTTGATTTTGGATTTTATCTTCACAAGATTTTTAATTGTGGCATTAACAATATTGATTTTGAATGTAACTCCGGTCACTTTCAACCGATAATATTTCTGTTTAAAATATTCACTTTTTTTGATTTTTTCCCATTTATCTTACTACTAACATCAACTTTAATTATTACTGTATCTGGTATTTTAATATCTCACATTGCTTTAATTTTATTTAAGGATTCTACATTAGCTGTAATAATTGGCCTATGTTTTTTTCTATTTCCAATGACTTCTTTCATAGATTTATTGGGCTTTCATCCTGATATTTTTGCAATTCTATTTTGTACACTTTCATTTTTCTTTTTATCAAAAAATTATATATATTTATCATTTTTAGCCTTTTCTTTTGTTATTTTTTGTGGAGAACAATGGCTTTTTAGTTTTATTTTATTTTCGTTATATCTGTACTATTTCAGTAAGAAAAAATTATTTCTTTTCCTTTTCTTTTTAAGCGTTCTAGTTTCTTTTTTAATTTTTTTATATCTGTCAATTATTTCATCTGAGCACAATATTGCCTCTGTTTTATCAGATGATGGTCCTTATAGTAGCCTTATTAATTTTAATCTTAATCGTGTTCTATTTGAAAATTTTTTTAAAAAGCTTTATTTTTTATTTTTTTTATTTTTTCCATTTTTGCTTTTTCATGAATATATTATTTTAATAATAATTCCTGATTTAGCTAAAATACTTTTATCTACTGAACTTTTGCATTTTATGGTTGATTCTCATTACACGGTTATCATATTGCCTGTTATATTTTACTCGTATATTAATAAAATTAAATTGCTTTTTAATAGATTTAAAATTTTAACTTTTACACTTTTTATATGTTTGGGATTATCAATTTCAAATAGTGCACTTCCTATTTCCATAAATTTCTATTCTAATTATGCTGCTTCTAATTACAATTATAAAAATTATTTTTCTTCACGTCCTGCTCTTTATGATGTAATTTTATTTCTTAATGTTGATGATGATTTAGTGATTCTTAATAAGTCTTTTCATAAGGACTTTTATAAATTTTCTAAATTAAAAAGATTTACAAATTTAGATGATTATTTAGGAAAATATTTTTTATTTAACACATCTGATCATATTTCAGATGGTTCTACTTATTCAGAAAAAGACTTTCAAGACAAGATAAAAAATTCATTGTTATTTCTTCATAACAATTGTGAATTAAAATATAATAATGATGGTTTCCTTTTATTTAAATGTTAATTTTTTATATATTTTTTTAGATTTTTTTTAATATGATTAAACCTAAAGTTGCATTGATTACAGGCATTACTGGCCAAGATGGCTCTTATCTAGCTGATTTCCTCTTAACTAAAGGTTATGTTGTTCATGGAATTAAGCGTAGAAGCTCACTTTTTAATACAGCTCGTATAGATCACCTGTTTAAAGACCCACATATATCTAATACGAATTTTTTTTTACATCATGGTGATATGACTGATTCTAGTTCATTAACTCGCATCATACAGTCAACCAAACCTGATGAGATATATAATTTAGCAGCACAAAGTCATGTTGCAGTTAGCTTTGAGGAACCGGAATACACGGCTAACAGTGATGCCTTGGGCGCACTAAGAATTCTTGAGGCTATTAGAATACTTGGTTTTGAAACTACGACGAGGTTTTATCAAGCCTCAACATCAGAACTTTATGGTTTAGTTCAACAAATTCCTCAATCAGAAAATACACCTTTTTATCCAAGATCCCCTTATGCCGTAGCTAAACTCTATGCATATTGGATTACTGTAAATTATAGAGAGGCATATGGAATATATGCTTGCAATGGTATTTTGTTTAATCATGAAAGTCCGGTGAGGGGTGAAACTTTTGTAACAAGAAAAATTACAATGGGACTTTCAAGAATTAAACTTGGCCTACAGGATTGTTTATATCTTGGGAATTTAGATGCTAAAAGAGATTGGGGACATGCAAAGGATTATGTTGAAATGCAGTGGTTGATGTTGCAACAGGATGAACCTGAGGATTTTGTAATTTCAACTGGCACACAATATTCTGTTCGTGATTTTATCAATATCGCTGCAAAAGAATTGGACATGAATATACGATGGTCTGGAGAGGGTGAGAATGAGAGGGGATTTGATGGGATGGGAAATTGTATCGTTGCTGTAGATAAACGCTACTATCGCCCAACAGAAGTTGAGACATTATTAGGTGATTCTAGTATGGCAAGAAATAAGTTAGGATGGTCTCCAAGAATAAGTTTTATAGAGTTGGTAAGGGAGATGGTTGAATCTGATTACAAAAAAGCTGAATTTGAAATTAAAATGAAGAAAATGTAATGCCTAAAAAGATTTTATTAACAGGCTCTACTGGCATGCTAGGTAGAAATATTTTAGATAATACTAATTCCTCAAGATATAAATTTATTACTCCAAGTAGATTTGATTTAGATTTAACTAATTATGAGAATGTATATTATTTCATAAATAATCATAAACCTGACATAATTATTCATGCAGCAGCAAAAGTTGGAGGTATAGCCTCAAATATAAGAAATCCAATTGATTTTTTAATTAGAAATATTGATATATCAAGAAATGTGATACTTGCGGCCAAGAATTCTGGAATTAAAGAATTATTAAATATCGGAAGTTCATGTATGTATCCAAAAAACAGTAACACTTTTTTAAAGGAAAGTGATATTTTAACGGGTGAGTTAGAGCCGACAAATGAGGGATATGCATTAGCTAAAATTTTCTCCTTAAAGCTATGTGAATATATAAATAGAGAAAATAGTAATTATTTATACAAAACAATTATTCCCTGTAATTTATACGGAAAATATGATAATTTTGATTTGGAAAAAAGTCATTTAGTACCTGCAATTATTGATAAATTACATAAATCTCTTATATATAAAAAAAATGAAATTTCTATTTGGGGAGATGGAACAGCAAGACGTGAATTTATGCTTGCAAGTGATTTGGCCGAAATAATATTTAAGATTATTGAAAATTTTAAAAATATACCAACTGTAATGAATATTGGAACGGGAAAAGATTACTCAGTTACAGAATATTATTCTATAGCATCAGGGATAATTAATCCAAATGCTATATTTTCATATGATTTAAAAAAACCTGTAGGAATGAGGAGAAAAATAGTCTCAACTGAAAAAATGGATGCATTCAGTTTTTTTAGTTTCAAGTCTATAGAGGATGGCATTCGCGAAACTTATAAATTTTATTTGGAAAATTATTGTGACTTATAAATATCCATTAGCTACTACAACATGGGACGATGCAGAATACTCAGCATTAAATAAAGTAATTAAATCTGGCCTATTTACAATGGGTAAATATGTAGGTGATTTTGAAAAAGAATTTTCAAAATATTTATCAGTTGGTTATTCTGTAATGGTGAATTCAGGATCATCAGCAAACTTGCTGATGATAGCAGCTCTTTTTTATACTAATAATCAAAAAAATCAATTAAAAAGGGGGGATGAGGTGATTGTTCCTGCAGTTTCTTGGAGTACTACTTATTATCCCTTATATCAATATGGACTAAAAATTAAATTCGTTGATATAGATATTAATACCTTAAATTATGATATTTCTAAATTAGCTAATGCTATTACAGATGAAACTAGGCTGATTATGTGTGTAAATCTATTAGGAAATTCTAATGATTTTAATTCAATAAATAATATCATAAAAGATAAAAATATTATATTGCTAGAGGATAATTGTGAGTCGTTAGGGGCTGAGTATAAAAATAAAAAAACAGGAACATTTGGTCTGATGGGTAGTTTTAGTACATTTTTTTCTCACCATATCTCAACAATGGAGGGTGGTGTAGTGACAACTAATGATAGAGAGCTATATGAAATATTATTATGTTTAAGAGCACATGGGTGGACTAGAAACTTGCCTTCAAATAACTTAGTATGTGGAAAGTTGGGAGAGGACCCTTTCTTGGAGTCATTTAGGTTTGTATTACCTGGGTATAATGTTAGACCTCTTGAGATGTCCGGTGCTTTGGGTTTAGAGCAGTTGGAAAAATTACCTAATATAATTAAAAATAGAAGGCTTAATGCACAGTTATTTTGTGAAGTGATGTCGTTACAAAAGGATATTTGTATCCAACATGAAATAGGTAAGAGCAGTTGGTTTGGATTTAGTATGATTGTAAAACCAGGCTCAGGAAAAAAAAGATCTATATTAATAAATAAACTAAATAATCTTGGATTTGAAGTTAGGCCTATTGTTGCTGGTAATTTTGCTAAAAATGATGTTGTCAAATATTTCAATTCCGAAGTAAGTGAAAATTTAGACAATTCTGATTATCTTCATGAAAATGGATTATTTATTGGTAATCACCATTATTCAATGAACACTGCTATTGAATCGCTTAAAAATCTGAATTTTTAATTACTATGAATAAAAATATCAAAATATATATTGCTGGTCACAATGGCATGGTTGGGTCTGCTATATATAGATGTCTGCTAAAAAAGGGTTTCACTAATTTATTAGTAGCTTCACGCAATGAGTTGGACTTAACTAATCAGTTGGCTGTTCAAAATTTTTTTAAAAAGCATACGCCTGATCATGTTTTCTTGGCTGCTGCAAAAGTAGGCGGAATTCATTCAAACAGAACCTATCCTGCAGAATTTATATACTCAAATTTGATGGTTGAAACAAATGTTATACATCAATCATTTGTATACGGTGTAAAGAAATTACTATTTCTTGGATCAAGTTGCATTTATCCTAGATTATCAACTCAACCAATTCCTGAAGATGCATTATTGACAGGGCAATTAGAGCCAACAAACGAGCCTTATGCTATAGCAAAAATTGCGGGTATAAAGTTGTGTGAAAGTTATAATAGGCAATATAAGGATTTGGGTATAGATTACAGGTCAATTATGCCAACTAACTTATATGGACCAAATGATAACTATGATCCTAAGAATGGTCATGTAATACCTGCGTTAATTCATAAAATATATCATGCAAAGATTAGTAATACCGATGTTGTGATTTGGGGCACAGGTGAAGCAAGGCGTGAGTTTTTATATGTAGATGATTTGGCTGAAGCTGCTATTAAATTTTCATTCATGAGTGAGCTTGAATATACTAAGCTAACCAATCCAATGTGTAGTCATATTAATGTTGGTTATGGAGAGGATATAACAATAGCAGAATTAGCAGCATTAATAGCTAAGACGATAGGGTACACTGGAAAAATAATATTCGATAAAAGTTACCCAGATGGCACACCTAAGAAATTAATGAGTAGCAAAAAAATACGCACAACAGGATGGGCTCCAAAAATTACGCTGGAAACTGGTTTAAAATTAGCCTTTCAGAATTACATTGAAAATCTTAATTCTAAAAAATGAATGTATTTATAGGCATTACACCATTGTGTAGAAAAAAAAGTATAAATAATGGGGATGGAATAAGTACATACATAAGTATGTTGATTAATAATAAAAATTATAATGAGAAAGTAAATCTTAATTACTATACATTTGGTTTAAATAAATCAAAAATTAATAACAATATATATTCATATAAAGTAAGTTATATAACCTATTTACTTTTAGGATTATTAAAATTTAATCTACATTTAAACATACAAAATTATAAAAAAAAGATAATACATGCACCAGATCATAGAGTTCCACACTCAAAAGAAATTGTTGTTTCCACTATACATGATGTAATACCTATAAAATATCCTAAATGGGAAAATGGTCTTCTTAGGCAAATATTTTTCCCAATATTATTTAGGCAAGCTATCAATAGGTCTGATTATATTATCACTCCAAGCCAGTATAGTGCTAATGAAATTATTAAATATACTAAATATCCTAAAGAAAGGATAGCTGTAATTTATCACGGAATTAATAATTTATATTTTAAAAATTATCATGACGATGAAAAGATAATAACAAAGAATAAATATAAAATAATTGGAAGTTACTATTTATCTGTTGGTACTTTACAACCAAGAAAGAACTACGATAGGCTAATTGACAGTTATCTAGCGTTACCTAAAGAAATCAAAAGAAATAATAGTTTAGTAATTATTGGAAAACCAGGTTGGTTATGTAAAGATTTAATTAAAAGAATAAAAAATCTATCTGTGCGTGAAAATATCTTTTGGTTAGATTATGTGCCGATAGAAGATTTGTATATTCTTTATGCTGGCGCAACAAGTTTAGTGTTTATATCATTAGAAGAAGGGTTTGGGCTACCAATTTTAGAGGCGTTTGCCTCAAAAATACCTGTTATAGCATCAAAATCTTCAAGTATTGAAGAGATTGCAAGTAATGCTGCATTACTGGTTAATCCCAACGATCCTAGAGAAATTAAATGGGCTATGCAGGAGATTATAGTTAATAATAATCTAAGGAATGATTTAATTAACAGGGGATCAATCAGGATAAATGATTTTAATTGGGATTTGGCAGCAGAAAAAACTATAGCAGCCTACAGAAAAGCAATAAATATGGGTAAAAAAATTGATAAAAGAAATACTCATTAATCAATGGGCTACATCAATACTGACATCAATAATTTCATTTATAACTTCAGTATTAATTGCAAGGGAGCTTG
>CAYZUJ010000010.1:0-10262 GCA_964481375.1 uncultured Neisseria sp. | reverse complement strand
GAGCTTGGCCCAGAACAATTTGGAAAATATGCTTTAATAATTGCAGTGGGTACAATTTTATCAATAATTATTGAAGGTGGCTTCAAAAACATTATATTAAATAATGAAATTACTCAAAATACAGAAAGAGAAAATTATTTAATAATTGCAATTAGGCATATTTTCATAAGCTCAATAATAATAATAGTAATAATTTCATTTATTTCAATAATTACTAATAATACAATAACCTATATTTTATGTACTATTTATTTCGGGGCAATCACATTATTGCAATTAATTTCAACAATATTAAAGGGAAGAGGGCTACATAATAAAGATTCAAAAATACAAATATATACCAAGTTATATATTTTAATTGTAACCTTATTGGTTTTATCCGCTTATAAGGACATAGATTATTTATTATTATCTTTTTCAGCAGTTTTACTGTATGTAATCTATTTAAATAAAAAATATATAAAGATATCAAATTCAACTACAAAAATTTCAAGAGCTTATAAAAATGCCATACCTTTCTTCTGCATTGAAATATGTATAACTATATATATTAGGTCTGGGATTATAATAATGGGGATTACAGGTATAGATGATATAAGTATTGGTAACTATACAGCATCATTCAAAATTATCGAGGGATTGATAATGTTGTCGTTTCCGATTGGGTTTATAGTAAGAAATAAAATATTAACAAGTCAGAAATTTATGGTTGATAATTTCATAAAATATCTTAAATTAAGTTTAATTTTTGGCATATTAATAGCTATTGCAAATATTTTTATTGGTGATGAAATTATCGCATTATTATATGGTGATCAATATCATTCAAGTAGCCACTTAATTAAATATTTCTTTCTATTTATTTTACTTATTTTTTCAAATTCTATACTAAATCAATATTTGATAGGCTTAAATATAATTAATAAATCTTTATCTATATACTTTTATTCTACGATTATTAACATAGTATTAAACTTAACTTTAATTAATAGTTATGGTGTGTTAGGCTTAATAATTGCTTCATCATTAACTGAGATGTTAATTTTTATATCGATGTTAACTTTGATACTAAAAAGATTGAAAAAAATTAATGAATAATAAAGTTTTAATATCATTATATCGGAAAATTCTTCTGTCTAGATATAAATTGAAAAATGGTGTATATGGATTATCTTATATTACATTAAATGAAAATGAAAAAATTTGTTTTGACTTTTCGGACAGAAATTTTATTCATTATGGTGATATGCTTTTTTATCTTCCACTTATCATATTTTTATCAAAAGATTATGATATTAGTATATTGATAAAAAATGAAGATTTAAATTTTATAAAATTTTTTATAAATGATTGTAATACTATTAAAGTAATAAATGATCTAAATAATCATGATGGTTTAATTATTTCATCGCCTTATGTTTTTATAAAAAATATCAATAATGCTAAATATTTTGGGTTGGGTATTCCGTCAATATTATTAGATATTCCTTATCCATCATATCTAGCTAAAATATTTGGTGATTTTTTTATCAAAAATGATAATTTTTATGATTCTTTTTGTTTATTTTTTATTGATTGGAAAAATAAATTTAAAAATAAACCTATTTTAAGAAATATTAAAAATTTATATTCTGACGAGAATTTAGTATTAATTTCTCCGTACATATCTAGTGGTAAATTTAGAGATTTATTAAAATTTAAGAGAAATAAAATAATCAAATATTTTATTTCAAATTTTAGTCATAACAACTTTACTCCTTTATTAGTTGGATCTAGCTCTGACAAAAATTTATATTTTAGGAATAGAATTGATTTTAGGGGTATGGATATTACCTTTGTTATGATGCTCTGCTGTACTGATAAGGTTGTATGTGGTGTTGGGTTTGATAATTTTTGGATGCATTTTTTTGATTTGATTGGAAAAAGTTACTATGTTAAGTTTAGAGGTAGAATTCTGAATTTCAATAAAGAAATTCATTTTCGTTCTATAAATATTAGTTTTACGGATTCGGCAAATAAAAACTATATTTAATTAGTTATATTTTTTTTAATAGGATTATTAAATTAATGAAGCTTGTTATTCTCGCTGGTGGTCTTGGTACTAGAATTTCCGAGGAGAGTGCGACAAAGCCTAAGCCCATGATTGAAATTGGAGGTAGGCCAATCTTATGGCATATTATGAAAATGTATTCTTATTATGGCATTAATGATTTTATTATTTGTTGTGGTTACAAAGGCTATGTAATTAAAGAATATTTTGCTAATTATTTTTTGCACATGTCTGATATAACATTTGACATGCAAAAAAATAGCATGGAAGTTCATGAGCGTTTTGCGGAGCCCTGGAAGGTTACTTTAGTCGATACAGGTGATCAAACCATGACTGGTGGACGCTTGAAGAGGGTGGAGCAGTATGTAAGGGATGAGGATGCTTTTTGTTTTACTTATGGTGATGGTGTATCAGATATTAATATTAAATCATTAATTGACTTTCATAAACAGCAAAAAACTGTTGCAACGTTAACAGCAGTCCATCCACCCGGTAGATTTGGAGCGCTGGATATTCAAGATCATAAGGTGACAACTTTTAAAGAGAAGCCCAAAGGAGATGGTGGAATGATTAACGGTGGATTTTTCGTAATTTCACCGTCTGTTTTTACCCTTCTGAAGGGGGATAGTACTGTTTGGGAGCAAGAGCCGTTGGAGCACTTGGCTAAATCAAAACAGATGGCTGCATATACACACACAGGTTTCTGGCAGCCAATGGATACATTGCGAGATAAAAATTATCTAGAAGAACTATGGTCTTCAGGTAAAGCCCCATGGAAGACTTGGGCATGAAATTTGCATCAGTCACACCTGGTTTTTGGAAGGGCAAACGCGTTTTCCTAACGGGGCATACAGGTTTTAAAGGTAGTTGGTTGTCGTTATGGTTAACATCAATGGGGGCAAGGGTGACTGGGTATGCCTTAGCCTCGAATACTCAACCCAATTTATTTCAAGAGTTAGGAATAAATGAATTGATAGATGTTTCACATATTTCTGATGTACGTAATTTAGATAGCCTGAGGCACTCAATCCTAGAGGCAAAGCCAGATATTTTGATTCATATGGCAGCGCAACCTTTAGTTCGATACTCATACATTAACCCCGTAGAAACTTATTCAACCAATGTGAGGGGTACGGTTCATGTTTTGGAGGTAGCTCGGCAAGTTAAGTCTCTAAAAGCGGTTGTAGTTGTTACGACTGATAAGTGCTATGAGAATAAAGAGTGGCTTTGGGGATATCGTGAAAATGAACCAATGGGGGGTTATGACCCTTATAGCAATAGTAAGGGGTGTGCTGAATTGGTAACCTCAGCTTATCGCCAATCTTTTTTTTGTGACCATAATTGTGGTGTAGCATCTGTACGCTCTGGAAATGTGATTGGTGGTGGAGACTGGTCCGAAGATCGTTTGATACCAGATGCTATAAAGGCATTTGAGGTGAATAAGCCTTTAGTGATACGTAACCCATTATCTACTCGGCCTTGGCAGCACGTATTGGAGCCATTATCAGGGTATTTAATTTTATCTGAAGCGCTTTATCAGAATGGCGCAACATATGAAGGCCCTTGGAATTTTGGCCCTCGTGATGAAGATTCGCGCACCGTTCGAGAAGTTATTGATTTATTGACTAGTACATGGGGTGATTCAATCTCTTTTAAAATAGAAAGTTCCGAGCAACCCCATGAAGCTAACTTGCTAAAATTAGATTGCTCCAAGGCACGCCAGAATTTATCGTGGTCACCAAAGTGGAGTTTGGAAATTGCCATAGAAAAAATAGTTTTTTGGCAGAAAGCATTTCAAAGTAAAAAAAATATGCGAGTTATTACACTTGCACAAATTAATGAATACATGAACTCATAAAATTAAGCGATATATGAAAACACTCGATACTAAGAAAATAGAGCAAGATAAAATACGTCAACAAATTGCCAAATTGGTTGATAGATACGCATTTTTAGAGTTTTCTTCTAAACCTTTTGTTCCAGAGAAAACATATGTGCCACCATCAGGTAAAACTATTGGCGCTGAAGAATTGAAAAACATGGTGGACGCCTCTTTGGATGGTTGGCTAACGACGGGCCGCTTTAATGACTTATTTGAAAAAAAACTAGCAGAATTTATTGGGGTCAAACATGCAATTACAGTGAACTCAGGATCTTCAGCAAATTTAGTTGCGTTTTCAACATTAACGTCCCACAAGTTGGGTGATCGTGCAATTAAGCGAGGAGATGAAGTAATTAGCGTTGCTGCAGGTTTTCCAACCACAGTTAATCCGATTATTCAATTTGGAGCCATTCCGGTTTTTATTGATGTAGATCCTCTGACACATAATATTGACGCATCAAAAATAGAAATTGCAATTACTACCAAAACAAAAGCAGTCATGCTGGCCCATTCGCTTGGTAATCCATTCAACTTGGACGTAGTGGTTGCTCTTTGTAAAAAATATAACTTGTGGTTGGTAGAGGATTGTTGTGATGCGCTAGGGTCAACATATAAAGCTCAGATGGTGGGAACATTTGGTGATATTTCTACATTGAGTTTTTATCCTGCTCATCACATCACGATGGGCGAAGGGGGGGCTGTGTTTACCAATAACCATGAATTGATGAAAATTGCTGAAAGCTTTCGGGATTGGGGGCGTGATTGTTATTGTCCTCCTGGAAAAGATAACACTTGTGGAAAGCGTTTTTGTTGGAAGTTCGCTAATTTACCGGAAGGTTATGATCATAAATACACCTACAGTCATTTAGGATATAACTTAAAGATCACTGATATGCAGGCGGCATGTGCTTTAGCGCAATTGGCTAAGGCACCTCAATTTATTCAAAAACGTAAAAATAATTTTAACTTTTTAAAAGAGCGTCTGAAGTCATGCGAAGAATTTTTACAATTGCCCAAAGCTACTGAAGGATCAGATCCTTCTTGGTTTGGGTTTCCAATTACCATTAAAAAAACATGTCCAGTATCTAGACTTGATTTAATAACCTATCTTGAACAAAACAGGGTTGGCACTCGTTTATTGTTTGCTGGGAATTTGACTCGTCAACCATATATGGTTGATGCAAGTTATAGGATCAGCGAAGATTTAATACATACAGATAATGTTATGAATAATACTTTTTGGATTGGTGTTCAACCTTCCTTAACTGAGGAAATGTTGGATTTTGTTGCAACTAAAATTGAAACATACTTGGGATTAAGTTTTTAATGTATTTATGCCCAACTGAAGACCTAATTTCAATTAACGATTCATTGAAATTGGATATTGAAAAAATACGTTGTAAAAGGATTTTTCTAACTGGCGCGACAGGGTTTATAGGAAAAAATTTACTTGAGTCACTTTTGTGGCTTAATAAGTCAAATAAACTAGATATAGAAATATTTTCAATTTCAAGGAATCCTGAGAGATTTTTTAATCAATACCCACATTTTAAGACCCATTCGCAGTTTCAGTTATTTCAGGGAGATATATGCGATGACATAAACTTCCCTGTTCCAAAAATCGATCTTACAATTCATGCAGCCACTGATGTGGTTAAGCAGAAGAGTCCTATAGATATTTTTAACGCCTGTGTTAAAGGGACCTCAAATGTTCTTGAGTTTTCCAAAAGAATGGGCTGTCAAGAATTTTTGTTATTGAGCTCAGGTGCGATTTATGGATCTAGTACCCAAAAAAATATAAGTTTTACCGAAACGTATTCAGGGGCAATTAACCTTACATCTTCTAGATCGGCCTATCCTCTAGGTAAGCAGATGTCAGAGTGGTTGGCGCACCAGCACGCTGACCAATCTATGCGAGTGAAGGTGGCAAGATGCTTTGCTTTTGTTGGACCCTATTTGCCAATAGATGAGCACTTTGCAATCGGAAATTTTATTCAATCTGCACTACTTAATCAGAGTATAAGTATTAATGGTGATGGTACACCACTGAGAACTTATCTTTATACTTCTGACTTATGCGTTTGGCTTTTGAAGATTCTTTTGAATGGAGTTTCTCGCAGTATTTATAACGTGGGGGGAGGGGAGATCTTATCCATTAAAGAATTGGCTGATATGGTAGTTGCCCAATTGAATAAATCTATTAAAATTGATGTTCATCACCTCGAGAGTGGTGGGATTGATTCTTATATCCCAAACCTTGATAAGGTTTTTGGTGAGTTAGGTCTTAAACAAACTGTTTCGATAAAAGAAGCAATTAATAAAACTGCAAATTGGAATAAGAAATATGCAGATATCTAGTATTGAGTTATCAAAAAAAATTAGAATTAATGCTCTGAGAATGATTGCTAAAGCTAAGGCATCGCATATTGGTAGTGCTTTGTCGATTGCTGATATAGTCGCTGTTCTTTACGCTGATATTTTAAAGGTCGATCCAAAGAATCCCAAAGATATAAATAGAGACCGTTTGATATTAAGCAAAGGACATGCTTGTGTTTCAATTTATGCTGCATTGGCAGAAATGGAGTTTTTCCCAAAGAAAGATCTTCAAACATACGGAGAAAATTACTCACCATTGATGAATCATATTAGCCATAAAGTTTCCGGGGTTGAATTTTCGACGGGCTCACTAGGACATGGTTTGCCATTTGGTGTCGGCAAAGCTCTTTTTGCTAAACAAAAAAAACTAGACTGGCATATTTTCGTGATTCTTAGTGATGGCGAATTAGATGAGGGAAGTAATTGGGAGGCCCTGATGTTTGCTGCTCATCATAAATTAGATAATTTAACAATTATAGTTGACTATAACAAACTTCAAAGTTTAACAAGTATTGAAGAAACCTTAGGCTTGGAGCCTCTAGCTGATAAATTCAAAGCATTTGGTTCTTTTGTAGTGAATGTGAACGGCCATGATCATGCTGAATTGATGGATAATTTTAGATTGAAAGTTAGCGATCAGCCGAAGGTAATTATTGCGCACACCACTAAGGGCAAGGGTGTTAGCTTTATGGAAAATCAGGTGATTTGGCACTACAGAAGCCCTAACAATCAAGAGTTGAATCAGGCTTTGGCTGAAATCGAGGTTATGTATGCGTAACGCTTTTATAGAAGAGTTAGTTAGCCTTGCAAAAAAACATCATAACGTAGTTTTGATGGTAGGAGATCTAGGATTTTCTGTAGTTGAGCCTTTTAAAGATCAGTTTCCAGATCGTTTTTTTAACGCTGGGGTTGCTGAGCAAAACATGATGGGTATGGCGGCCGGTCTTGCATCAGAGGGTTGTCATGTTTTCGTTTATTCTATTGCCAACTTTCCAACGTTTAGATGTGCAGAGCAGGTTAGAAATGATGTTGCGTATCATCAATTACCTGTAACAATTGTTGCAGTTGGTGGTGGCATGGCTTATGGAAATCTTGGATATTCCCACCATGCAGTTCAGGACTATGCATTGATAAGGTCAATGCCTAATATGCTCATATCGGCGCCTGGCGACCCAATGGAAGTGCGAGCTAGCCTTCGTTATTTAATTAATAATCCACAACCATCTTACCTTAGGCTGGGTAAATCTGGTGAGGTTTGTTTACATCCATCCGTACCTGTTTTGGAGCCTGGAATTTGGCAAAAAATATCTACAAATGACGAGGCTTGTAAAAAAGTCATAATTACGACGGGCAGCGCTTTACAAATTGCAAATAATTGGCGCAACAACGGTAAATATCTTGATTATCAGCTGTACAGTCTTCCGCTATGGAGTATGGCAAGTAAAAAAAATCAAAAACATCAAGTGGAAAAGTTTAATAATTTAGTTACAGTTGAAGATCATTACATAGATGCTGGTTTTGGAAGTTGGATGCTTGAGGCATTGGTTGATTTTCCACACTTAATGGGGCGCTTTAAAATTAGAGCTTTAGATTCAACTACTTCAAATTTGGTAGCCAGTCAAAGCGAGTTGCAACGAGTTGCTGGGCTGGATTGAGTGTGATTTTACTTCATAACAATCATTAGTTTTTTAATTAAACTTGGGGTTCTAAATTTAATTAATGATTTATACATATATAGATAAGAAATGCAAAACAATATATATGATGTAATAAGAATAAAGCTATTTCTCCAGAATAAAAGACCAAGTATTACACCCATAACTGGGAGGGGCAGAACAAAAATTGATGCTATTGAGTTGCCGGAAAATATGCTTTTTAAGCTATTAGAGGAAAACCAACGGCGATATAAAATTGTATGCATATGATTTCCATCCGCACTCATAATTGATTTGCTACGCCGTCTAAATTGCCTTCTTAAAATGCTGAAAATAGTGTCAGTTATAGGATAGGCATTTATTAAGATGAAAAACCAAGGTGAAATTTCATCGTACTTAGAAGAGAGATAAATGCTAATAATTGCTAACAAAAATCCAATTAGATATGCTCCACTATCTCCAAGAAAGATCAATCCTTTAGGAAAATTGAATAATAAAAACCCAAATAATGTTGATAATATTAGACAGGTAATATATAAAACTTCAAAATTATTAAGTTTGTAGGATAAATATGCAATAGCTAAAAGAGCTAGTCCAGCACAAAAAGAAGATAGCCCATTAAGTCCGTCAATTAAATTATATGAATTAACTAATCCGGCAATAGCAAAGGTTGTAAAAATTAAAGAAAAATAAGAGCTAGTTAGAAGATAGTCAACGAATATCAAGTCGGTGCGAACAATTGAAATTTCTAGTATGAAAGTAGCTGCATTGGCTGTAATTAGGCATATCAAAAATCTAAATAAAACACTTATTTTTTTAGAAATATCTTCTGCTAGCGCTACTAAAAAAATTGGCAAAAAACAGAATAACATTCCTATAGTTAGATTCGAGGCTATATCTTTTTCAATGCCATCTCTTGCCAGAGAAGCTATAAATATGCCAAGAAATATACCAATACCACCGACTCGAGGAACAATTTTTTTGTGTGATTTACGTAATGAATATTGATGGTCATCACCTGTTAATTTGATATGTAAATTTTTAGTTATCAATAAAAATAATTGAATGAAAAAACAAATCAAAAAAGAAATAATAATGTAAATCATATAAACTAATTTCCTAGTAGTATGTCTATTATAATTCCAATTACTAATTCAGCTATAGAAAAATTATGATTAAAAATTCTGAAATAGATGTAATAAAGCCGTTCATTTTATGTGGTGGTTATGGGACTCGTTTGTGGCCATTGTCAAGAGAGAGTTTCCCCAAACAGTTTGTTCCACTGATAAATGGCAAAAGTCTTTTGGAGTTAACATTCAATCGCGTTCAAGAGCTTGGCCCAGTTAATTTTATTGCTAATGAAGAGCACAGATTTTTTGTTGAGCAATTGTTAAGTCAATCCATAGACTGTAAAAAAAATAATGGAAGTTCTATTCTTTTGGAACCAATTGCGAAAAATACTGCTGCTGCAATTGCGTGTTGCATGCAAATCCCAGGTGTTAATGAATCCGATTTACTGCTTTTTTTACCTTCAGATCACTTTATTCCTGATACAAAAGATTTTATTTCAACTATTAAAAGTGGTATTTCAGCTGCGAATCAAGGATATATTGTTACGTTTGGTATCCAGCCAACATTTCCAAGTACCGCATATGGGTATATAAAAAAAATGAACCCTAATACTAAAAAAGATTTGGTAGGTAATGCGTATCGGGTGGATAGTTTTATAGAAAAGCCAACAATTGATAAAGCGCAAGAGTTTTTTTTATCGCAAGATTTTTATTGGAATGCAGGTATTTTTTTATGTAAAAAATCTGTATTGACTCAATCGTTATTATTACATTCAAGAGATATTTTGGAAGCAAGTGAAAATGCAATGCGTGCACCGCAAATTGATGGGCACTTTATAAGGCCTCAAAAGAATGACTTTTTAGCCATTCGTCCTGAATCGATTGATTATGCAGTTATGGAGAAATCAAAAAACATAGCAGTAATTCCATTTGCTGGCATGTGGAGTGATGTGGGAAGTTGGAATGCTATCGCTGATTTACACCCATCAGATGAATTTGGCAATAGAATCAACGGTAAAGGGTTGGTATTTTCTTCAGATAGCACATATATTGATGCACCACATCGCCCTGTAGTTGCCTTAGGTGTCAGCAATCTTTTTATTGTTGATACGCAAGATACTATTTTAGTTGCTTCAGCTGATAATGTTGAAAAAATTAAAGAATTGGTATCTAACTTAAAATATCTGGGTGTTCCGGAGGCCGTATTAAATCGTAAAGTGCCTAGGCCT
>CAYZUJ010000009.1:20665-29046 GCA_964481375.1 uncultured Neisseria sp. | reverse complement strand
AAGTATTTAACTAACTCTTATAAAAAAATGTTGCAACTTACTTGACAATGGGCGAATTAAATTTTTAAGCTTTAATTGCATGAACTAAGGTTTTATGGTAAAATATCGGGTTTTAGCTGGTATATACCGCTAATTTATTTATAACCTTTCTCTTGCTATAGAATTATATTCTATGTAAAATCGCATGGGCGGGAGATTTTATCCATAAGGAGTTTTAGCATGCGTCATTATGAAATTATATTCATGGTTCATCCAGATCAGAGTGAACAAGTAGTTCATATGGTTGATAGATATAAGAAGTTAATCAATGAAAACGGTGGAAAAATTCATCGTTTAGAAGATTGTGGTCGTAAGCATTTAGCTTATCCAATAAATAAATTACAAAAAGCTCATTATGTATTAATGAACATAGAAGCAGATAATAAATTACTTGATGAATTAAATCACGCCTTTAAATTTAACGATGCGGTATTACGTAATTTAATTACTGTAAAAAAAGAAGCAGTAACTGAGCCGTCTTGTTTTATGCGTGAAGAAAAAACAAAGTCGTTAATATAAATTTGTAGTTATTTGATTAATGGAGACAAAAAACACATTAGAGCTCAGTGGGCAAATTGTTAAAGTTTACCCAACTAAAAAAACTCCGTTTGGCCTTTTGATTATGAGTTTTGTTTTAGAGCATAATTCTATTATTGAAGAAGCAGGTCAGAGTCGGCAAGTAAAATGCAGAATTTATTGCATTATGGTAAATGGGAATTTTAAAGAAGCTGAGTTAAATAATAAAAATGTGATAGTAGAAGGTTTTCTAAGTCAAAATGCAAAAATGCAATTAGTATTACATATAAATAAATTAAATATTTTTGGATAAAGGATTTTTAAATGTCACGTCAAACTTTAAGAAAAAAGAAATTTTGTCGTTTTAGTGCTGAAGGTTTTACTGAAATTGACTATAAAGATGCGGAATTATTAAAAAGTTATATTACTGAAACTGGAAAAATAATTCCATCAAGAATTACTGGAACTTCAGCAAAGTTTCAAAGAATGTTGGCTTTAGCAATTAAACGTGCTAGATTTTTAGCTTTAATTCCATATACAGATCAACACTAAATTTTTATAGTAAAAGGACAGTAATATAATGAAAGTTATTCTATTAGAAGAGATCCCTAATGTAGGTAGTCTTGGAGCTGTAGCTACAGTTAAGAATGGTTATGCACGTAATTATTTAATTCCTAAAGGGCTTGCATTACGTGCGACTGAAGCAAACCAAAAGGAGTTTGAGTTAAAAAAAGCTGAATATGAACTTAATCAAGCTAATATAGTAGCCCGTAGTAAAGCTAGACAGGAACAAATCAATGGACAGGTTTATACGATAGCAGCTAAAGCTGGGGTCGATGGTAAATTATTTGGTTCAGTTACTGCATTGGATATAGTTGAAGTTGCAAAAAATGCAGGGGTTGAAATTAAAAGGGCAGAAGTTTTATTACCAAATGGACCATTTAAGACTATTGGTGAATTTGATGTAGCGATTGATTTACATCATGATATTCGTGCGCACATTAAGTTGAACATTACTGCTGAAAATTAAATATTAAGCCCTTCATGCAGGGCTTAATCTATTCTGATTTACTAAAAAATATATACATTGTTATTACTAAAATAATGCTACATAACACTATCATAGCAGTTGGAGCTTCCATCCCTAAAACTTCCCAAGTAGTTTTTGCACATTCAGCATCACCTGCTAAGATGTAGCGAATAAAACTTCCTAAAGGTAGCCTTTTAAATAATATTTCAAGGGGCATTCCACATGAAGATGGCTGCTGATCTAATGGTAAGTGCATTATCCAATAATGATGTGCTGCTACTTTTATACCAAATATGCTAAATCCTGTTATAATTATTGAATAAAATTTTAACATAATTCCTTTAGGATTATGAATTGCTGCTATTAATGACAAAATGCCAATTATAGCAATAATAATTCTTTGGGCTATACATAATGGGCAAGGTTGTTCAAGAAGGTAATACTGAGAGTAAAAGGCATAACACAAAGAGATAATGGAAATTGTGGCAATAAAAATTAATAAAAATCTTTTTGTGATTAATCTCATATTATGATCCTACATAAAAAATATTTTATTGAGAATTATAGCATATTAATATGTAAGAAGATGTTATTTAAGGGAAAAAATGAAAAGTGTTTTTTTTATTTCTGATCGTACGGGGATTACTACTGAGGGCTTAGGGAATGCATTATTAACTCAATTTAATAGCATAGTTTTTAAAAAAGAGTTAATCCCTTTTGTTGATTCTATATCAAAAGCAGATAAAGCGATATTAAAGATTAATAATAGATATTTGCATGATTCAGAAAAGCCGATAGTTTTAACTAGCATTATCAATCCAACTATAAGGAATAAGTTTAAGTTAGACTACATTTTTCATATTGATTTTTTTGAAACTCTTATTCCATCATTAGAATTAGAATTAAAACAAGAAGCTTCTCAAGTAGTGGGGATGTCGCATGGTATTAGTGATGAATTAAAATATTATAAAAGAATTGATGCTATTGATTTTTCATTAGCAAATGATGATGGTATTAGTAGTAAAAATTATGAAGATGCAGATGTTATTTTAATAGGTGTTTCTCGAGTAGGGAAAACCCCAACTTGTCTTTATTTAGCAGTAAATTATGGTTTAAAAGCAGCTAATTACCCATTTGCTGAAACAGATTTAAATAGTGATAGATTACCTAAAATGTTAGTTTCTCATCATAATAAATTATTTGGTTTAACTATTGAAGCAGAACGCCTACATCATATAAGAACACATAGAATGCCCAATAGTAAATATGCTCAATTAAGCACATGTCGTGCTGAAATTGCTGCAGCAGAATTAATAATGCAGCATTATGATATACCATGTTTAAATGTGAGCAAAAAATCTATTGAAGAGATTTCGGCAGCTATTATGCAAAAAATTCATCTACACAGGCAGTTTTAATGGTAAAATAACGGACTCAGTTTATTTATACTGAGTTTTGTTTATATTTAAAAATCCACACACTTTTGGTAAAAGGGTGTAAAAAGCAATATTAAATAATCGCTTTTTATATAAATCCAAGAGTGGAGGCATAACCCTTTTTAAGGAAAATTTTATATGTCTATTTCATTAGATAAATTAATTGAAGCTGGAGCTCATTTTGGGCATCAAGCTAAATACTGGAATCCAAAAATGAAACCTTTTATTTTTGGTGTAAGAAATAAAATCCATATTATTAATTTGGATAAAACAGTAACAATGTTTGATGATGCGTTAAAGTTCATCAAACAGATAGTAAAAAACAAAGGAACGATTTTATTTGTAGGAACAAGGCCACAAGCAAGAGAGATAGTTGCAGAAGAAGCAAAACGTGTAGGTATGCCTTATGTTGATTATCGTTGGTTAGGTGGAATGTTAACTAATTTTGAAACTGTTAAAAAGTCAATAAAAAAACTTGAAACAAAATCCGTATTATTGGAAAAATCTGGTGACAATGGTTTATCTAAAAAAGAAATATTAGATTTAAAACGTGATATTGATAAATTACAATCAAGTATAGGTGGAATTGTGCAAATGAAATCTATTCCATCTGCAATATTTGTTATTGACACTGGTTGTCATGACATTGCTATTAAAGAAGCAAAAAAATTAGGTATTCCTGTAATTGGTGTTGTGGATACTAATAATGACCCTCAAGAAGTTGATTATGTTATACCAGGTAATGATGATTCATCAAAAGCAATTAAGCTATATTTAACAGCTGTTGCAGATTCTATTGCTTTAGCAAAAGAAAGTATTGTTGAAGAGTTAGTAAGCCATGTTAAGATGGAACTTGTAGAAAAAAATGACATGGTAGAGCAAAAGAAAAAAACCATACGTAGAATAAAAAAGAGTGAAACAGTTGGAAGTGAGTCGAAAGATGAATCAATAGAAGCTGATGTAGAGCTTGATGTATCGGAAGATGCTACAGAAGATAAGGAATAATGTTTAACAAGTTAATCAAAAAAACGTTATTAGCAAATTAAAAATTAAATAGAGAGGTTATTTTTATTATGTCAAATATAACAGCACAGATGGTTTCTCAGTTACGTGAGTTAACTGGATTAGGAATGATGGAGTGCAAAAGGGCATTAGTAGAAGCTAATGGGGATTTAAAAAAAGCAGAAGAGATTCTGCGTATAAAAAGTGGAGCAAAGGCTGGTAAAGTTGCTGATAGAACTGCCGCAGAAGGTACAGTTGCAATTTATGTTTTACCAGATAATAAGCATGGTGCATTAGTAGAAGTTAATTGTGAAACTGATTTTGTAGCAAAAGATGAAAATTTTGTAAATTTTGCTAATGAAATAGCTAAAACTATTGCTGAAAATCATATAACAACGTTTGAACAATTAGCAGATGTTAAATTGCACAATGGTAAAACTATTGAAGAAACTAGAAAAGACATTATTGCAAAATTAGGTGAAAATATTACTGTTCGTAGGTTTGAGTATTTTGCAAGTGATGGAAATGTTGCGACTTATCTGCATGGTAAAAAAATTGGTGTTATAGTAGATTTGGTAGGGGATTTTGAATTAGGCAAAGATATAGCTATGCATATTGCTGCATGTAAGCCAATTTGTGTATCTGCACAAAATGTTCCTAATGAAAAAATTGAATCAGAAAGAAGTATTTATTCTCAACAAGCTCTAGCATCAGGAAAACCTGCTGAAATTATAGCAAAAATGGTTGATGGTAGAATTACTAAATTCTTATCTGAAATAACATTATTAGGTCAAACATTTATAAAAAATCCTGATTTAACTGTAGAAAAATTATTATTAAGCAAAAATGCAAAAGTTAATTCTTTTGCAATGTTTGTAGTAGGTGAAGGAATTGAGAAAAAATCAGTTGATTTTGCCTCAGAAGTAGCTGCAGCAGCAAATATAAGTAAATAAAAAATATATATTCTCAATTTTTATAGAAGTCCTCCTTATGGGAGGATTTTTATTTTAATGTAATAAAGCAATTTTATGATAAAATGATATCAGGAAAAATTATGATAAATTAGGAGTGGTTTTGGAAAATACAATGAATTTTACGCAAAATGCTGTTAATAAAGTTAAAGCATTAATTGAAGAAGAAGGTAATCCAGATTTAAAATTAAGAGTTTTTATAACTGGTGGGGGTTGTTCGGGGTTTCAATACGGATTTACTTTTGATGAAATTATAAATGAAGATGATTTAGTTATCGAAAAAGACAATGTTAAACTTTTGGTTGATAGTATGTCTTATCAATATTTAGTGGGTGCTGAAATTGATTATGTAGATTCATTTGAAGGATCGCAATTTACAATTAAGAATCCAAATGCAACAACAACTTGCGGGTGTGGTTCTTCATTTTCTATATAATACATTTACAGGTTTAAAATAAATAGACAAAGTGAAGTATTAATAATGAAAATATCAAATATTGTATTGGTGTGTATTATTAAAAGTACGTTTGCTTTAGGGTTAGCTGATTATGTGCCTGAATTTATTATGCCTAGTCAAGAAGATCCTGATTTACCAGTAAAGCCTTTAGTAGAAATTAAGCGAAATGCTAGCGATACTACTTCGTACTGTAATCGCATGCAAAACAAAGGTGATAATGTATTTTGTGAAAAGAAAGTTAATACTGCTATTGCAAAAGTAATGACCTATAAAGGTAGTGCTATAGCAGATAATTCATCTATTGTTGAAAATTCAGCAACAAGCAATTATGCAAAATCAACTGTTAATCAAAATGCATTACAAGATAAACCAACTAGAGATGTAATTCAGAAATCAGGCAATAATTTTTTAGTTCCTATAAAACCAAGTGATAGCGTTAATTTTAATGTAAACCCAACAAATCTAAATCAACAGCTGGAAGTAAATATTAAATATTAATAAAAGTTAAATACAATTGAAATTACAATGTAAATATGTTTAATTTATTTAAATATAGGGAGACATTCGAATGTTATATTTTTTAATTATTTTATCTTATTTTTTAGGTTCAGTACTATTTGCTATTATTTCTAGTAAATTTATGAAAATTGACGATCCAAGAACATATGGTTCCCATAATGCTGGTGCTACCAATGTTATGCGTAGTGGTAATAAGAAAGCTGCAATTTTTACTTTTTTAGGTGATTTTTTAAAAGGTGTCTTAGCAGTAGGTATTGCCCAATTAGTATTAGGAGGAGTTGAGCACGCCAAAACTATAATTGCTTTATGTGGTATAGCAGTTGTTATTGGGCATATTTTTCCTATTTATTTTAAGTTTAAAGGTGGAAAGGGGTTTGCAACATCATTAGGGGTAATGCTAGCTTTCAATCCTTGGTTAGGGTTATTAGTAATATTAACTTGGTTATTGATATTTAAGTTATCAAAAATGTCATCATTATCAGCTATAGTTTCCATGATTTTTGCACCTATATATGCTTTTTTATTAATGGGGAATAATGCTTATTTTGGCGCTACAATTATAATAGCAATTTTTGTATTATATAAACATAAAGCTAATATGAAACGTCTTATAAAAAAACAAGAACAGAAAATATAATTATGAGGGTATATAAAGGGTTTAATGAAATCAAAATCTTTGGTTCTACTGGTTAATTTAGGTTCTCCGGAACAATTAAATGTGCATTCAATTAAAAAGTTTCTTAAGACTTTTTTATCTGATTCCAGAGTAGTAAGTATCCCAAAAATTATTTGGTTACCTCTCTTAAATTTTTTAATTTTACCTAAGCGTTCAAAAAAATTAGTTAATCAATATAAAAAAATATGGATATATAAAGATAATAACGAATGTATGTCTCCATTAATATATTATACTCAAAAACAAAAAAATGAATTATCTAAATTAGTTTCAAAAGATATAATAATTGAAAATGCATTTTGTTATTCAGAGTCAGCAAATATTAATGCAGTTTTAAGTCTAGCTCATTCAAAGTATGATATTAGTAATTTATTATTAATTCCACTATATCCTCAATTTTCTAGCACTACGACATTATCGTTATTTGATCAAGTACATAAATTTTATAAAAATAAACTGTATTTACCGACAATTAACTTTCTCCATGGTTTTAATGAAAATGAGTTATATATTAAGGCATTAGTTACACAAATAAAATCTTCTTGGGATAGTTTTGGGCGTGGTGAAAAATTAATTTTTAGTTATCATTCACTACCAAAAAAAATAATAGAGGATGGCGATGTATATTATAAGGAATGTTTAAGGACTACTGAGTTAATTGTAAAACACCTAGATTTAAAAGATGATGAATATAAAATAACATTTCAATCTAAATTTGGGTGGCAGGATTGGCTTTTGCCATCAACTAGCGATGTATTATGTAATTTAGCAAAAACAGGAACTAAAAATATTGATATAATTTGCCCAGGATTTGTTAGTGATTGTTTAGAAACATTGGAGGAAATAGCAATTTTAAATAAAGATTTATTTTTATTTAATGGAGGGGTTATATATAATTATATTCCTTGTTTAAATGGAAATAAAATATTTATAAAAATGCTATATGAAATTACTAAAAAATATTTTTGAAAGAATAAAATTATGTGTGGCATTGTGGGTGGAGTAAGTGAAAGAAACGTGGTACCAATTATTTTAGAAGGTTTATCAAGGTTAGAGTATAGAGGTTATGATTCAGTGGGAATTGCTATTATTGATGATAAACAAAAATTGGTTCGCGAAAGGGTTACGGATAGGGTTAAAGAATTAGAAAATATATGTAAAAAACATCAATTAAAAGGTTGCATGGGTATAGGACATACACGTTGGGCTACTCATGGGGTAGTAACAGAAGCTAATGCTCACCCGCATTTTTCTCATGATGAATTAGCAATAGTTCATAATGGTATTATTGAAAATTATGTAGAAATAAAAGAAGATTTAATTAATAAAGGTTATGTTTTTAAATCTGATACGGATTCTGAAGTAATTGTTCATTTAATCCATTCATATTACATAAAAAATAATGATTTATTATCAGCAACTAAATTAGCAGTTAAAAAACTTCATGGTGCATATGCTATTGCAGTTATTTGCAAAAATAACATACATGAAGTTGTATGCGCACGTCTAGGTTCGCCTTTAGTATTGGGTGTAGGCATTAATGAGATGTTTTTTGCTTCAGACATTGCAGCGCTATTGCCTATTACTAATAAAGTAATTTATTTAGAAGATGGTGATATAGCAAGTATAGAATTAGCAAATTATAAGATTTATGATAATACAGATAAACTTATTAATAGGGTAGTGGTTACTAGTGATTTATTAGCCAAACAATCTGAATTAGGTCAATATCGAC
>CAYZUJ010000009.1:0-20655 GCA_964481375.1 uncultured Neisseria sp. | reverse complement strand
ACACTACATGCAAAAAGAAATTTTTGAGCAACCCACAGCTATAGCGGAAACATTACAAAGCTTAGGAAATTTTTTTAATCCTAAATTGTTTGGAAGAGAAGCAAAAGAAATTTTTGAGCAAATAGATCAAGTACAAATTATTGCCTGTGGAACCAGTTATAATGCAGGACTAATTGCAAAATATTGGATAGAGGAAATTGCTAAACTAGAATGTAATGTTGATATAGCAAGTGAATATCGTTACCGTAAAATTCCAATTAATAATAAAACACTTATTATTAGTATTTCTCAATCTGGAGAAACTGCGGATACTTTAGCCTGTGTTAAATATATGCAGGAGTTAGGGATGGTGAACACATTAACAGTATGTAATGTTCCGGAAAGTAGTTTAGTTCGTTTATCAAAATTAAAAATATTAACTCAAGCAGGACCTGAAATTGGAGTTGCATCTACTAAAGCATTTACTACACAATTAGTAGTGCTTTTATATTTAGCAGCAACATTAGCTAAAGTTAGAGGTAATTTAACTATTAGCGATGAACAAAAAATGGAGCGTGATTTTAAAAAACTTCCGCAATTAGTTCTTGAAGCATTAAAGTTAGAACCGGAAATTAAAAAAATATCTAAAGAATTTGAGCATAAAGAGCATGCGTTATTTTTGGGTCGCAATACTATGTATCCAATAGCAATGGAGGGGGCTTTAAAATTAAAAGAGATTTCATATATACATGCAGAAGCATATGCAGCTGGTGAATTAAAGCATGGACCATTAGCTTTAATTGATAGAAATATGCCATCTATCATAATTATGCCTAAAGATATATTAATGAGTAAAATGAAATCAAATGTTCAAGAAATTTTAGCACGTCATGGAATAATATATTTATTAACAGATAGTGACGATGAAATATTAAGAAAATGCCATAAAGTAATACAAATGCCGCTTACAAATATAGAGAGTTATTTATTGCCGATTATTTATACTATTCCATTACAGCTATTAGCTTACCATACAGCGTTAATTAAAGGTACAGATGTAGATAAACCTAGAAATTTAGCTAAAAGCGTTACTGTAGAATAATATTGTTATTGGAAAAGTAATGCAAAAAAAATTTCAAGAGTTTCTAAACGATTACGGGTCAACTACTTATAGATTTAAGAAAATATCTAAAAATTATGAAGTTAAGGTTTTATTTTCAGGGATAATGAATGAAGTTTTTCAGCGAATTGTTTCTATTAATTTAAACAATTTACCAGTAATGATAGCTATTAGCGAAACAAATACAAATAATTCCGTTTTTATGAAAATATTACAAGATGCAGCTAATAATCCTATTGGTGAAAAATTATTTAAGCCCGATTCAGGGATTAAACGTGTAAATATGCAAATTAAAGTTATATTACCTCAACAGATTTTTAATTCAATAGTGTATGAATATATAATTAAATTAGGTTATCAATTAAAGCAAAAAGAATTCTATATGAGGGAGTCACAATTTATTTTTAATAATGAACAGATGCATTTAACAGAATATGTTTTGCCTTCACTTGTTAATTTATTGAAGTGATTAAATAATTGTAATAATGATTTAATAAAATTTTTAGCTATATACTTGCCCTGACAATATCAGGGCAAGTTGATATTATAAAAATAGGTTATTTATTTTCCTAAATAAACTTTTGCTGGATCAAAGATAAACCATTTATTGTTTTTATCGCTTATAGCAGTAAATTTTTCTGTATTGCTAATGGTAAATCCACTAGTATTTATATTGCTAGGCATAATAATAAAATCATCTGCATCAATATAACAAGCTGGTTTGCCTGTACTGTCTTTTGTATGCACTTTAAATAAACCGTAACTATCTTCGCCAGTATTTGGAATATACATAGGCAAATAAATAGAACTATAACTTCTAAAACCCTGAATAAAATCATTATGTTTATAATAGTCACCCGAATATCCTTCTAAAGAATGAAACTCATATTTATTATTGTTATTTTTTATCCAACAACCAAGAAAGCTATCTTTATAAAATGAATCTTTTTTACCAATTACTACACCATTTGAATCAACGTCATATACTTGAAAAACACCTGTTGATTCAAAAGAATCCGTAACTTTATTATAAACAACACTTCCATAAGAAATCAGGTTTTCTATATCAGTAACATTTACCCATGTACTCCCATCTCGGCCATTCATAATAAGTCTTCTTGCAGCTACGCTAACACTACCAACTCTCCAGCCATTTGGAACGTCATAATCTTTGCCATAATCATCGGTGCTATCAGGTTTTGTTACAATTAAATAATGATTTGGGTAAGCTTGAACCCAAATGTTATCTCCAGAATAATCAAGTGCAAGATCAGGCATTGTCCATTTACTGTTTGTTCTAAGTACTAACTCTGGGGTTCCATAGCTAAATACATTATTTTTATAAGTTATAGGGATTTTTTTAATATTAATCATAAATTCATGAGATGGATCATCTTCTCCAGAATAGGTAAAATTACCGCTGTCACTAATATAACCAAATGAATTTGCTATTGTATCTGCTACTGTCATTTTGAAATTTATAAACAATGATTTATCACTATCTGAATTACATTTATATCCTCTAGGATATTCCCATCTACATTGATTTACCAATATACCTTTTATTTTCTCATCTGCATTTACTGGGTCAACTATATATCTAATAGGGTAACTCATATCAGAATAATCATTAAAATTTGGAAACCAGGTGCCTATCATATATATTGAACATGATTCATTTGGTTTTAAAATTTTTTTATGAGTTCTGCAATCATCACTATTATCTGTTTCATTATATATAGTTTTATTAATTGCTGGATTTTTAGAATAAAAATTAAGTAATTGGTCTGTAGTAGGTTCTTGATTTAATGGTAAGTTATATAACTTTAAAGCTTGTACAGCAGCCCAGTCTTGATCAACGTCAGCCCAATATGGGCTTTTAATTGCAACTGTATTTGTATTTGTAAAAGTTAATTTATACTTAGGGTGAGAGCCAACTAAACGTAAATCAACAAAGCTTTCAGGAGTTCCGCTGGGAAAAGATTCACCACTAAATTGCATGGTTATAGGGTGTAGCTTTACTTCTAATGGTCCGTCACCACCGCCACCACTATTGCTACCACCGCCAGATTTGCCATTATTTCCTATGCAACCTGTAAGGGTGCTTATTAACAATAAATGTGCATATTTTGTTAATTTCATAAAACCTCTCTTTTAAAATTGTTAAATAATAAAAATTTTTTAGTTTTTATAACTTTGACTTGTTCCATCTACTGGCACAGTAATAGATAAAAACAATGGATCATTACTTAATCTAACTTTAGTCATTACTAACGGTTGTCTGCCTATTCTTCCATCTGCCCAAAACCAATGTGTGCAATGATAATCAGCTGTAGGACCAATTCCGTCCCAGGTTTTCCACCAATATCTATATTTTCCATAAGCTGCTGATATTAACCCTGTATCGGTCAATTTATAACCAACATTTGGGTCTCTATTTGCTGGTTGATCTTCCTGTCCCGGAATTGCAAAATAAAAATCATCAGGTCTTATATAAATTTCATGCAAAATTGTTACTGGTTGCCAAGTGCCAAATGATTCCCATGGAACAAAAAATATGTGGCCAAATTCGTGACAATTAAAATCTCCAGAAGTCATATTCATGCATTCTTCCGAAGTACATCTAGGTCCTGCCCACCAATTATCTTTCCATCTTCCAGCCACTAGTGCTTCCATTTCTGGAGTAAATACTACATCAGTATATTCTACGCTACCAGGAACAATAGCAAATCCTGCAGGTGCTACATACATCTCTGGTGCTGTTAAGTTAGGGTTTACATCATAAGTTAAGGTTGAGCTAGGCAACCAACAGTACAAATGCTTATCATCTTGTTTCGTATCATCAGGGCAAAGCACACTTAGCTGACAAACTAGATTTGAAGAAATAGGAATAGGGTAAGTGAAGTTTTTTCCTCTATAATCTCTGCCAATTGGTCGGCCACTATCATCTAGTGTAATTTTTGCAAAAGAACCTAGTAATTTTGGGGTACAAGGATCACCAATTAGTTTAGCTAATGTTGGCTGAAATGAAGCTGCTGTTAATTGACCTACATAGGCAATATCAGATTTTGACTTACTTTTAGAATTAGGATCTTGTACGAAACCAGTAATTCTTACTACTTTTTGCCCATCTTCATCGGTGCCTGCTACTATTCCTAGCTGTTGTTTTACACATTTTTTCATTTGTTTATGATCCTTATCATTTGGATCAAATGGACAACTTTCATTATTTTGAAAAATTATAGCGTTTTTATCTTCACTATCAGGAGCATAGTCCATATTTAAATCAGTTAGCATAACGTTGTTATTTTTTGGATCATCAGGTTTTTCTGTGGTATCATCTGCGGTAGTAAATAATGCATCTGTTAGAGGTAGTTTATTATTCATTCTATTCATATAGCTTAAGTTAATTACATAACTATTTTGAGCAATTCCAGTACCTGCACATTTAAAAGCATCTGGATTTTCACCATTTGTTGGGTCTAGCCCTTGAGCAACAAAAATAGAATTTACATTGATCATTCGCCAATCTCTTGCTGCTCCATATATATTGCCATTTTGATAATATCCAGCTGCTGCTCCAATTGCATTTAAACCAGAAAATACTCTTTGTTCTGATAAATATCTACTCTTATCTGTTGAACGATAGTATAAAAGTCCATTTAATTCTTGTCCGTCCCATGTAACGACTAAACAGGGTATCTGACCTAAGTAATTTTTTAATGGTTTATTTTTTGGTGCAGGTAAAAAACCTTCACTAATTAATGTTTCTCCAGGAATAGTAATTACATTTTCAGTAATTTCCCCAGTAGGAGATAATAAATTTTGGAATAGGGAATAATGTGCGGTTATATATCTATTACCGCCCTTAGCAAAAAATAACGCTTGTAACTTTAAACTTTCATTTTGATGCTGTCTTGATAACCTTGCTGTTATAGCTGTAATAGTGCCTAAAAAAGCTGCTAGCATTTCAAGCATTGAAAAGCCATTTCTTTTATGCATTTTATTTACCCGGATTTTTTAAAGCAACCATTATATTAAGTTTTATAATGAGAGTCACCCCGAGAATTGGGGGGTAGGCAGTTTTTAATTATTAGTATTTATCTTTTTGTGTATAATCTTGGTATTAATATATTTATTTTTAAGGTTTTTTATGGATAGAGTTTTAGCAATATCACCATTAGATGGTCGTTATTTTGAGCAGGTAAATCAATTATCTTTTATAGTTTCTGAATTTGCTTTGATTAAATATCGATTAATAGTTGAAATAGAGTGGCTGAAGCTACTATTTGCTATAGAAGATTTTGGTTTGCCTAAATTAGTAGATGAAGACATAAATTATTTAGATAATATTGTAAAAAATTATGATATTTCTGTCTGTAATCAGATTAAAACAATAGAAAAGACCACGAATCATGATGTTAAAGCCATAGAATATTATTTAAAAGATCAATTTAAAAATCATCAGCAATTAAATAGATATAGAGAATTTATTCATTTTGCTTGTACTTCTGAAGATATTAATAATTTAAGTTATGCACTTATGCTCAAAGATTTAAAAGATAAGGTTTTATCTATAGAAATAAATAAAATTTATAATAAAATTGAAAATCAGGCATATCTTTATAAAGAAATAGCAATGATGAGTAGAACTCATGGACAGCCAGCAACACCAACGACAATGGGAAAAGAATTTTATAATATTTATTATAGATTAAGGCGTCAATTAAAACAATTAAATAGCAGTGAGATCTTGGGTAAAATTAATGGAGCAGTAGGCAATTATAACGCACATCTTATTAGTTTTCCTAATATCAAGTGGGTTGAAGTAAGTAAAAAATTTGTAGAAGGATTGGGGCTTACATTTAATCCATATACTACACAAATTGAGCCACATGATTACATGGCGGAAATATTCGATAATTTACGGCGAATTAATATTATTTTACTTGATTTTGCTCGGGATATTTGGGGATATATTGCTATTAATTATTTTAGGCAACGTGTTAAAGATGGGGAAGTTGGTAGTTCAACTATGCCTCATAAAGTGAACCCTATTGATTTCGAGAACTGTGAAGGTAATTTGGGGTTGGCTAATAGTATTCTTAATCATTTATCGGAAAAGTTACCTATATCAAGATGGCAAAGAGATCTCAGCGATTCAACTGTATTACGAAATATTGGTGTTGCAATTTCATATAGTGTTCTTGCTTATAATTCATTATTAAAGGGTTTGGATAAACTAGAAATTAATCAAGAGGTAATAAATTTAGATTTAGATAATAATTGGGAATTACTGGCAGAACCAATTCAAATGGTTATGCGTAAAGCAGGAGTTCATAATGCTTATGAAAAACTAAAAGAATTAACTCGAGGCAAAAAAATAGATGCAGTAAAGATTAACGAGTTTGTAAATTCGTTAGAAATACCTGAAATTGATAAGCAAATATTATTAAATTTAACTCCACATACATATATTGGATTAGCTAAAGAATTATTTTAATTATTTGATATATTAAGTAACTACTTAAATAATTAAAATCAATGAAATGTATGAGTAACAACCGTTATTGATATTAATCTTATGTGTTATAATAATGAACCTATTTGTAATAGGTTTAGTTATTTTTATAGGATTAATTGATAATATGAATGTAAGATTAAGAAATACTATTATTTTAATAATAAGTATTTTGTTATCTGCTTGTGCTGCAGTTTCTACTCAAATTGAGCATGGGGATTTAAATGTTGAATCTAAAATGAGTAATAGTATATTTTTAGAGCCGGTGTCTTTAGAGAAAAAAACAGTTTTTGTAGAAGTTAAAAATGGTGCTGCTGAAAATTTATTTGATTTAGCTTTGCAAATTAAGCAAAATCTTCGAACGAATGGATGGACAGTAGTAAGTGATTTTAATAAAGCTCATGATATGATCCAGATTAACGTAGTACAGTTTGGTCAAGCGAAATCACAAGATGATGTATGGAAAAGTAACAGAGATGGTTTTGGTTCAGTTGCAACAGGTGCTCTAGCAGGTGTTGTAGTTGGTTATGCTACAGGTAGCACTGCTTGGGGTCTTGGAGTTGGGGCTTCGGTAGCTGCAGCTTCTTGGGTTGCCGATAAAATGGTTACAAATAAAATATATTCTTTAATTACTGATGTAGAGATTTCAGTTCGACAAAATAAAATATGGTCTAAATATAGAACTAGGGTTTCTTCAGTTGCAGAAAAAACAAATTTAAAATTTGAAGATGCCAAACCAGTATTAATTTCTAAAACTGCACAGCAAGTTGGTAATATATTAGGCGATAGTTAATAATGAGTAATTTTCTACCATTTGCTTTACCAGATATAGGTGATGAAGAGGTTGAAGCAGTCTTTAAAACATTAAAGACTGGTTGGATTACTACAGGAGCAAAAACTAAAGAGTTTGAATTAGATTTTGCCCAATATTTAGGTGGTGATTTGCATGCAATTGCAGTTAATTCGGCTACTTCGGGGTTGCATTTAGCTTTAGAGGCATGCGGGATAGGAAAAGATGACGAAGTTATTACAACCACGCTTACTTTTACTGCAACAGCTGAAATAATTCGTTATCTTGGTGCACATCCAGTATTTGTTGATATTGACCCTGAAACTTTAAACATAGATATTAATCAAATTGAAGCAAAAGTTACTAATAAAACAAAAGCTATAATTCCAGTCCATTTTGCGGGGTTAGCTTGTGATATGAATAAAATAATTGCTATTGCAAAAAAGCATAATCTTAAAATAATAGAAGATGCTGCACATGCATTGCCTAGTAAAATTAATGATGTTATTATAGGGCAACATGCAAGTGATGCTGTTGTTTTTAGTTTTTATGCAACAAAAACAATTACTACTGGTGAGGGTGGAATGATTGTTACTAAGGATGCACAAATTGCTAATAGATGCAGGATAATGCGTTTGCATGGCATAAATAGAGATGCTTTTGATCGTTATGTTTCAGTTAAACCTTCATGGTATTATGAAGTAGTAGCACCTGGTTTTAAATATAATTTAACAGATATTGCAAGTAGTATTGGGATAGTGCAATTAACCAAAGCAGATAAATTTCATCAAAAACGGACTAAAATGGCTTTAAGATATATAGAAGAATTAAAAGAACTACATTTGTCAATTCCTCATGCAAAACACACTTATAATCATTCATGGCATTTATTTGTAATAAATTTAGAAGATAGACTATCTTTGAAGCGTGATGAATTTATTCAAAATATGAGTGAGTTAGGGGTTGGAACAAGTGTTCATTTTATTCCATTACATTTACAACCTTATTGGAAAAATGAATATAAATTAAAGATGGAAGATTTTCCTATTGCTAACTCTTATTATAAAACAGCAGTTAGTTTACCAATTTATACTAAAATGAAGGATGAAGACCAAACTAAAGTAATATTGGCAATAAAAGATGTTTGTCAAAAGATTATTTGATATTGTTTTTGCTCTTTTTGGGTTAATATTATTAACGCCAATATTTATTTTAATAGCAATTATAATTAAATTTACATCAAAAGGGCCGGTATTTTTCAAGCAAGAAAGAGTTGGTTTAAATGGTAAAGTTTTTAAAATATATAAATTTAGAACTATGGTTGAAAATGCAGAAACTATGGGGCTAAAAATAACAGTATCTGATGATGTTAGGATAACAAAAATTGGTAAATTTTTGCGTAAAACTAAAATAGACGAATTACCACAATTAATAAATGTTTTAATCGGTGAAATGAGTTTAGTAGGGCCTAGGCCTGAAGTTATTGAATATGTAGATCTTTATCCGGAAAATATAAGAAAAGTTATTTTATCAGTAAAGCCAGGTATAACTGATTGGGCATCAATTAACATGATAAATGAAAATGAGTTATTAGCTAAAGAAATAGATGTGCATAAGGCATATGTTGAGAAGATATTGCCTATAAAATTAGATTTTGCCTTTTTTTATATTAATCACCGCTCATTTTACCAAGATATTAAAATTTTATGGCTGACATTAGTTAAACTTTTTATGAGTAATAAATGATGGATTATTATCCAATAGATTTATTGAAAAAAATTAAAACTCATATTTTAAATGGGGGTGTGATTGCTTACCCTACTGAATCTTGCTATGGATTAGGTTGTAATCCTTTTGATTATAAAGCAGTTGATAAAATAATTGAAATAAAGGGAAGGGATCCTAGTAAAGGTATGATTGTTATTGCATCAAAGCAAAAGCAGCTAGAAAAATTAATCCAACCCATTAAATTAATTGATCAATTAGAAATTGATAAATATTGGCCGGGGTTTTTTACTTTGGTACTCCCTGCAAATTTAAAAAATGTACCATCTAATTTATTAGGCAAAAATAAAGAATTAGCAGTTAGAGTTAGTAAACATAAATATGTTATTGAGCTTTGCAATTATTTAAATATGCCATTAGTTTCTACTTCTGCAAATAAATCTGGTCATAAACCAATTAAAACATATGCAGATTGTCAAAAGCAATTTAACCATTCTGTAATGATAATACCAGGATTAATAGGTTATGCAAAAAATCCATCAACTATTATTCATTGGCAAACTCGGCAAATATTACGTTAAACCTATATTATTTTAAGGTTTTTAAATGTTATCTAAAAATATATATGTAATTACATCAGTTTTGCTGTTTATGTTATTTTTAATATACTCATCTCAAATAGATCAACATATTGCATTTTTGCCTTTTGATAATTTATCTAAGGAGTTTTACGGGCAAAATAAGTTTTGGGTTATAGCTATTTATAAATCTATTTCTTGGATTACTGCAGGTTTTATTATTCTTCCGATTTGTTTATTAATTTTAAGTAAAGTTTTTAAAATAGGAAATTTTAAAAAAATACAACAATTTACTATAATTGTATTAACTTCATTAGCATTAGGGCCTGGTTTGATCATAAATGTAGTATTTAAAGATAATTGGGGGAGACCTAGACCATACCAAGTACTTCGTGACGGTAAAACATTTTCTCCATTTTGGAAACCTCATTTTAAAGCGAGTAATGATAATAGTTTTCCCTCAGGTCATGCATCAATAGGGTTTTTTATGGGGATACCTTTTCTAGCTTTAGGTTACAGAAGAAGAGGGCTTTTAGTAGCAGGGGTTGGCGGGACTTTTATAGGAATTATTAGGATATTACAAGGAGGGCATTATGTGAGTGATATTATTTTTAGTGGTATATTTGTTTGGCTAGTAGGTGAATTAATATTAGCAATAGTAAATGCAACAGATTAATTAGAATAAATGAGTAAAAATATTATGGTGAAATTGATGGATAAAAAAGTTTTGTTATTGTTGATTGTATTTTTCATTACTAATGCGTTTTTCAATTCTCAGTTTCAACTACATTATGATGAAGCATATTATTGGGCTTGGTCTAAGAATATACAGTTATCTTATTTTGATCATCCCCCTATGGTTGCATATTTGATTAAATTAGCCACTTTATTTAATGATAGTGAGTTTTTTGTTAGGTTGCCAGCTTTAATTTGTACTTTTATCACTACTTTAGTAGTTTTTAAATTAGCTTTACGTATGTTTGATAAACGAGTAGCAAATATAGCAATCATTTTAGCCCTAGCTTGGCCAATGCTACAAGGACAGTTTTTTTTAGTAACTCCAGATAACCCATTATTTATGTTTTGGGCTATGACTTTGTACTTTTTTTATGTTGGAGTGTTTGAAGAAAAACCAAGATATATTTATCTAGCAGGTGTATCTGGAGGATTAGCCTTGTTATCTAAATATATTGCTTTTTTAATTTTTCCCGGATTATTTTTTTTTCTTCTTTTTTCTAATAAGTATCGTTATTATTTATTAAGGAAAGAAGTGTATATTGCATTCTTTTTATCAATATTATTATTTACACCAGTTATAATTTGGAATTTCAATCATAATTGGGTATCATTTTTATTTCAAGTAAGACATGGATTAGATGGTAGGGTGGTAAGGTTTGCAACATTTTTTGATTATTTAGGTTCGCAGATTTTGGTATTTAATCCCATAATTTCATTACCTCTTATATATTATTTAATTAGATATAGAAAAATTAATTTAAAGAATGACAAATTAAGTTTTCTACTGTGGCCTTTTTTATTTGTAATTATATTTTTTGCATTTTGTAGTTTTTTTTCCCATATGGAGGCTAATTGGACAGGTGCAGCATATATTTCAGCTTTAATAATTACCGCATATTGGATAAATTATTTTAATCACCGGTGGATTTATATTAGTAGTCTAATTTTAATTAGTGTGATTTTTGTTATTATTAAACTACCGATGAAGTTTTTACCGTCAAAATTGCATGAACGTATTTCAGCAATAAATGTTTTCTTTGGTAATCAGGAAATGTTTAATGAAGTAAGGCCATATTTAAAAGATAGTACGGTTTTACTTGGTTGTGATTATGGAACAGCTTCTAGAGGATGGTATTATTTAAATAAAAGAGTATATGTTTTGAAAAAGTTTAAATATGCACATTCTTATCAGTATTGGAATGATAGTTTAACTTTACTTATAAAACAAGCAATTTTTATTTGTGATGTTAATGATTATAAAAACATAGAAATATTACAGCAATATTTTAGTAAAGTTGAATTAATTAATGTACCGGTTTTCAAAAATAATATATCTGAAAATAAACTTTATATATTTGAAGCAAAAAATGATATTAAATAAAGTTATAAATTTTTTTAGGGGTTTTTAATGCGAGTTTTAATTATGGTAGCTACTTATAATGAAAGAGAGAATATAGAAGATTTAATTAATGATATTTATTCTTTTGCTCCTGAAGTAAATATTTTAGTAATTGATGACAACTCTCCTGATAAAACATATGAGATAGTAGAGAATCTTAAAGAAAAAAACTATAAAGATAAACTATTTCTTATTAAGCGAAAAGGTAAATTAGGGCTAGGTACAGCTTATGTTGATGGTTTTAATTGGGCTCTTAATAATAAATATGATGTAATTATGCAGATGGATGCAGATTTCTCACATAATCCTAAATATATTCCGCAATTTTTGGAAGCTATTAAAACTAATGATTTAGTTTTAGGAAGTAGATATGTAGCTGGTGGAGGGGTGGTAAATTGGGGATTTATTCGTAGGGTAATTAGCCAAGGTGGTAGTTTATATGCGCGAACTATTTTGGGCATTAAAATACGTGATTTAACAGGTGGTTTTAAGTGTTGGCGTAGTAAGGTATTAGAGTCTATAGATATTAATTCTTTAAAATCTAATGGTTATTCATTTCAAATAGAAACTACTTATAAAACTATTCGTAAAGGCTTTAAAGTTAAGGAAATACCAATTATTTTTGAAGATAGGCGTGTGGGTCAATCAAAAATGTCTTCAAAGATTTTTATTGAAGCATTGATAATGGTATTAAAATTAAAGTTTTTATAATATATGGGAGAAAATGAATAATGTTGATTAATGAGAAAAATGCTACAAGATATACGTTATATGTGATGTTTTTAACATTTATTGGGCGATTTGCTATTGGTAAATGGACGGGGCTTGGTATTGGTGAATCATACTATTATGGTGGGGCTAGAATTTTATCTCTTAGCTATTTTGATCAGCCGCCATTTTTTATGTGGGTTAGTGGTATTTTAATGCGAATATTTGGAGAAACATCTTTAGTTTTAAGGTTACCGGCATTAGTATCATTTTTTGGTACCAGTTGGCTTCTTTTTTTAATAACTAAAAAATTATTTAATACAGTTGCAGGGTTTTATTCAGTTTTATTTATTAGTATAAGTGGAGTTTTTGTTTTAGCAGGCACTTGGTTTCAACCTGATGCTTTTCTAATGTTTTTTTGGGTTTGCTATGTTTATTGTTTAATCCAAATTATATTTTTGCATAAAGAAGAAGTAAAAGCAAATTCAAAAATTATTTATTATTGGTTTATTTTAAGTGGGATAGCATTAGGCCTTACTATTCTTAGTAAATATCATGCTATTTTTTTAGTTATAGGCTTATTTCTTTTTATTATTACTAACAAAAAATACAGGCATTGGTTAACTCATCCTGGTTTATATTTATCTATTTTTATAAGTTTATTATTTGCAATTCCTATTTTTATATGGAATTATGAACATCATTTCGTTTCTTTTTTATTTCAAGGTTCACGGGCACTAGATGGTGGAAATTTTAAAATACATTTTGATTGGTTTTTTAGAAGCATTTTGGGGCAATCATTATGGTTATTGCCATGGATATGGGTTCCCCTTATTTTTGAGTTAATAAAATCATTTAAATTACGCCAAGTTAATTTTGTATATGGGTTTTGTTTTTGGTTAGCTATTACTCCCATAGTATTTTTTACGATTATAACTTTATGGGCTGATTTACAATATCATTTTCATTGGCAGGCTCCTGGGTACATGATGCTATTTATTCCTTTAGGGAAGATGGTTCAAGAAAAATTAGAAGGTGCGAGTAAATATAGACGAATTGTTAAAAGATGGATCATAGGAAGTGTAACTTTTACCGTAATAGCTTTTTCTTTTTTAGCTATTCACATGCAAACAGGGTTATGGACTTGGTATGGGCCTAAATGGATAGCAATGCATACAGGTGGTGGTGCCTATGATGCAACAATGGATGGTTATGATTATACTGATTTAAAAGATGCGTTTTCTAATAATGGCTGGCTTAAAGATCCTAATTTATTTGTTGGAACTACTAAATGGTGGATGAGTGGTAAAGTTGATTGGGCATTAAAGGGAAATAAAGATATAATATGTTTTAATCAAGACGCAAGAAATTATATTTATTTTTCTAATGAAAAAGATTTAGTAGGTAAAAATGCAATAATTATTACTAAAGGTGAAGATCCATCTATTAAAAATGTTCTACCTTATTGTGATAGTTTAAAGCAAATTCAAGGAGTTGAAATTAAGCGCTCAGGTTTATCAGAATTGACTTTAAACTTATATTATTGTACAAATTTTCATAATATTGAAAATCTTCCTTATAGTAAATGATATTTAAAGGAAAATAAAAATGTTTAATAAAAGTTTTTTACAAAGATTACAGTTATTATTAATATTTTATTTCCCGTTATTTTGGTTAGGAATTGGTGCAAAGTATCCATGGGTATTATTAGGTGAATATGGAATTGATATAGGCTATATATGTTTTTTTATTCTTACTTTAAGTTTTTTTATCATAATTTGGCTCAAAATTGATAAATGGTTATTGGAATATGTAGACAAAGTGTTTTTATTAATGATATGGTTGGCTAGTTCTTTTGTGTTATTTTATGATTTAGCACAATATAAAGATTTTGAGCATTTTGGTTATAAATTGCCAATCTTATTATATCTGATTGACATTCTTAACTTGATAGTTATTGGATTTATTTTAAAAAAATTTAGTTTTAAATATTTATTTTTGTCATGTTGTATATTCTTTATATTACATGAATGCATAAGTATTGTTTATTTTCCTTTAACACCATTTCGTTCAGATATGTTGAGTGCTATTGATGTAGCAATTACTAATTTTTTAGCTAATCAAAGCCCGTATAAACAATTATTTGCTAACATTGGTATCCCGCGTTATTTTCCTTTAACTTGGGTTTCTTATTTACCAGCACATTTTTTCTCTATTGAATTTAGAGTATGGGGTTTATTTTATTATATTTCAATATTATTAGTTATTGCTCTAGATTTTGATAAACTGCCAAAAATTAATCAATATTTATTATGTTTATTATTTTTAAATCCATATTTTTTAATGCGTCATGATTTATATTTTCAATTATATTTATTGGAAATAGTTATATTAGCTCTTTATATTGAAGTAGTACCAAAATATCTTAATGCTATTATTTTAGGTATTTTTATAGCAACATTGCAATTTGCTTGGGTTTTATATCCATTTTTATTGTTAATTATAAGTAAGAACATTAGACAGTTATTTATCAACTGGTTAATTTCTATTCTAGTATTTATTCTTATTATGTGGTTATTTATTGGTGGGAGTTTTATAGATTTTTTATCTTATTCCACTCCAAGTATGGGTCAAAATTCAGGAGGTAGGTTTTATGATATTTCATTTAGTTTAGCTACAATTTTTAATTTTGCATCAACTTATAAGATTTTATATTTTATTCAAATAGTTAGCTTTTTAATAATTGTTTCCATCACTACATTTAGATGGTATAATAAAAATATAGTTGAAAAACCTAATTATTTAGCTATAGGATTATATGCATATTTATTTTTTGTAGCAACCAATTATTTTTTAGAAACATATTTTTATATTCCAGTATTGCTTTTAAGTGCATTAATTAAACCTTGTAATAAAACATCCATATTATGATTTTACATCCAATTCAGATTATTAATTTTGTAAAAGATTCACAGTTTATAATAGAAGCTAGTGCAGGAACCGGAAAAACTTGGACAATTGAACGATTATTTATAAAAGTTTTGTTGGAAAAGCGCCTTAGATTAGAGGAAATTTTAGTAGTAACATTTACTAATGCTGCGGTAAATGAATTAAAAACTCGTATAAATGAACAGATAAAAAAAACAATTGATTCTATGATTCAATTACAAGCTGATTCGAACTATTTTGAAGATAATTTATTTTTTTCGGAATTTATTGTATTACGTAAATATAACTTACAGAAAGATATATCACTATTATCACGCAGTTTACAAAATTTTGATTTAGCTACTATTTATACTATTCATGGTTTTTGTAATAAAATATTAAAAGATTATCAAATTGAATGTCATATTAACTACCCATTTAAATTGGTAGAAGATAAAAATGAATTATTTACTGAACTGGTTTATAATTTTTTTCGTGAAAAAATTATTAATAATATCGATTTTAAAGTTAATATTGGTCAAGTATATAATACTTTAGCTATGTTATTTGCCAAAAATAATTCTCTAGGTTTAGTTGAAGCTATAGTTTATAAATTGCCTAAAGATTTATTTATTTTAGATAAGGGAAGATTTAAATTAAAATATACTATAATTAAAAACCCAAATATTTTAATGCTCTTAGAAGAAATTAACCCTAGCAATAAAGCGATAGTGATGGCACACTTTCTAAGTGCGGTTATTGAATATTTAGCAAATTATTATGAAAAATATTCTCAATTAGTTAATGAGGTTAGTTTTAATGAGCTTATTCAGATAGTAGCAGATAGCGTTACTAATAATTCTTATTTAAGAAATAATTTGCTAACAAATTATCCAGTAGCTTTTATTGATGAATTTCAAGATACAGATAGTTATCAATGGCAAATATTTAATAAAATATATGATGGCAGTGGAACTCTTATAGTTGTTGGCGATCCAAAGCAAGCAATTTATAGTTTTCGCGGAGCAGATATTAATGTATATTTAACCGCGCGTTCTTTAATTAATAATAAATTAGAATTACAAGAAAATAGAAGATCTCATCCTAATATTGTAAATTTTATCAATCATTTATTTAACCATAATATCAATCCTGATTGTTTTGGCGGGGACATTTATCATAAAGAGGTAGTAGCAAAAGTAAATATTGAAAATTTAATAAATATACCAATAAAAGAACAATTAACACGGGTATGCAGTGAGCATGGGGTTAATAGCGAGTTTTATGATGAGGAAGTTCATTTAGTAGTTATAGATGGGCAAAAAAGTGAAGAAAAAAAGCTTAATTTATTAAATGCATTAACATTTGAGATTTTAGCATTATTAAAAACTTCGCCTAATTTATTAAGCAAAATTGCAATTTTAGTTAATAAAAATAAAGAAGCTGATATTTTAGTTAAACATTTTAAAGAATATGGTATTAAAGCTAGTGAATTAAAACAAGGAAGTATTTTTGCGACTCCTGAGGCGTATGATTTAAACTTAATATTAAAAGCAATATTAAATTTAGGAAACAAAAAGTTATTATTAAGAGCAATTACATCACAAGTATTTAATTATCCTATAGATAAGTTAGTAAATATTGAAACTTCAGATTTTTCTGATATTCAAAAGTTATTTTTTAATTATAAACAAATATGGGAAACTAATGGAATTGTTTCATTAATTTATAGTTTAGTTAATGATGTGAAAGAGTATAGTTTAAAAAGTTTTTCTAATAGGGAATTGGCAAATTTATTTCAATTAGGAGAATTATTAAATGTTCAAGATATAAAATTAAAAAATCGGTTGGAAGTACAACGGTGGTTTAAACAAAAAATTGTTAATGCAAAATTAAAAAGTAAGTTAAAAGCTGATGTTGAAGTAGATATAAATGGTAATAGTGAAGAATTAATTCGGCTAGATAATGATGATGAACAAATTATAATAACAACACAGCATAAAGCAAAGGGTTTGGAGTATGATATATTATTCTGTCCTTATTTTAAAGTAGAGCCAGAAGTAGATAATAATGATTTTAGTTATCAGTTACCATTTTTTTCTAAATATAAAGATGACAGTGGAAATGATAAAGCAGAGTTAATTATAAATAAAGAGTTAGCTAATAAAATTATAAAACAAGGTAATAAGGAGATTCATCGTTTAAATTATGTAACTTTAACTAGGGCAAAAGCAAGGATTTATATTTATCTTATTCAACCAAAATATACAAAAAAAGGCTATAGTAAAACATATAAACTTTCAAAACTAGTTGAATTGTTTGGTTATGTAGCAGATGATTCAACCTCTTTATCACATATTTTGTTTAATTATCCCCAATTTTTTACTAATGATGGTTTAGCAATTAAAAATCCAGATAATTTACCAGGAGTAGTAAATTATCAAAGAAGTATTTTAAAAGAAAATTTAATTAAACTTAAATTAGAAAAATCACCATTATTAGATAAAGAAGAAAAATATTTTATATCTATTACAAACAATATTAATTTTTCTCAAACGTATTTTAGACAAAGTTATTCAAGTCTTACACATAGTGAAAATAATGACGATCCAGTTAAATTAATAAAAACAAAGTATAAGTATAATGTTTTAAATGAGTGTTCTGGAACAAAATTTGGTATTTTATTTCATGAGCTTTGTGAAAACTATCCACTTACTGATATTAAAGTTAGTGAAATTTTAAATAAAAATAACATAAATCTTGCATATGATAATGAATTGAAAATTATTATAAATAAAGTTTTTTCTCATAAACTTATGGAAAATGGTTTAAATTTAGCAGGGTTAAATAAAGTAATATATGAATTTGAATTTAATTTGCCAATTAATAAAAAAATTAACTTAACAAAAGAAATAGCGGCTTTATTAGCCAAATATTATGGTAGTAGTCATCCTTATGTAGAGGCATGTAAAAGTTTAAAGACAATAGATAAGGGGTTTTTACATGGTTTTATAGATTTATTTTTTGAATATGATAATAAATATTGGATTCTAGATTATAAAACTAACAGTTTGAACAATTATAAATCAACATTAAATGCTAAAGATATAAATAATCCTTTAGTAATTGTTAATGCATTTAATCATTATTATTTACAGTATTTATTATATTTAGTAGCAGTTAAGCGTTATTTACAAGTATCTTTAGCTATAGAAAATGCGAGTAATTTAATTGGTGGAGCAATTTATTATTATGTACGAGGATTATTTATCGAGGATGTTTCTCAAGAGGGTATTTATATAGATAAAGAATGTCAAACTTTAATTGATGAATTAGATAAGTTATTATGAGTGATTATAAAGCATTTATTCAACAGTTATTAAGTTTAGCTAATAACTCTTTACAACCATCAGAACAGCTGATCTTAGAACATATAATAACACAGGTTTTAGATGGGTTAGAGATGGGGAGTACTTGCTTAGATATTAATAATTTAGATTTAAAAAATATAAAAGAAAATATTGATTTAAATTATGTTTTAAATATTTTAGAAAAAAGTAATTTAGTAGGGTATTATAGTTTAAAAGATGGCTGTTTAGCTATTAAACCGTTAACTTTAATGCAGATTCCTTTAGTAAATTCCAAAAAAAATATTTTATACATTACTCGACATTTTTATTATGAATTAGAAATAGCTAAAAAACTAAAACAGCTACAAGTGTCATCCAAAGTTGATAAAAATTTGGCGGATAATTTAGTGAAAGCCTTGAAGAGTAAAATATATAGTGGTTTTCCTAATTTTGAGCAATTAAATGCAATTAATACCTCTTTGTTTAATAAATTAAGCATTATTACTGGAGGTCCTGGAACTGGTAAAACCACTACAGTTGTTTTATTATTATGGGTATTAATTCAGTTATATGATAACCTTAATATACAAGTCTGCGCACCAACTGGTAAAGCTTCAGCAAGAATTAAAGAATCAATATATAATAATATATTTATGCTGTCAGATTCTCTAGGATTAGATATTTCATTTTTGCAGAAAAAAATTGATGAGATAAATTTTGGAACAATTCATAAACTACTTAACTATAAAATAAATGATATTTATTTTAATTATAATGAGAATAGCCCTTTGAATGTAGATGTTCTTATTATTGATGAAGCCTCAATGATTAGTTTACCCTTATTTTATAAATTATTAAATGCTGTTGAGCAAAATAGCATTAAGCATATAGTATTTTTAGGAGACAAAAATCAGTTATCTTCTGTAGAAGAAGGGTATGTTTTTGCCTCCTTAATTAAAAGTTATTCCAGTGAAGTTTTTGCCAAAAAGGAAAATATAGTATCAGAACTATTAATTAGCAATAGAAGCAATATAGAGATTAGTAAATTTGCTGAAAATATACTGTATAATCGATTAGACTTTGTTATAAATAGTTTATTAGATACAAGTAAAGTAAAGCTGAAAAATCCCGATTTATCTTTGATTTTGAGAGACTTATTTGATTTTAATAATGAAATAAATATTATTAATTATTTAAATTTTATAAAAACTTCTGATAATATATCTTTTGCTACCTTATTTCAAATATTTAGACAAGTAGCAATTTTGTGTTTAACAAGAATAGGCAAATTAGGCGTAATTAATTTAAATAATCAAATTGAAATTTTAGTAAAAAAGTATCTTCGAGTAAGTAGTGTTTGGTATACAGGTAGACCTGTTATTATTTTAGAAAATGATTATAATTTGGGACTATATAATGGAGATATTGGTATTTGTGTGATAAAAGATAATAAAACATTGATACTATTTGAAGATAAGGAAGAATTTATTCCAGAGCTATTACCTAAATATGAGTTAGCTTATGCTTTAACTATTCATAAATCGCAAGGTTCAGAATTCGATAATGTTATTATAGTTATTCCAGAAAATGATAAAGAAAAATCTAATATAAATACAATGTTGTCTAGAGAACTATTATATACAGCAGTAACTAGAGCAAAAAAAACTATATTAATGTATTTTCAAGATGATTCGATAAAAACATTATTAAATAGTAACGTAGAAAGACAAACTGGGTTAGATTATTTATTGTCTAGTATTAACTTACGCGAATTCGGGATAAGCAGTTATTAAAAATCCATCAAATTAGAATACTCTAA